>DATDQZ010000184.1:0-7559 GCA_035292005.1 Bathyarchaeia archaeon | reverse complement strand
CCAGAGCTATTCACATCGCGCCAATTGCTGGCGAAATTTCATACGAAGTGGTTGAGCACCTAAAGCATTGTGCTGACGTTTTGTCCTTTGACCCTCAAGGTTTGTTGCGAAGTTTTGATGAAGCTGGAAACGTTACATACGACGCTCTAGTTGACAAACGCTTGTTAAGCCTCATCAATATTTACAAATCTTCTAAAGACGAAATCAGCACCTTGACGGGATACTCCAATCTTAATTCTGCAATAAAAGCTGTCCATGATCTGGGAGTTGAAACCATAATCGTCACTTTAGGCATTAAAGGCGCCGTACTTTCCGTGGAGAAAACCCGTTACCGTATCCCCGCATGCAAATCTGTGGTGGTGGTTGATCCTACAGGCGCAGGTGACGTTTTCATGGGCGGATTTCTAACCGAATACATTCGCCAAAAAGACTCTCTATGGTGCGCTTGCGTGGGTTCCGCCGCTGCCTCGCTGGTTGTCGAAGGCATCGGACCGACATTTTTCGGAGAAAAAGAAGAAATTTATCGAAGAGCTCGTTCTATCTATGAAAAAGAAATTAAGCAATAACGCGTATTGTAATGCGTAAAAACGTTTAAAGGTGTTTCACAGTTGGGGCGCATCGATAAAGGAGTCAAATGCAGCGTATCTAGCTGCGGCAGGGAAGCTGCCCGTTCAATTTCAACCGAAAAAGTCAAGTCTGCAGGGTTAAATGTCGGTAGCGACGAAAAACGTGTTTACCTCTGCAGGGAACACTACAAAGAATTCAAGAAAAAAACCAAAAAGGACAAAACTATAGATAAGTGGCGCTACAGCGCCTAAAAAGAGAGTGGAAACCCATGCGGATGTTACAGTTACATTCTAACTTCATCGTTTTCACGCCTGTTGAGAAAGAAATCGCTATAGCTGAGGAAGCGGAGAAAAAAGAAAATCGCGTTGAGGATGTCGTGGTTCTTTTTACCGCTGTTGAGGAAGATGACGATGCGGCAGTAGCCCAAAGAGCCGTTGATGATGTGCACGCTTTTCTACAAAAATTAAAGGTTAACCGAATCTTGATTTATCCCTACGCTCACTTGAGCAGAAACTTGGCAAGGCCTGCTGAAGCGTTGAAATTACTGAAAGCCATGGAAACCCATGCAAAACAAGCAGGTATAGAGACGTATCGTGCTCCCTTCGGCTGGAACAAACAGTTCACAATATCCATCAAAGGTCATCCGTTGGCAGAACAATCTCGATTCTACGCGCCAACTCCAACCGAAACCAAAGTAGAAGTTGCAAAAGAGGAGAAGGTTTCCGAGGCAGTAAAGGCTGAGGAGAAACTGGCATCTTTCTGGCATATTCTTCAGCCAGACGGAAAACTGGTGCCCATCGAAGATTTCAACTTTAAAGGGCATGAGAATCTGGGCAAATTCGCAAAGTACGAAATCAAGAAAGTGCGAGCGAGTCAACAAATGCCCCCGCACGTGCCTTTGATGAAGCGGCTGGAAATAGCCGATTACGAGCCAGGAAGCGACCCTGGGAACATCCGTTGGTACCCGAAAGGACGATTGATAAAGTCTCTGCTTGAACAGTTCGTCAATTCTAAGATGGCGGCTTACGGCGCTATGGAAGTTGAAACTCCAATCATGTATGATTTCAATCATCCAAGCTTGGCGGATTATTTGAATCGTTTTCCCGCCCGTCAGTACTTGTTAAAGACAGAGGATAAAGTGCTCTTCCTCAGGTTTGCTGCGTGTTTCGGGCAGTTTTTAATGGTTCATGACACCCAAATCTCTTATAAGCATATGCCTCTGAAAATCTATGAGCTAACTCGCTACAGTTTCAGGCGCGAAAAAAGCGGAGAGGTTGTCGGTCTAAAGCGTCTGAGAGCCTTCACAATGCCTGACTGCCACGCCTTCTGCACAGATCTGGAACAAGCAAAAAAGGAATTCGTAACCCGATTTAACCTATGCATAGACGTTTTGAGCGACATAGGCTTGTCGAAAGATGACTACGAGATGGCGATACGATTCACAAAAGACTTCTACGAGAAAAACAAGGAATTTGTGACGGGCTTAGCCAAAATCTTCGATAAGCCTGTTTTGGCTGAGGTGTGGGCAGAGCGCTTCTTCTATTTCACACTAAAATGGGACTTCAACTTCGTGGATAATCAGGACAAGGCAGCGGCGCTTTCAACCGACCAGATAGATGTTGAAAACGCAAAAAGATACGAAATAACCTACACTGACGAAAAAGGCGAGAAGCAGTATCCGCTGATCTTGCATTGCTCTCCAAGCGGCGCTATCGAGAGATGCATCTATGCTTTGCTGGAAAAAGCTTACAAAGAACAACAAAGCGGCAAATCACCGATGCTTCCCTTGTGGCTGTCGCCCACGCAAGTGCGGTTAATCCCCATGTCTGACAAATACCTCGAAAAAGTTGAGGAGATTGCCAAGGAAATAGAGGCGCAGTGCATACGCGTGGACGTTGACGACCGCGCGTTCACCCTGCAGAAGCGCGTCAGAGAAGCAGAGATAGAGTGGGTTCCCTACGTAATCGTTGTGGGACAAAGAGAAACAGAGTCTGGAGTTCTTTCAATCAGAGACAGAGAAGCTCATAGCAAGATACAAAACATGAAGTTAAACGAGTTGATAACGAAGATTCAGGATAAGCTCAAAGACAAGCCTTTCAAGCCTCTCCCGCTGCCGCGGAGCCTTTCCAAAAGACCACAATTCTATGGATAACACATAAATCATATAGTTTATTGCCCAAAACTATATCAAATCTAAGCGCATTAAAAAAGCGTCAACATTGGAGGAAAAAATCTGTGGAAAAAGAATTGCTAGTCTACATAGATGGAAAGTACTATCCGAAATCGCAAGCCAAAACATCCGTTTACGATCACGGTCTCCTGTACGGGGACGGTGTTTTCGAGGGAATCCGCGCCTACAATGGAGTTGTCTTCAAGCTCAAGGAACACATCGACAGACTTTACCGCTCAGCACACGCAATAATGTTGCAAATACCCTTAACAAAGGAAGAGATGACGCAGGCAGTGCTGGAGACTCTGCGAAAGAATAAGCTGAGTACTGCCTATATCCGCTTGGTAGTGACAAGAGGCGTGGGCGACCTTGGCTTGGATCCCAGAAAATGCCCCAAACCCTCAGTAATCATCATAACAGACACCATTTCGCTGCATGCGGGCGAAGCTAAAGAGAAGGGGGTTACCGCCATGATTTCTTGGGTTAGAAGAAACCCTGTTGACTCAACGACGCATGAGATAAAGTCGCTCAACTATCTCAACAGCGTATTAGCAAAGATCGAAGCCAACATAAACGGCGTTGACGAAGCCATATGCCTTGACAAAAACGGCTTCGTAGCTGAAGGGGTGGGCGAAAACTTATTCATCGTGAAAAACGGCAAACTCCTTACTCCGCCAAGTTGTACTGGCACGTTGGCTGGAATAACGGCTCAAGTTGTGATTAAGCTTGCCAAAAAGTCAGGCTATGATGCCACTGAAACTAACATAACGCCATTCCAGTTGTTTACTGCCGATGAGGTGTTCTTTACTGGAACAGCCGCGGAAATCGTGCCGATAAGGGAAGTGAATAAAAGGCAAATAGGCAATGGAAGCCCAGGACCAGTGGCAAAGAGACTAATGGCGGAATTCCATAAAATAGTCCTTGATCCAAAAGAAGGAGTGCCAATCTACTCGTAAAATCAAAGATAGCAAGCGATAGCCACAGTTGAAGCCTTCTTTTTATTTCTTCTTTTCCATGAACCGTTCCACTTCGTTGAAAGCCTGTTCCAGCGTTCCAATTGGGGGAAGGAAAACTCCTCTGAAGTGCCCAGCGCCGTAAATTGGGTCAAAGCCTGACCCATGTACGAAGAGCACTCCAGTTTCTTTTAAAAGCTCCAAAGCGAATTCCAAGTCTGTTCTCCATTTTGATCCCACCGCGTGAATTTTTGGAAAAACGTAGAACGCTCCTTCGGGTTTTGCGCAGCTCAGTCCTTCGATTTCGTTCAGTCTTTTCCATGCGTAATCTCTTCTCTGCCTAAGCCTTTCAACCAGATCCTTCACGTGGTCTTGTGGTCCATTTAGCGCGGCTATTCCAGCTTTCTGAACTGGTGTGTTGGCGCAAATTCTTATTCGTCCCTCTTTTTCGATGCATTGTTTAAGCTCCTGCAACTGGTTTCTTGGGTCATGGAAGTATATGTAGCCGAGTCTCCATCCAGTCATTAAGTGAACTTTTGAGAATCCATTCAAGCCCACCACAGGCACGTCTTTGGCGAGATGTGCTGTGCTGGCAAAGTTTTCGGTGTAAGTTATTTGGTCGTAAATTTCATCCGAGAGAATTAGAAGGTCGTGTTCTGCTGCTAGGTCTATTATTTGCTTTACAATTTTTTCTCCGTAAAGCGCGCCGCAAGGGTTGTTTGGGTTGATGATGACTATTCCGCGAGTTCTTTTGGAGATTTTTCTTTTCAAATCGTCAGTGTTCGGTTGCCATCCATCCTTCTCAACGGTTTCGTAAGTGACTGGTTTTCCACCGAAGAACTTGGCGTAGGAAATATACGGTGGATAGGCTGGGCCTGGTAATAGAATTTCATCTCCCTCTTCTATTAGGGCGGCCATCACCATCTGGATTCCTTCCGAAATGCCCGAAGTGACTATGACATCCTCAGCAGAGATGTTCACGCCGTTGACTCGTCTTTCCTTTTCGGCTACAGCTTGCCTCAGTTCTGGTAACCCTTCCGAAGGTGAGTAATTATTCGCTCCTTCCTCAACCGCCTCGCATAGCGCTTGCCTGACATGCTGCGGAGTGCTGAAATCAAAAGCCACAGGGTCTCCTATGTTCAGGTAAAAAATCTTTTTTCCTGTTTTTGCAATCTCTTTTGCATGAACGATTATGTCACGAATTGCGTACTCGATTGTCTTTACTCTCGCGGTTACTTTTACCTTCGCCAAAGTTTAGCCTCCTATGGAGGCAAAGGTTGTTTTTTCAGGAAATAAAGTTTGCGAAGCACACTTCAGAAGAACCAGCGCTGTTTCACTGATTGCCAAAGAGGTTTCAGCGGCTTTTAGTATGATTTGGCGAAGTAGGCCATTTCTTTGGCTTTCTCTCCGCAGCACAAGCAATTTGCGTTGGTTTCTTCTTTTTCGAGGGGTCTTAGCCTGATGGTGGCGCCTGTTTCCTCTTTGATTCTTTCTTCACATTTTGAGTTGCCGCACCAAGGTGCCTTGATGAATCCTCCCTTGTTTTTGAGCGTTTCCTTGAATTCCTCATAGAACCGTACTTTCGTGATTTTTTCTTCTAGGAATCTCTTAGCTTTAGCGTATAGGTTGTCTTGGATTTCTCCGAGAAGCCTTTCTACGGCGTTTATGGCTTCTTCCTCTTTGACAGCGGTCTTCTCATAGGTGTCCCGTCTTGCCACGGTTATCTGTTTCTGTTTGAGGTCTCTGGGGCCTATCTCTATCCTAACGGGCACGCCTTTCAGTTCCCACTGGTTGAACTTCCAGCCTGGCGTGTATTCTGCTCTGTCGTCCAAAACGGCGGTTATGCCTTTCTCTTTGAGTTTTTCGAGGATTTCTTTGGCTTTTGCAAGTATCGCGCTTGAATCCGCGTCTTTGTAGGGTATCGGCACTATGGCAACCTGGACGGGAGCGACCTTCGGCGGCACCACTAATCCTTTGTCGTCGCCGTGAACCATAACCACAGCGCCTATCAGCCGTGTGGATATGCCCCATGAGGTTTGCCAAACATAATGTTCTTTCTCGTCTTCTCCGATGAATTTTATATCGAAAACTTTGGCAAAGTTTTGGCCTAGGTTGTGTGATGTTCCCATTTGCAGTGCTTTTCCGTCGGGCATCATCGCCTCCAGCGTGGTCGTGTAGAGGGCTCCGGCGAACTTTTCGCTCTCGGTTTTCACTCCGACAAGCACTGGAATTGCTAGGTAGTTTTCCATCACGTCTCTGTAATCGTTTAGTATGTCCATCACTTCTTTGTCTGCTTCTTCTTTTGTTGCGTGGGCGGTGTGGCCCTCTTGCCATAGAAACTCTCTGGTTCTGAGGAAGGGTTTGGTGGCTTTGGTTTCCCACCTTACAATGTTGCACCACTGGTTGAGTTTGATGGGCAGGTCTCTCCAACTTCTAATCCATTTCGCGTAAGTGGCGTAGATTATGGTTTCAGAGGTTGGTCTTATGGCGAGTTTCTCTTCCAGCGGAGTGTCTCCGCCTTGAGTTACCCAAGCTACTTCAGGAACGAATCCCGCGAAATGCTCAGCCTCTTTTTTCAGAAAACTTTCAGGTATGAACAGCGGAAAATAGACGTTTCTGTGGCCGCTTTCTCTTATTTTTTTGTTGAAAACCTCTTGGATCTTCTCCCAAATGGCGTAAGAGTGCTCTCGGAAGATCATGCACCCTTTTATGGGCGCGTAATCCGCCAGCCCAGACTTCAGAACGACTTCAGTGTACCATTCCGAGAAATCCTCGTTTTTCTTTGTGGTTACTCCAATGTCCGACATAGCCATTCTCCCTTTCTGTTTTATATCAGATGCATATAACCATAGCGCAGAATTTAATCCAAAATAACCTCTGCAATCCACGCCTGACACTACACGCGAGGGAAAGAAAATTGTTTAAGCGCCTACTCGCTTATCACTAAAGACTTTACCGTTGCTTTTCTTTATAAGGCTTGAGAGTTGAATTATCGCTTTTTGCAATTTTTCTTCTGGTTTCTCCGTGTCCTTGGCTTTGATGGAGAAGTGGATTTCTATGTGCGGCTTATTCTCTTCGCCCTTCGGATGCGATTTTACGTAAACTCCGGGATTATCGTGCATCACTTTGTCTATCAGAGGCGCCAGAGTCGACTCCATGATGTTGTCAGCGTATATGCTTTTTTCATGAAAAACGTTGCCGCCTGATGCTTGCTTGAGCAACGGCGCTATTGTTTCTTCGAAGATGGCTTCCATTTCTGAAGGAACACCTGGCAGCGCTATCAAGATTGTTTCGTCCACGTTTGCTCGAATTCCCGGGGCAGTTCCCACACGATTGGAAACAGGCTCTGTTCTCTCCGGGATCGTTGCCATCTTAATTCTCGACTGCGTCAGCTCCACTTTTTCAACTCGTTTCTCTCTGGCGTAGGTCTCATACTTTTTCTTAATCATCTGCAGCGCTTTCGCGTTGACTTCAAGTTTGCGGTTTAATGCTTTTGCTATGCCTTCTAATGTTTTGTCGTCAAAGGTTGGTCCCAGTCCACCCGTGGTTATTACGAATTGTGGTTTTCTTTGCAGTGCTTCGCGGACTGCGCTTGCGATTTCCTCCACTTCGTCAGCCACCACTGTTACTCGTTTAACCGCAATTCCGACAGCAGTTGCTCGCTTGGACAACCACTGAGCGTTCGTGTTCAAAGTCTTGCCTATTAACAGTTCGTTGCCTACACAGATTATTTCCATGTTCTGAGTCATTGTCCCACGTTAAGCCGTCACATGATTAAGGTTGGACAGTTATTTTCCTTTTGTTACTGTTTGGTCTAGCAACCTGCAGAACGCAACATTTTTGGGTTTGGTGTAAAAAATGGGAAGGAA
>DATDQZ010000183.1:0-3948 GCA_035292005.1 Bathyarchaeia archaeon | reverse complement strand
TTTTTTAGGTGTGGATAGTCTTTTAAAATATCATCAGAAGATAATCCTTGGGCAAGAAGTTTTAGGATTTGTTCTACGGGGATTCTTGTGCCTTTGATTACTGGTTTTCCGGTCATAACCTTGGGATTTACGACTATTCGGTTTAGGAGTTTCTCTTCGGTTTGCAAGGCATCACACGAATTATATTGCCTTGCTTAAATATTAAGATTCTTCGCTTCTCGTCGCGTTGTTCCGAATTTAATCGCCATTCTTCCTCGGTTCTTTACTGGTTTTTTGGTTCTTGTTTTTGTTTTTCAGTTCTTTTATGAGAAAAATCAGAAAAGCTTTGATTACACATTGTCATGTTCGGTTCATGAAGTATTTCTCTGGAGGTCTGCCGTTTGGCTCCAAAAAAGTGTACGCGAAGAAAGTGAGTGCAGCAAGTCTGGAAAACCTTGTACATTTGATAAAAATCTGCGGCTTTCTAATGCAGCCTAAAATACACCTTTTTTGGAGTTCAGCACACGAGAGAACAGAGAAAGGGAAGCGCGCACAATTGTAGCGAAGGTACCTATTTCTGATTCATAAGCCTTTCTTGCCCTCAACCTCTCCACTCAAGCTGTTTCACCTTTTGCCATTTCGGTTTAAGCTTTGACTCTTGTTCGTGAAATCTTTTCAAATCTTCGGGTTAGCGTCGCGGTTCTATCACTATGATGGTGTCTGTTCCTGAGAACTCAATGCCGTTAACAAGGCCTTTTACAGTGAGTTTAAGGATTCCTCTGTCTTTGCCGAGCATTTTTATGACATCATCCATCGGAAACATGGCTAAGAAGGAATCCTTTGCTGGAGTTCCACGTGCAGCCTGAACATAATTGTCTTTGTACCAGAGTTTCACCGACCTGACATCAATGCCTGTCTCTTTGTATGGTTCCGGCAGGAATATGAATGCCGTGATCCATTGACCTTTGCTTCTGACGTTCAACACTTTGGGCGTGATTATCACTTTTGCCCCGATGGATTTTTGGGTGAAGGCTACCCACATTTTGGCTTTGTATTTGCCTATTGCGGCTGTCGTTAGGAAAGTCAACGTCAATGTTATCTTGTTCTTGTGCTGTGCCTCAAAGATCGTAGGCGGGTTGGAGTTCCATGTGATTGTTCCGATGCCAGAAAAACTTTGGTCGCCGCCTTTGCCTATGATGAAGTCGGCACCGTCAGTGTCCCACCACCGTAGTCTTAGATAGTCATTGCAGAGGCTGGCAGGGCCAGTTATCTCTAAATAGTAGGTAACAAGAAACTCGCCAGTCTTTTCTTTGCATTCAACTGTTACATTGAAAGATTTTGGAGTGCCTACTGCGATATTGCCTAGGTCAATGTGCCAAGCTTGGGTGCGAGTTTCATAAACCAGAAAACCGTAGTTTCCAGAGGCGAAAGTATAAGCGAAAACACTAGGCGCAACTACGCTTAGCAGTATTAGGCTGATAGCCAGTTTTTGTCTCTGCATAGAGTTTATCTCATTTATTCATCGTATATGAAATTTATGAATTGAACAATAATAAAAAAGGGAAGCTGAAGGAATGTGGAATTTGTCGTCTATGGGACAGTTTCAACCCAAGCGCTGAAGTAATAGTTTTGGTCTACTGGGGCGTTGCCTTCAAACATGTATTGGAAGTGCGTCACTACATCATATCCTGGTCCGACAGCAAAGCCTTCGGCAGGACCCCAAGAGCCTGTGAAAATGTCTTTGCCACCTTCGGTTACAAGCGTTAATGAAACGACAATCCATGTATTGGTATATCCCTTCAAGGTAATGCAGTTCGTCAAAAGAGATACATCAGCATATATCTTAAATTTCACGATAACATTGTTATATGTTGCTTGCCCAAGATTCCTTAGTCCAAGGTAAGTGTCATACCACGTTCCTTTGTTGAGATCTCCACTTGGCGTTCCACTGTACCAATACAATTGAAGACTTGTTCCAGATTCTCTGACAACCCAGTTTGCTGTTAGCGTATTACTCAGTAGCGTCCCTGCGTACACTCCGACCACAAGCGTCGCCATCAAAACAGTCGCTAACACCGCAATCTTCTTCTTTCCTAACATTTTTGCATCATTCCTCCTTTCTCCTCTTTTACATTCCCCTTTTTCCAACGACGGGGCTCATCACGCGGTCGTCGCGCTCTCGCCCAGCAAACCTTTTAACGCGCCTGCTAGGCAAAGGCACAGGTCAGGCATGCCTAACCGATTGAATAACCTAACCAAAACCAATACTATCCACAAAATCCCCTTAAAAGACCCCAAGAACCCCACAGTCAGAACCAACAAATCTGAAAAACTCCACCAGAACTACCAGACCCCCAAGTCCTAACCTAAAGGTTCTGCAACCATTATATCCACAAACACGCCAAAACTAACATTCAGAAATCCCCAATGACAAACCTCTTAAAATTCCTAGAAGACGGCGCCTGGCACACGCTACCCGAACTCGCCCAAAAAACAGGCCACACACTAGAAGAACTAGTGCGCTACTGCGAAACACTAACCAAACACGGCATCATCCAATACGACCCAACAACCAACACCGTCCGCCTCCGCCAAGAACCCAAAAACCTAATCACCCAACTACACGCAGAAGAAAAAGCAGAACCCAACTGGAAAAAACCCGGCGTCGCCACAATCATCATCCCACCCGAAAAAAGCTTCCACATCCAAAAAGTAACCATCCACAACATGACCAAACAAGACCTTCAATTCGAACTAAAATTCGACAAAAAACTCAAAGAAATAGCAATCACACAAGCTTAGCCCTAACCACACGCTTGCAACGCTTATCCTCACCCTTCTCACCCATTCCCTCTATATTAGAGCAACCCTCAAGAAAATAAACACCAGCAGGCGTAGTCCTATAAAAAACGCTGCCATCCGTCCGATTCTCCTTCGCCAAAAAACTCAAACCCAAAAGCACACGCAAATAACGATTCAAACGAGGAAAATTCAAATTAGCATAATAAACAACCCGCGTCTTATTCGCACCCCTTAAACACACATCTAAAACATCACGCATAATCTCAACTTCCCCCCTTCGATGACTCCCCAAACCAAACACCAACGCGGTCTAGAGCATAGGTGTTGCACATATGTTCCCTCTAAGAATATAAGATTTATTAAAAATGTCGATATAAGCAGACAACACGAGTTTATAGAAAAAACATTAGCCACAGGCTAAAACATCGATTCACACGAAAAATCAGCACGTCACGCACGCTTACGGCTTGCCATAACACGTAATACTTCAAGTAACTCCTTGTGATATTCTAATAGATACTCAGTTAACTCGTCCAACCGTTCCTTTGTGATTCCCTTGCCCTCCCGCTCCGCCCTTTCCTTTACATATCGCCTAACGTCTCGTTCAAATTGTTTCAAATCTAAATGATTAGAAGGCACTGTTTCTTCTTTAACTGCATTTACGATGGCGTGCATGAGAAGTTTGTCCTTAATACGAGCCGCGAAATCATCGCCTATTTTTTCCGCTAATTTGCTCTCCTCAATTCTTTCTCTTATCGCGGACTCGATGAATTGTTGACGATTAATATACAATCCACTCTCTTGTACAATTCTGTCTACCTCGTCCATGATCGGTTCTGGTATGCGTACATTTTTTCGCGGAATGGCTTTTCGCTTGGTTCTTGGCATTTTTACCGTCTCCAGCTAAATGGCTTACAGCTTCAGAAAGAGGTATTGGAATAAATATTTTATTCCTTTACAATCATAAAACGAATGGTTCCTCACCATTCTATCTTATGCGTTAAATACTCAACTTTACCATCAGCACTGAGGCGCGCAGAAGCCCGCCTAGCAGCCCAACAGTTGAACGCAACAGCCACAGGAAAAGACGCTGGATGCCTATGCGCATAATCAACGTGAACGCGTAAAACCGTGATTTTTCCGCCCAACCCCATAGGACCAATCCCA
>DATDQZ010000182.1:0-10116 GCA_035292005.1 Bathyarchaeia archaeon | reverse complement strand
CGTTGTTTGATTTAGCAGGTTGTATCCTGATGGGTAATACTTATCTTCACTAATACCAGACTTCCCCTCTGTCAAAGTGTCATTGAATCCTTCATTGAAGGATTGTTGGGCTGGAAAGTTGCTGTGGGTTCCTATGCCATCACTGGAATCCACGTTGGATGCATTGTTATCTACAAAATTTGATGCGTCTGTTCCCGAGTAATAACTTCTGAAACTCATGTAGACACCGTCATCTGCCGTCAGATTTGACCCAGACACCAAGCTCGGTGACCCATTCAGAACATATTGAGAAGGATTATACGACCCAATGTCTCCGATAGGCGCAGCGTTGACGATAGCGATATTCTCTTGCATTTTTTCCCAATCAAGCTGATTCATTTGGTAACTCCAAAGCACCACATTGCCAACTATGATTACTACTAGTACTAGGCTTAGCATTACGACTATGACTGTGCTTATGCCTCGCTTGCCGCGTTTAAGGCGCTTTGTAATAGCTTGCAACATGAGTCCCCCTGTTCGTGACAATATCAATGTAGTAAAGTTCGCCAGAACTCCAATCATACTCGATGTTAAGCCAACCGTGTTTATTCAGCTCCAAACGGAAAGGCGGGTTCTGTTGGCTTGTGCGAGTGTGATTAATGTAAACGCCAGAAACGCGGATAGCTACTTTCCCTATATTATGCACGTAAACCTTAACCATTGCATCGTCAAACCACACGTCTTCGACTATGACGCGTTCACTCATGTTATCCTTGAGATTTGTCGTGATAACGTACGTTGCAGAAGTGGCAATAGCCATAGCTGCAACCGCGACCACCGTAAGCAAGAGGCTGCTGAGAACTGGCGTGATAGCCCGCTTATCACGCATAAATCTTTTAATCAGTTTTTTCACTTTTCCCCCTCACATGAAGAATCTTAGAGCCACGTAGCCTAGCAGCATCATAATCAAGCTATGCTTTAATCCAGCGCTTATCGAGCCTTCACCCATTTTTCCAGCAACAAGTCCGCCAAAGAAGCCTTGAATGAGCGTCAAGTGGAGGAAGGTTCGCTGCAAGTCCGTGGGCGCCATTGTCGACATTTCAAACAAAGACATGCCTTCTACGCTTGTGAAGAATGTTTTGAAAAGCAGCACTATCGTGAACAAGAACACAAAGAGAGCCACATAGATTATGGCGATGTATGGTCTTGTCTGCGTTTTGCGTTCCTTCTCAAGCAAAATGGTTGTTTGAATGAACTTGCCCATAGGATCAAAGACTTTTTCCACATGCCCTCCCGAACGGCTTGCTTCGAATACCATGGGCAAGATTCGCTGCACCAAAACAGTGCCAACCCGTTTTCCAAAGGCTGAAAGCGCCTCTTCAAAGCTGGATCCCCAAGACATCTGCACCGTCATCTTTTTCAGTTCAGAAGTCAGCGGACCGTAGTCTCTTTTTGATGCGTCGTCTAAAGCTTGAGGAAGAGTCATACCTACTTCTTGGGCTTGGACTAAGCTTCTGAAAAGGTCTGGCAAGTGTTCGTCTATGGCTTTTCTCCATCTGTAATCAATGTAGTTTAGAATCGCTATTGGCAAGATTGTTGCGAGAAGACCGAAGAACACAAAATCGTCCAAGGCTGCACCGACGCCCACAGCGAAGTAGCCGAAGAAGACTATGCCAACAGCTATCACGACTGAGACTGCGATTACGATTTTTTTGATTTTTTTCTCTATCTTCGGCATTTTCTACTACCATTTTGGTGACGTTGAATCCAAGATTATCAGGAATATTATGGCGCAAATTGGAATCGCAATGTAAGTCATGAGACTCAACAGTAGGTCGGAGCTGAGGCCGCCTAAGCTACCTCCGCCCAGCACTGACATAACCGAGAGCATTATGATTAAAAGCAACGGGGCTGTCAAAAGCAGTGTCACGTAGACTTCTGCCAAGACTGAAAGTGTATCGGAGAATTTCTTGAGGGTGAGCTTTCTCAGTTTTATATACGTTTTGAATTTTTCGCGAAGGTAAGCCGCCAAATTACCTCCACTATGCATGGTTGATATGATTCCCTCTATTATTCCGCGAAGTTTTTCCGAAGGCGTTCGGCTTGAGGTTTTCTCTAATGCAGAAATTACATCCAAACCAAACAGGTTTATGTGCCTGATGACATCTCTAGCTTCAGAAGACGCAGCTAAAGGCACCTTCAGTGTTGAAAGGGAATAGAAAATTTTTTCAGGAGAAACTCCTGCGCTCGCGAGAATAGCCATATACCCTGTCGTGAAGGGCAATTCGTCATCTAACGCTCGTTTATGCTTATCTGCACGGTAGATGGGGTAGAAGTAAAAACCGACGATTGAAAACGTCCCCGCAAGCAATCCTGCGCCGACGCCGAACAAGAACGCTGGCAGAAAAGGTATATGGAAAACGAGGAACAGCAAAAACGGAACCGCCACCGCAACCGATATGGTCGCTATGATTGTGGCAAAAACTGTCAAACTTACGTATGCTTTGAAGTTAATTTTCAACTCTGCCTTCTGTAAATTACTGTCTAAATCTCGAAAAAGAGGCAAGACGCGACTGATTTTTTCCCCGATTAACGGGTAAGCTGCCGAGAGGAGCTTTTCAAGCTCTGTCGTATGTTCTTCTTTGGTCTTTTGCGACTTTTGCTTTGGCGCTTTGAACACTGTCTGCAGTCTGGTTTTGAGGCGTTCTTGAAACGTTTTGATCTTTTCTGAGACGTTCATTTCAATCCCACTCTGGCTTTCTGAAAAACACGGTTCGGATTCGCGTAGTATTCCCTGATAACGTTTGCAACATCAATATAGCGGCGTATTCCCTGCTGCACCATCCATTCCAGAACAGCCTTTCGAGATTTCAATTCGCGAGTGACATCGTCTTCTGTTAAGCCCATCTTCTGCATATGCTTCTCTAACAGAGTGCTGTGTCCTGAAAATGAGAATCTGTCAAATTTCGGATTCCAGTGGAATACTTCTTCGGTTTGCAGCTCTTGTGTTTTGGTTTTGAGTTCTTTAATTTCTGTTGTGACGCTTGCTCTTCTTGCTGGTTTTCCGTTGACCTCGGTTCGCGTCATGACCATTATAACGTTGGTCATCGCTATGAGCGCTTTGGGAATATTCATGGGTTCGGATTCCAGCCTGTTTATGGCAGCTTCGACAGATTCAGCGTGCATCGTGCACATGCCCAAGTGTCCCGTCGCCATGGCTTGAAACAGCGTGTAGGCTTCTTCTCCTCGGACTTCGCCTACTATAATGTAATCTGGTCTCTGGCGCATCGCGGCTCTTAGAAGATCAAAAAGCGTTATCGTGCTTTGTTTGTCTTCGAATTTGAAACCTGACCTTACAACTGAAGGAATCCAGTTTTCGTGGGCAAGATTAAGCTCCTGAGTGTCTTCTACGCTCACTATCTTCATTTCGGGTTTAATGAACATGGATAGGCAGTTCAGTGTGGTTGTTTTTCCACAGGCTACGCCACCAGCCACCAATACTGATGCCCGGTTTTCTATAATGTACCACAAGTATGCGGCCATTTCTGAGGAAATCGTGTTGAAAGCAATCAGGTCCGAGATGGTTAAAGGATCAGCTTTGAAGCGCCTAATCGTGAAGGTTGAGCCTCTTCGGGTTATTTCGCGCCCGTAGGTCATTTGTATGCGGCTTCCTTCTGGAAGTGACGCGTCAAGAATAGGCGCGGCTATAGAAATGTTTTTTCCAGCGAGATAGGCGAGGCGGATTACGAAGGAGTCCAACTCCGCCGCGTCTGCAAACACGATGTTCGTCGGCAACGACTCGTAAAGTCGATGCCACACGTAGATGGGGATGTTGACGCCATCTGCGGATATGTCTTCGATCAAGTGGTCTTTCATTAAGGGGTCTATTTTTCCGTAGCCTATGAAATCTCTTATTATATAGTATGCAAGTTTGTCAACCGCTTCTGGGGGGATTTTTATCCGGTACTTCTTTACTAACTCTCTGATTTTCTGGTTTAGGTAATTTTCTGCTTTTTCCTTGCTCTCTATTTCTTTTAGGTTTACGTCTAATTCTTCCATCAAGAAGCTCTTTATTTCGCGGAGATGCTTTTCTTCGTCTGGCTGGAGAGTGGGTTCTATGATTTCGTAACGTGTTTTTTGGTTTTCCGGATCTTTAACTATTGCCGCGTATACGTATGGCTCCTGCAGAGGATAAACTTCTTGGAAAACAGCTGGTTTCTTCGCTTCGCTGCTTATTACAGCCACTGTTTGTGACTGCTCGAGAGTATCTAGTGGTTTTGCGTCTTGCTTCTTCTTCGTCGATGTTGTTCCTCCTTCGTTTTAGGATGTATGACGGTCTTGTCAAACATATAGTGCGTCGCAAGTCTTAATAAGCTATATGTATAATTAATCTTTACTAAAATTCACACAAAACCAGCCAACCAACCGACGCCTAAACACCAATTGATAACTTTCAACCGCTACTACCATCACGCGTGCAACCCTCTAAACTATGGACCTTGCAGTTTAAGAGAATTCTTACAAAAACTGACTTAAAGTTGGCACATGCACGTACAGGCGAATATAAATCGACAACGATAGAAGCCCAATGGTTATCGCCAATAGAGCAAAATCGCCTCGGTGAAGTTTCAGCACGTACAAGTTGGTGCGTTTCTTAGTGGCGCCCCAAGCTCGGGATTCCATGGCTTCAGCCAGTTCGAGGCTTCGGCGAATGGCACTCACTATCAACGGTATAAGCACTGGAACGTAGTTCCTGATTCTCTTCAGAAAGTTGCCTTTCTCAAGCTCTAATCCTCTGGCTTTTTGGGCGTCCATTATTGTTTGGGCTTCTTCTGCCAAAACGGGGACAAAACGCACGGCAGTTGTAAAGGCAAACGCGAATTCGTAAGGCACGTGAGTCTGCTCCAACGCCAACCCCAGATGGTCAGGAGATGTCGTAAGAAAGAAAACCGAAAAAGATTCAACGAGGTCTATAAAGCGTAAGGTCATTGCAGCCGCGGATTCCACGTTAGCTGCTGTCAGTACGTAGCCTTGACCAAAAAAGTTGGTTGCTATGTTGACTAAAAAAATGAGTGCAGCCAAAAAGGCGGCGCCACGTAGCGAACGAAGCCATTGTCTCTGGACACCCGCCAATAAAACAAAAGGAATCGGCAACAAGAAGAGGGCGATTAGAGGCAAGAGTTCGCTGAAAAGTATCGCTGCCACGAACACTGCGCAAACATAGATGAATTTTATTCTGGGATCTAAATTGTGAATGGGCGAGTAGACTTTTCGAAATTTTAAGCCGTCGAAAACGCTCATTTTCGCCTTTTCTCCAAAGTTCTAAGCAGCATGTCCTTTGCTTCGTAAATGTCAATTATGTTCTTCGGAAGCCCCAATGGTGTCAATTGTTTGAAGATTTGGGCTATCTGTGGCAGAACAATGGATGACTGGGCTAGAGCTTCCGGATTTGTGAGGATCTCTTTTCCTTCGCCATCAGCGACAATTTTTCCTTCCTTCATCAGCACGACTCTAGGGTTGCATTCAGCCACAAACTCTACATCATGCGTAACAATAACGACTGTTTTGCCCTGAGTCTGCATTTGGACAATAAACTGGCGCAGTTTCTCTTTTTGCTGATAGTCTTGACCTATTGTTGGTTCATCCAAAATTAGTATTTCCGGGTCCCATGCTAGGACAGAAGCTAAGGCTACGCGTTTTCTCTCGCCGCCGCTAAGCATGAAAGGCGAGGTTTTCCTGTACTGCGTTAACCCTAAAAGGTTCAAAGCCCAAGTGACCCGCTTCTGTATGGCTTCCTCTTCGAACCCGAAGTTTTTCAGTGCAAAGGCTATCTCTTCCTCGACGGTTTCGCTGAAAAGCTGATGATCAGGATTTTGAAAAACGAAACCCACTTTCCTCGCCAAGGCTGCAACGCTTGTTTTTGTGGTTTCAACTCCGTCAACACGAATCATCCCTTTTGAAGGTTTTAACAGTCCATTGAAGTGTTTGACTAGTGTTGTTTTTCCCGCGCCGTTTTGTCCCATTATGGCTATGAATTCGCCGTTCTTGACGACTAATGAGACGTGTTTCAGGGCCTCCACGCCGTTAGGATAGGTGAAATTAACCTCTTCAACTTCGATCATGCGGGTTTTAAAGCCTCCAGCAGCAGTGTGGTCATTTCGTCCGAAGACAACGGGGTAACATTGCTCAGGGCCATTCCGTCTCTTTTGAGCATCTGGTAGAGAAGCGTCGCCTTCGGGATTCCAACGCCGATGAGGCGGGCTTCTTCGGTGCTTAAGACTTCGCGGGTTTCTCCGTCCAAACAGACTTTTCCTTCGTCCATAATTATTATGTGGTTAGCGTACTTTGCGGTTAAGTCCAGCCTGTGCTCTACGAGCACGACGGTTATTCCGAGTTTCTTGTTAAGTTCGTGGATTACTTCGAATATTTTCTCTGCGCTTAATGGGTCAAGGAAGGATGTCGGCTCGTCCAGAACTATTATTTCAGGTTGCATGGCGAGGACAGCCGCTATCGCTACGCGTTGTTGTTGGCCTCCTGAGACTTCGTGAGGTGACCTTTCCCGCAGGTCGTAAATACCCGTGAGGTTCAGCGCCCACTCCACTCGTTTCCGCATTTCTTCTCTGGGAACGCCCAAGTTTTCTAGCCCGAAGGCGACGTCCTTCTCGATGGATAGGGCGAAAAGCTGGTTTTCTGGGTTTTGGAAAACCAAGCCCACGTGTTTCGCCATTTCGTAAGTCGGATGTTTAGTTATTTCCATCTCGGCTACGGTGATTTCGCCTTTTAGTTCGCCTTGGTAAAAATGGGGAATCAGCCCATTGAAGCATCGGCACAGGGTTGTCTTTCCGCATCCGCTTGGGCCTGTGATTAAAACGAAATCTCCCTTTTCCACTTTTATGGAAACATCGCTGATTGACGGTTTTGTTCCGCCTGGATAAGTGTATGTGAGGTTTTTTGTTTCTATTATGGCCATGTTTGTGGTGCCTGCCTAGGTTAAGCGCACTGTTTGCCCATTTAAGAGTAACTACTCATTAATGGTTAGGGTAGTTTTTCCTTTAACAGCCGCAAACAACGTTTAAGTCCTGTTTCTATGTCTGCTGCGCCGTTCACTCCCGCGGCAGTGGCGTGTCCACCGCCCATCCCTTGGAGGCACTCGCCTAAGGGCTTGGCGATGTCTCTTCCTAAGTGTATGCCAGTTTTTGAGTTGAATTCGCGAGTGCAGCGTAGGCTAATCTCTATGTTCTCGTTTCTTTGTCCAGCCACCGCCGCCATGTGAGCGCCCAGGTCTATTAACGCTCTTGCCGCGGAGGCTTGGTAGGCACTGACGTGAGAGAAGGCGATTATCCACTCTCCCATTTTCAGCAGTTTGGCTCTTCGGCACGCCTTCATTCTCGCAATCCGCTCAGAAAAGTCCATGGGCAAAGCAAGCATGCGCAGCGTTTCTTGGGCGTTTACGCCTACGCCGCAAAGCTCCGCGACGGTCTTAAATGTTGAAGAGTTGGCTAAAACGAAGTGGCGAGTGTCGAAGGCTATGCCCAAAAACAACGCCTTGGCTTCATTTAAGTTTGGTTTTATGTTGAGTTGTTTAAAGAAGTTGTAGACTATTTCGCAGGTGGATGAGGCTTCCTCGTTGGTTACGCAGAGCTTTGCTATGTGCTCTGTTTCCGGATGGGCCGCGTGATGGTCAATCACTACTATCGGTATCGCAGATTTCGTCACTCTTTCAGCCAATTCGCCCAGCTGTTGGATTGTGTTGGTGTCCAGCAGAACTATGACCTGTGCTTTCTCCACGTTCGGCTTCGTGTTCACGGTTATGGGAATATGTTGTAGAAGGTGTTTTGATAGTCTGCTAATTCCCTGTCCAGTTCCAATCTCCACAGTCACATCTGGCCTGAGCTGCTTTAATAAACCCTGAAAGGCGTAAGCTGAGCATATGGCGTCGGGGTCTGAGTTGTGGTGGCATAACAAGAGAACAAAATTAGCTCGTGTTTCGTCTAGAATTTTGATGATTTCTGTGAATGTCATATTAATTTTCTCAGGTAGTTTTCACTAGCTTTTAACGCCTCTTTAACTGCTTCGCCCACAAGTTTGTCCAAGTCAAAGTCTTTCATTTGCGGCGATAACGCCATATCTATCTCAACCGTTAAGTTCACGGGTTTTGCACCGTCGGCCTCCACGCTTATGTTCAATTTCTCCACCATTTTAGAGGAAACTTTCGAAAGAACGTGTTTTCTAGCGGCGTGCTCCGCAGTTGAGCATAATGCTTCAATTTGTTCGGTGGTTAACTCGGGTATTCCCAACTCTTCCACGAGTTTCACCTAACTGGCTACGGCGAAGGAGGTGAAACTGGGCTAAGGTCTGCTTGAAGTTTTGTTTGGACCTCTTTCACTTGACTGCGTAGTCTTTCCTCTTGTCTCGCCAAGATTGTGCTTCGCGTGGTCAGCAGTTCTTTCCGTTCATCCAACTCTTCGATTACTTTGGCTTTTTCCGCTTTCACCAGAAGCGCACCGATTGACTTGTAAATCACGGCATCGTCAGCCGTCTTCTGTAACTCGGTTAAGGTCTGCTCGACTTCAGTTTGCTCCATCTCCACCTGTTGCTTCTGCGCCAAGACCGATTGCAGTGTCTGCTGCAACTGCTGAAGTCTCAACAATCGTTCCTGAACTTGAGGCGGTAACTTTGAAATTTCATCACTCACTTTATAGTCCTTCCGTCTGCACAGCAATAAGCACAGCACTTAAATAAGCATTTTCCAAAACAAAAGCCAAACATGCACTTCGCGCAATAGTTCAATCCATATTAAGAGGGTCAAGAGGAAGTTAACTCTTTTATAAGATAAGCAAAAATGTTCTTCTGTTAAAGTGTTGCATTAATGGTTAAGTATTATGCGTTGGCTATAACCACGAAATACTGGACGCCTAGGGAAGATTACGTAGACGAGATTATCAAAGCCTTAGGAAAGAGGGTGGATGACGGCGATTTTGTCGTTGTGTCTGAAAAGGCGCTTTCAACCGCGCTGAACAACATCATCGATGAAAGCCATGTCCGCCCCAGTCTCAACGCAAAGCTGATTTCTCGTGTATGGATGCGGTTCGTGTGGGGTTACTTTCTAGGCGTGATGTGCCATTTTGGACAAAGACTGCTGCAAAGACTTCGAGAGTACCCTCTTGACGCAGGTAGCCGCCACAAACAAGTAGCCCTACAACACGCGGGTCTTTTGCAGGCGTTGATGTTCGGCTCTGAAGGCGGCATTGACGGGTCCAATCTGCCATTTTCCTACGTAAGCTTGCCCTTGAACAACGCTTATGCGCTGGCAGAGGAGATTCGCCAGCGAATTTGGCTCAAATTGAGAAAGAAAGTCATCGTCATCATCGTGGACACGGACAAGACCTATTTGTTTGGGAACTTCCATTTTACTCCCCGCCCAAAACCGATGAAGGGCATTCATTCGCTTGGAGGAATCTGCTCTTACATCATAGGCAGGTTCTTTAAATTTAAGAAACGGCCAACTCCGCTCGCTATTGCGGGATGTAGCTTGCAGGCTGAAGAAGCATTGAAAATCGCCCGCATCGCAGACAGGGCAAGGGGACCAGGCTCGGGGGCCACGGTGTGGGATATGGCTGCAAGATTCAGAGTAGAGGTTACAGGCGTAAGCTGGGACATGCTTGCAAAAATTGAACACAAACCAATAGTCATTGTCAGAAAAGCATGAAGCAGAAGACCTTCACAGGCTGGTTTTTGAAGGGATAAGACATAAACACATGCTCCTCTTTAAGAGAAGTTATGGAAGAGACTAAAAGGCTGGATGCCTTTTTCAATCCTTGCTCAGCCGCGATTATTGGAGCTACCAAAAAGATAGATAAGGCTGGGCACGTGATTTTCAAGAACTTTGCCGATAACAAAACGAGAGGAATTTTTAAAGGGGAAGTTTACCCCGTAAACCCAAACGAGGAATCAATTCTCGGATTCAAATGTTATCCTTCTGTAACCGAGATTCCCGGAGAACTGGAATTGGTAGTGATTGTGGTTCCAGCGAATATCGTGCCAAAAATCATGGAAGACGCAGCCGCTAAAAAGGTTAAGGTTGCTGTGATAATCAGCTCTGGCTTCAGAGAAATCGGAAACATTGAACTTGAAGAG
>DATDQZ010000181.1:0-2027 GCA_035292005.1 Bathyarchaeia archaeon | reverse complement strand
TATCCAGTTTTTTTCTTGGAATATGTCGATGAGAGGTTTCGGTGGTTTCCATTTTCTCTTTTCGTAGCTTTTGGAAAGTTGACGTCTCTGTGGGTATATGCCTCTTATCGTTCGCATGTTCTCGACACGCAGAAATCTGGGATGTCCTCTGGCGCTGGTCTTTTCTGAACCCTTCAGGTCTAGCCACTTTAGGTATTTTTTGCTTCTGCGCCATTTCGTGCTCAAGTTTGCTTCGCCTAGACACAAAGGCAATTTCCACAGTGACATTAAAACGTATCGCAAAAAGAACCGATGTTTTTTGTGTGTGGTTTTGTGCTCGGTGCAGACTATAGCCCCCTTATATATAGTTCCTTTATATAGTCTGAAGAGAAGCAGTAGCTGCTTGGAAAAGACTATAGCCCCCCTTTTAAATACTTCATATAGGGTAATGCGGCGTTGCTCTCTAGTTGTTATCAACATCATGCCACTATACCACTAATAGTATATTGATGACAAACTGTACATAAAGCTTTACCACTAACCTTAAATACCTATTAACCTATAACGGTATGCGGTGAACACGAACGTCTGAAACAAAAAAAGAAATTAGAGAAAAAACCTCAATAAAAATCAAGCCAAAAGTATGGCAGAATGCGAAGATACAAGCGATAAAAGAAAGCATCACAGTATCAGAACTAGTGGAAGAAGCTATAGAGAAATACATCAAGGAGCATGAAAAGAGATGAAACCGTTATTTTCCGATGAAGAACGAGCACAAGCAAACAAGAACTTTATTGTTGCCCGCTATCACCACAAAGCCAAAATTAACAACTTTTATAGCGTTGAAAGCTACCTCAATGATGACTTAATTAGACCACTGAATAAGCTAAACCGTACGGGAGACAAAGTAGCAGTCTATGATTCTAAAGGTAGTTTTGTCAGATACGAAAACAGGTATAGTAGCCATGATGCAGAAGTATATTTTGAGTGGCTTGTAGCTGTTGTTTCTGGTGCAGAACCTGCCGATGAAGAAATAATAAAACAAGCCAACAATCAACTGTTCCAACTTCTGCATGTTATGGAATCTGATATAGAAATTGACAAAAATGTTCAATTGCTAGCTCCGCACGATTGGCAAAACCTCTTCCTTTCATTCGACAGAGAACTCATTGATATAAAAAATACGGTTGACCGTCACGACAAAGAAATAGGAAATATACTCAAATCCATTTTAGAATTTCTGAAAAAGAATGCAACCCTTCTAGAGACTTTACAGAAGGATTACGAAGGGTATTTTCCAAAAAACGATGCTCCATGACCAAAGAATCGATTGGTGACGAACTCCATAGATTAAGCGAAGAGTTTAGTAAACTTGTCGGTAATTCCAGAAGTGCCAATTTCGCCGAAAAGACTTCACCTGAAAAACTTACAAAATTTGGTTTAACTATTAATGAAGCTAGGGCGTCGCTTGAGCAAGAATAAAATTATACACCAGCAGACGAAAAGAAACAGCACTTTAAAACGACGGAGAGGTAACGGAACCTAAATGCGGTTTGTTACGCTATTATAGACTGTGAAAGTGTTTTTATCCGCATGAAGTATTCACGATTTTTTCTTAAGAAAGTTAAAAAGCTGTTTGAATAGCTGTTTCCTTTGGACACTTAACTCATTTAACTAAAACTCTAGTTTAGACCATGCGTTTTATGAGTTCGTTTATGGCTTCGCCTCGGTAGCCTGCTTCGCCGCCTGCACGGTAGCTTTTCTTGGTTTTCCCCTTAAACCCTTTAGACGGCGGATGCAACTTGAAAACAGGCTGTACGCCTAGCAATTTCCAATATTCCGCTTTGCAGCTTGCCACAGCGTCCGCCAACTCGTCTAAGGATTTGTAGCCCACTTTCTCTGCGTATTCATCCGTCAACTTCTTGCCGCCAGCAAGCCTTCCACGCTTCTGCAGCAGCAACGCCACGGTTTCTTTTGACGCCTCGCCCCAAGTAACGTAAGCCTGCGCCCGCTTCAGCATACCCATAAACGCTGGACGATTATCAACC
>DATDQZ010000180.1:0-2376 GCA_035292005.1 Bathyarchaeia archaeon | reverse complement strand
TATCCAGTTTTTTTCTTGGAATATGTCGATGAGAGGTTTCGGTGGTTTCCATTTTCTCTTTTCGTAGCTTTTGGAAAGTTGACGTCTCTGTGGGTATATGCCTCTTATCGTTCGCATGTTCTCGACACGCAGAAATCTGGGCTGTCCTCTGGCGCTAGTCTTTTCTGAACCCTTCAGGTCTAGCCACTTTAGGTATTTTTTGCTTCTGCGCCATTTCGTGCTCAAGTTTGCTTCGCCTAGACACAAAGGCAATTTCCACAGTGACATTAAAACGTATCGCAAAAGGGCTAATGTTTTTTTATGGTTCACCTCTTTTGGAGTTTTGTGCTCGGTGCAGACTATAGCCCCCTTTTATATAGGACTGAACTTTTGGGTAGGCTCCTATCGTTTTCTCTAGCCCCTTTCCCTCTACGTTTTTTGGTTGATAAAACAGCCATTACGGGTAGACCCTCTATAGGTTTCTGCATTGTATTTCTATTAGGCTCCAAATATGCGGTGCTGGTGATGTTGGCTTTCTTGGTGTGTGCGAGGAGGCTATCCCCTCCCTTATATATAGATTGAACTTTTGGTCTGTTTCCGTGATTGCTACGCGCTTCCAGCATGGTTTGTGCCTACGCAGGCTCGTAGACTGCCAAACGCTACTTAAACCTCAACTGAATTCATAAATTCAGAAACAAATTCACAAATTTCGTGCGATTCTTAGGTGGTGAACTGGTTAGGTAATTATTCTTATTTTGAGGAGTATGGGAGTGCTGCTTTGATGTCTTCTTCTTTGAGCTGTGGGTATTCTTTGAGTATTTGTTTTGTGGTCATGCCGTTGGCTAGGAGTTCAATGATTAGGTGCACTGGTACGCGTGTTCCTTTTATGACTGGTTTTCCAACGAGAATGTCAGGGTCGATGACTATCCTGTCTAGCAATTCTTCCATGCTGATTCACCAAGGCCGTAGTGATTATAATGTTACGCGGTTATTTTCTGATTATACCCAGTTATATTCGTCAATGAGTTTAGTAATTGTTTTATTTTTGTACTTACTTTCAAGTTCTTTCTCAATCGTATCTAATGTTTTTCCAGTTGCTTTTTTGTGTTCATTTAATGCTTCTAAGACTGCTTTTTGTGTTTCCTTCAAGAATTCCAGATATCCTTCGGCTGTGCAATCCACACGGTGATTTATTCTATGATAGTGTTCTTCGATAGCATTGTCCCACATAACGAAAATCTTTGGATTAAGCAAATGCAATATTTTGGAAAGTGTTGTTGGGCTTCCAATATATGGAATAGCATCTAATTCACCATATATTGTTTTGATAGAATCAGAAATCTCTTTGTCATCGAATTTTACAGTGAGAAAATTCTCGCCTCTAAGTAACCCAAACTCCTTTTCCAAGTTACGTAATTTCTCACCAAGCATCTTCCACTTGAGTCCTGTTCTGCCCACAACTCGGTTCATCATACCCCAACCGATAAGAAAAGGTTTGATTATTCGTTGAATGTGCTTGACATCATCAATCGTGCCTATGTCTCTCTGCACTCCTTTTAGCCTTTCTATAGCTCCAGAATAGACTAATTCAATTAGTTCATATTCTTCTTCAAAATGGTTTATTTTGTCAACAAGTTCGTTATAATGCATAAGGCAGGTATCATTTTAATCAGTATTTAGCTTTTACTGTGCTTTTTCGGTCTTCAACTAACGGGTTTCTTCGATATTCTGTGGCAAACAGAATTCTCTTGATGAACGCTAATTCAAAATGCATGCGAAACTAAACCCAATTCTTAGGCTTTCTTCTTTGCTGCTTTTTCTACTCTTTCGATAAAGCCTTTATCTTTGCTTGTTCTCTTGATTCTTTCGGCTGCTTCTGGAGTCATTTTTGTCTTTTTTGGCAATCTCTCACCTCAATGTATAGGTTAGCCATTAGTCCTAAAAACTTTGCCAAAACGTACTCAGCACAAGCCTATGCTCGTAGTATTAACCGGAAGTTTACATGAACCCAAGTCAACCGAAGGCTTTACAGAACCCTAAACCATTCTCTTTATGAGTTCGTTGATTTTTTCGCCTCGGTAGCCTGCTTCGCCGCCTGCCCTGTAGCTTTTTTTGGTTTTGCCCTTGAAGCCTTTAGATGGAGGGTGCAACTTGAAAACGGGCTGCATGTCTGGCAGTTTCCGATGCTCCGCTTTGCAGCTTGCCACAGCGTCCGCCAACTCGTCTAAAGACTTGTAGCCGATTTTCTGAGCGTACTCATCCGTCAACTTCTTGCCGCCAGCAAGCCTTCCACGCTTCTGCAGCAGCAACGCCACGGTTTCTTTTGACGCCTCGCCCCAAGTAACGTAAGCCTGCGCCCGCTTCAGCATACCCATAAACGCTGGACGATTATCAACC
>DATDQZ010000179.1:0-5620 GCA_035292005.1 Bathyarchaeia archaeon | reverse complement strand
TTCTTGGTTTTTGGTTTGGCCTTCGCTTTTGCTGCCTTAACGGGTTTCATCGGTACGCTGCAACATATCAAATCGCATGGTTCACAGCCGCAGGGATCTTCAACCAAAACGACAAGCCCGCATTCTTCGCACTTGTATTTTTCGCCCTTTTTCTTTACCAAAAGTTCACACCTTCCATAGAATACATTTTATTGTCATTCTAATAAAATTATCCAAATTACGCTGTAACGTCTAAAAGATGGAGCAAGAGGAGTAGGAGTTTTTGTCACTGAGGTTTCAATTCCGCCTTCGGCGCTAACGTTGACACGTGTTTTGCCGTTAACTTTCGGTCTTCGTCTTTCCTTCTGATGGGAAAGCTTGGAATTCTCTGAGTTTTTCAGCCATATTCTTGAGGCGTTTGTCTACTTTGTGGTTCACAGTTCCGTTTTCGAAGGTTCCGTCCTCACGTCTTTCACCAGTCTTGACACCTGTGAGTACTTCTATGCCTTCGTCAATGGTTTTGACAGAGTAGATATGGAATTTCCCCTGTTTAACCGCGTCCACTATTTCTTCCTTCAACATTAGATTTTGCACGTTACTTTCAGGTATCATCACTCCTTGCTTGCCTGTTAAGCCTTTAGCCTTGCAAACCTCGAAGAAGCCTTCGATTTTCTCGTTCACGCCGCCTATAGCTTGAACCTCGCCTTTCTGGTTGACTGAGCCAGTTACAGCTATGTTCTGCTTTATTGGCAACCCAGAGAGAGCCGATAATATCGCGTATAATTCTGTGCTTGAAGCACTGTCGCCTTCCACTCCCTCGTAGTTCTGTTCAAAGACAAGGCGCGCTGAGAGGCTGAGCGGCTTATCTCGTGCGTATTTCTCATTCAGGTAGCCACTCAAAATTAGGACGCCCTTTGTGTGGATGGGTCCGCCCATTTTGGCTTTGCGTTCAATGTCGATGATGCCTTCTCGTCCTAAGCCTACGCTTGCGGTTACGCGTGATGGGCTGCCGAAGGCGAAGTCGCCGAGGCTCATCACAGAGAGTCCATTTACTTGTCCAACGTTTTCTGCTTCTGTGTCGATAAGGAGTATTCCTCTTTTGATCATTTCTTGAATCTTTTCTTGGATGAGTTTTGATCGGTAAATTTTTTCTTCGATGGCTTTTTTCACGTGGTTCCCAGTCACAAGGCTTGAGTTTTCTTGCGTGGCGTAGAAGTTGGCTTCACGGATGATGTCGGCAATTTCAGCGAACCGCGTGGAGAGTTTCTGTTGGTCCGCAGCGAGTCTTGAGCTGTATTCGACTAGTTTAGCCAAGCCTGAGCCGTCAAGATGCTTTAGGTTTTCCTTTTGGCAGAGAGTGCAGACGAAAGCTGCGTATTGCTGCACATTCTCTTCTGTCCGCGCCATGGTTGTGTCAAACTCGGCCTTGACCTTGAAAAGCTCTGAAAATTCCATGTCCAAGATGAATAATTGTTGATAGAGGTAAGGGTCTCCGATGAGGATTACCTTGACGCTTAGCGGAATTGGCTGAGGTTTCAAGCTTTTGGTGCTGATAAAGCCATAGCGCTCTTCTGGCTCTTCGATGACAATGCGCCCGTCTCTCAGGGCTCTTTTTAAGCCATCATACGAGAAAGGGTTACGGAGCAGCTCTTCAACTCGAACAATCAGATATCCATAATTGGCTCTGTGTAAGGCTCCTCCGCGAATCATGGTGAAGTCAGTAATAAGAGCGCCGAATTGTGCCTCCTTCTCTGTTCTGCCAAAGAGGTTCTGGTATGTGGGGTTGAATTCCGTCACCACTGGAGCGCCTTTTATATTTGAGTTGTCAACAATTACGTTTACTTCGTATTTTTTGAATGGGTCTTCCCTCATCCAAGGAACTGGAAATGGAAGTTGCTGCTGGGGTTCACCTCTCTTTATGAATTGGGACAGGTTGTCCAACACGTCATTCTGCACATCCCGCAAGTAGGCTGTGACCTCTGGCGTGCCTTTGTATTTTTCAATGAGGTCTTCCATTAGGTGACCGATGGCGTAGAGAGCGACTTCTCTGTTCAGTTTCTTGAGCTCTTCATGGATTTTTTGTTCCATATCAAGAAACTGTCTCATGGTGCTTCTAAGTCCTGACTCTAACCGCTCTCTTTTCTCTTGAATCGCGTCCTTTGCCTCCTGGGGCAAGGTCAGTAACTCTTCTTCGCTGACTGGTTTGCCTTTTATCACAGGGATAAGAAGTAAGCCGATGGGCGTGCTTTGGATTATGAAGCCTTCCTGTTGAGCTTTCGCGTTGAGTTGCTCGATGAGTTCTTTCCTTTGACTTTCCAGCCCTCGGATGGTTGCTTCCTGTTTTGTGGTGTAATCTTCGCTTTCGAAGGCTTTAGGGAGCGCTGTTCGGATATTTTCGATAAGGTTTTTCACGTCGTCTCGGAACTCTTTCCCTTTTCCAAGGGGCAACTTTATCGCTTTGGGGTCGTACGGGTTGGAAAAGTTGTTCACGTAACACCAGTCAGGAGGCACTGGTTCAACGCGGGCTATTTCCTCCACGAAGTTTTTGACAGCCGTGGTTCTGCCTGTTCCAGGGAAACCTGCCACGTAGATGTTAAACCCGTGTTCTCTAATGCCTATACCAAACTTGAGCGCTCTAACAGCTCTTTCTTGACCGATTATCTCTCGGAGAGGCACCAATTCCTGCGTCGTTTCGCAACGCATAAAACTGGCATCACATTCTCTTCTGAGTTTTTCTGCAGGCAACTCGTTTACCATGTCTATAAATCCCTCGTCAGTTTAAACTACACAAAAATGAAGCATTTAACTTTTAACTCGCGCTGACCATTGCGGCTCCCGCGAGAATGAACCGCCGCGTAACTCTCGGCTACCTGAATTCACGCAGAAAACCAAAAATCATTTTGGAGCTAGCCGCGCTCTTTTGATAATGAAAATGCCCGAGTTGCCTCTTGCTTCAACTGCGTAATCTAGAACTTCGATTTTCTTCTTGAACAGCGGAGCATCCAAGACGGTGGTTTCTATTTCGCCGCCTTCGCCTGAAACGCTTAAACCAAACTTTTTTCCGAGCTGCACCAAGCGTTCTATCAGTTCTTTGTCTATTTCTTTCCCGAGCCAACTTTCGTCAAGTGGATAAGCAAAAACGCCCGAGATTATTACTTTGAAACCTCTAGCCACAATTTCTTCCAAGAGGGCTTTCTGGTTTTTCTTCCAAAGCGGGTTGAAACATAACACGTTCAAATGTCCACATATGCTTTGGATTCGCTTAGACTGATAGACCGATTCCACTGCGCCTGTAACAACGCCTTCTATCTGAAACTCCTTTACTGCTTGGGCTATAGCTTCTTCCAAGTCTTCAAGCTCCTCTTCGGGTTTGCCCGCCGTCACTTTCTGAATGAGAGGTAAACCCATGGCTTCGGCTTGAAGCACGGTAACGTCAATGTTTGGGGTGTGAAACATGAAGCTCTCTTTGTTCCGCGAAACCAGCGTGATTAAGCATACGACTTCTTCCTTTTCTGCGGCTTTATGCAGTGCAAGTGTTGAGTCTTTGCCGCCTGAAAACAGAACCCCAATTCTCATTGCTTACTCTTAGACAGAAACCTGCTTATATAAAATCTGCTACTATACCTTCCTAGAAACCCCGAAATTAGCTACGTAACCAATTCGCTAACAGCACTTCGTTCGTGTTTCCAGATTTTTCAAGAGTCACTATTCCTCTCTCGGCCAAACGCGCGACTATCCTGTGCGTTTTGAGTCTGCTGAGTCCAGCTTCTTTTCGTATGTATTTCTGCAGGCATTTTCCATCGTGTGCCTTAAGAACCTCAATGACTTTGCGTTCCTCATCTGTTAGTGTTTTCACGACAGACGCGTAAGGCGTGGTTGAATTTTGAGGAGGAAGTTGCTTGGCACTGGCTTTGGCAATGTTTTCAGTGGTTTTGATTTCAGGGAAAGCAAGGAAATACACTAAACCGCCGACGGCAAATATGGCAACGCCAACTAACACCAGAAACAGCACTCCAAAATAAGGCAATGCACTGTCCTGAACTGGAACCTGTGAGCCGCCCATCATGCCTCCCATATGTCCCCACATATCGCTAATCCAATTCGACGGATACGGCGAAGCCGTTAAAACATAAAAGCCCACTATAATCAGAACTGTCAAGGAAACAAGCGAAGCAACTAGAAGAGCCAAAAAAACATTGATTTTTCGCATATATATCTAAAAAAGATTTATTTTCCCTAAATTTAAGCATATTGCCGCAGCAAGCCCCCTTTCCACGATTAAAAAACGTGTTATCAACTGTTTCAAAACTGTTTCAGAATCGTTTCAGCGAACTCTTTTACCATTCGCTGGGTTACGGGTTTGTAGAGGTGAATTGAATGAAAGTCTGGAAATTGATAATCGCCACAGCGCTTGCGGTAGTAGCGGTTGCGTTGCTAACTGCCTCAGTATTTGCCTATATGGGTGGACTGAGATTTTACAGCCCTAACGGAGCCTATGCAGGTGGAATGATGGGTGGAGCTTACAATAATCAGCAATATCCTACACAGCCTAACACGCCAACACCCACAACACCAGCATATCCATACCAGTATGGACATGGAGGCTGCATGCGATCTGGCTGGAACGGTTATGTTGGTCCAGCCTACTCAAATAACGGAGCAGCTATAACAGTTGACGCCGCAGTGACAATCGCACAGAGATATTTGACTTCACTTAACAACCCTGACTTAGCAATTGACGAAGTTGAAGAGTATACGCAAAACTTCTACGTGCTGTTCTATGAGAAGAGCACGAGCAATGGCGCTTTCGAAATGCTAATTGACAAGTACAATGGGGGAATTTATCCAGAAATGGGCCCGAATATGATGTGGAACACGAAGTATGGCATGATGAGCGGCGGAATGATGGGTTGGCTCGGAGGAACACCCACAGCAGCAATGCCAATCACGGTTGATCAGGCGAAGGCTAATGCGCAGCAATACTTGACCACTAATCTAGCTGGAACCACGGTTGGAGACGTAACAATCTTCTATGGCTACTATCACATTGATGTACTCCTGTCAGGCAACACTTATGGCATGCTCAGCGTCAACGGGTACACAAGTCAAGTCTGGTACCACAACTGGCATGGAACCTTCGTTCAACAAGTAGAACTTTAGCCAAACACGACAATGCCCACATCCCATTTTTTACCCTTACACAAAAACTCGTTTATGTGCAATACTCGCATAAGAGGATGTTACCTTTCAAGCCCGATATCGAAATTTCGTAGGTTAAAAGAAGAAGTTATATAAGCTCGTCAAAAACCCTTGAAAAGGAGGATTAGGATGAACCTCGGAATTGTGATGAGCACAAATGAAGCTGAAGAAATTTGGAACGCCTTCAGACTCGGAAATGTAGCGTTGAAAGAGAATCATACCGTTAAGGTTTTCTTAGTCAACAAGGGCGTTGAAGCAGAAGACATCAAGAGCGAAAGATTCCCAGTGGCAGAACAGCTTCCTCATTTGTCGAGAACAAAGGGGAAATATTGGCATGTGGCACCTGCCTTAAGGCAAGGCAGAAAGAAGGAACCGACTTTTGCCCCATTTCAACTATGGCAGACTTGCTAAAGTTGGTTGAAGAATCTGATAAGGTAGTGAC
>DATDQZ010000178.1:0-6748 GCA_035292005.1 Bathyarchaeia archaeon | reverse complement strand
ATCGAATGCGCCAAGTGGGACAAAGCCAAACTTGTTCCAGCTATATTGGTGCTCTTGCCGGGCAGCTTCAAATTCTACGATAAAGTCCCTATCGTTCCTGTGCTTCAACTTCAAGACTTCTTAAGCCAATTGCCCGCTTACACAGAGTCGCTGAAGTATTTCCTAAAAGAATTTAGTCACTTACGTCATGATTTTTAAGAGTGGGGTTTTAGCGAGTTTTGCAGCAGGATAGAGGCTCAGGAGGAACATTCCGATTAAGGCTGCAAATAGCCATGCAGCGATTTCTAAAATTGTAAAGCTTGTCACTACTGGATGAGGCACCAAAATAAGCAGCGTAGTTATTATGCCGAGAGAAACGCCCACTGCACAACTCGAAAGCAGAACAATCATACTCTGAATCGCGAGAACAGTTACAATTGCTTTCGGCTTCGCTCCCGTAGCCCGCAAAATCGCGAATTCTTGACGCTGCTCATCCACGGCGAGCATAATGTAGGCTATTAGGCACAAGGTTGCCGATGTCAAAGTGAATAATGGTAAAAGCATTACCGTCGACCAGGTGGAACCGAGAAAATCAAGATTCTTCTCAAGCACTTCATCCAGTTCGAAAGCTGTCAGCTCCGGATTTACGCTGCTAATCACATCTCTTATCTGTGTTAAAGCAGCTGTTCGATCAACTGACGAATCTAATTTGACGAACAAAATATTGAAGGTGAATACGCCAGTTATGTCCTGCAGTTTTTGGATGGGAACGTAAGTAACTTCGCCGTTGTTTATTGGATCAAAACAAATGCCTACTATGCTGAAAGTCCCGTTTTGCAGCCTTATGCTTTGGACTAGGGGTTGCGAAAACATTGTCTGGGCAACAGAATCGCCGATTACAGCTTCCCATGCATCCTCGGCTTTCAAGAATTGTCCCTCCATGAACCATGACGCTGTGATTTTTTGAGGGTCAACGCCGACTATCAACGAGTCTCCCTCACGGTCATCGCCGACGGGTATGGTTGTCAAAGTCTCAGGGTCAATCGTAAAATTCTTCACTTCTTGAACGTGCTCTTTCAAAATTAGACGCGCGTCAACGTTTGCAATTCCAGATATCGTATTCAATTGCTGAAGAACCGCGTCTGATATCGCGAGTTTTTCGTCCAAATAGTCAAAATCACCGTTTTCTCCAGCTCCGAAAAATTTGGATAAGAGCAGCTTGTACTGAGTACCCATACTATCATGGGCTATTACGATAATGTTTTTGCCAATGGCTTTTTCGACCCATGACTTTGTAGTGTCGTTGGCGATTATGCCTCCAGCAATAGACACTGTTAGTAAGATAAAGACTATTGACAGCAAGAGAACAATTCGGATGGTTGTTGATTTGCGGCGGTACAAGCTTCTCGAGGCAATTTTGAACGTCAGCCCAGACCGCGACAGCGCTTTATGCTCGCCTCCGCTGCTTAATCCGAAATACTGCATAGGCGACAGCGCCTTTATCGGCGACAACCTCGCAGCACCAAGAATAGGCTTTGTTCCAAAAATAAGAGCAAGAACAAAATAAGCGGCAAACACCAGTGGTGCGAGCCATAAATTTGGTGGTTTTTGATACACCTGAAAGCCGCCCAGATTGGCAACAGCAAAGTCAGCTACAAACCCAAATACTACGCCTAAGAGGCAGCTGACCGATGTTACTATTAGCAGTTCAGTCATGAAGTAGCCGAAGACAAGACCGTTTGGGCACCCGGCTGCCTTTATCAATCCAAAATCTCTTGTTCTCTGAGCCATCATCAAAAAAACAATGAACGAGACTATCACTGCTCCCACGGCGAAAATTAAAATTCCAATGAAGAGCACAAACTGCGAGAACACCACTGACAAGCCGCGAGTCAAGGTGCCTTCAGCCACCGATGTTATTCCAAAGCCTATTCTTTCGCTAAAAAGCAGCAGAAAAAGCGTGGAAGCAACACTACATGTCAAACTGATTACTACCAAGCCTGTGCGAAGTTTTCTGCGCAGAAGATCGTTAACTGGAAAAGAAGTCTCACTCATCTTGGCTCGCCAGTCTTCCATCTTCCAAACACAACTTCTGGTCTGCGAGCTGCACTATTTGCGCGTCATGAGTTGAAGCGATGACGGTTTTTCCATTAGTCTTCAACATCTGGAGTATTTGGGTTATTTTTTGGCCATTTTTTGTGTCCAAGTTTCCAGTGGGTTCGTCAGCGAGAAACAGTTGAGGGTCGTTTGCCAGAGCACGAGCGAATGCAACGCGTTGTTGTTCGCCGCCGCTCAATTGGGCTGGAAAATGGTTCGCCCTGTGCTGTAAACCCACTGTTTCCAACAATTCTGCTACGCGTTTTTCTATTTCCTCTGCAGGTTTTCTGCGCCATTCCATTGGAAAGGCGATGTTTTCAGCCACCGTTAAAGTTGAAACGAGGTTGTAGGATTGAAAAACGAAGCCAACGCTATTACATCGAAAGTCAGCCAAGAAATCTTCATCTTTCTGTGTCAAGTCCTCTCCGAAAACAATTATTTTTCCGCTTGTGGGGCGGTCAATTCCGCTGATAATGTTCAGCAGGGTTGTTTTTCCAGAGCCCGAAGGACCGCATATGGTTACAAATTCGCCTGTTGCAACGTTTAGGTTTACGCCCTTTAGAACTTCAACTTCCGCATCGCCCATTTGGTAAGTCTTGCTCAATGAGTGGGCTGAAACTATGAGGTTGTCCTTTTTCATCGGTACCTTCCTTCCGCCCAGCAGTCATTAAGAAAGATTAAGTTATAATTGTTGAGGTACGTTTCCTTACCACTATATGCAGTAGCTTTTTTCTAAGCTGAAGTTTCCTCTGTCGCGCTTGAGGATTCTGACTTTCTCAGGAAGCTTGCCCTTTTCCCAGTAAACCCAGCTGATTTCCTTGAAAAGCCATTTTTTGCCAAGGTGCGCCGCGACAACAGCGTGCTTATGCTCATTGTCTGTGGGTACGAGTTCGTTGAGGAACCTGAAGAGTTTGTCAACCTGTTGCTTGGGAAAATAAGCATAGTAGCTGGCGTTTTTGACCTCAAACGCGTACATGTGCGAGCCTCTTCTAGCCATCACATCTGGCAACGGATTTAAACTCGGGTTGCTGACAGGGACGCGCACGGCATTGTAGCCGTTTTTCTGCAGGAGCTTCACGAGCACGTTCTCGCTGTAGAAGCCCCTCTTGCGCCATCGACGAAGCCTGATCTTGTCAATTTCCTTGATCAACGCGTTTCCCTCAGCCAGTGCCAGTTCTTGTTTGAACAGCGCTAAAAATAAAACTATTGCCTGCGAGTGAGTTCGGTTGATGCTTTTGTATACGCGGTTTTGACAGGCGCGTCTGGAGCACATTGGTGACGTATAGACGCCGCCTGTAATACCAAAGCAACTAGACTCACTAACAAAGAAGAATCCAACATGGACAAAACAGAAATATCCGCATTTTAGCCTATACCAAACAATACAAAAATGCACTTCCACATAAAATAAGCCGAAATAAGCCTCCGTTCCAGCACAAAAACTACACAGGTCCAACCTCGGTGAAAGATAGCAAAGAGCCGTGCATCACACGCCGTATACGGAAGCATCAACAGAAGGTCAAATTCTGCTCCGTGCAAAATTTGCTGGCAACTTTTTGACTACGCTGCAGCCCTCAAATTAAAACAAAAGACATGCCTGACCGTAATGTTCACTTAATTTACTCTACAAGTGAAGAAACTACAGCGTTTGAGAAACAGCACAGGTGAAGACTGAGAAACAGCAGAGGAAACTGCGCACAGGCTCGAAGTAAATTCGAAGAGAGCCCCTCTCGACTTCGCATGGAGATTTTCGTCGGTTTTTATATGAGGCCACGATTATCTCCATGACTTGACCTGAAACGCGAAGTTAAAGGGGTCAAAATGAGGTTTTTTGGCTGTTTTAGGCTTGTTTTCGGCTTTTTGATTCTTGCGTCATGTGCTAAGAAACTATGAGGTTTTACATGTGCTTGTATTCGATTGCGTACAGGTAATCAAGTTGACGCTGGTTGCAAAATAGGCGCTAAAAATGGCGAATTTGTGAAAAAAGGCTGAACGAAGAGCCGTTTGTGAAAGGACGTTTGAGCCGATTATGTACCTCTTTTTTGAATATTGTTAATTTTGAAATAGCTCTTTAATTGTTCTCAAACGAGAAAGTTAGTAGGGATTGATGAAAAGAAATGCCTTTTGATAGTTTTGGAGAGGGCACCGAGACGCTTACGCGTGATGTGGAAGGGCGAACTGTAAAGGTGCGGTGGAATTGGGGCAAATTCAAAACAACCGAAGGCTTCCCTGTAGACGACAACATGATAAACTGGGTCATAGGCCAAGAGCAAGCTCTAAGCGAAGGTTTCTTATGCCTGAACGAGTGGGTTCACAAACTCAAACACTTGGAGCAGACACGTTGGTACGCGCGTTGGAGCAACCCAGCCCAGCCAAAACCCTTAACAAAAGCCGTGATCAGTCCAGGACCTTATCTGCTGCTTTTAGGCGATCCTGGAACGGGCAAGTCTCTCCTCGGAAGAGCCTTATCAGAAAAACTAACCCAAGTCTACAAAGAGAATGGCATAAAACTTTTTGATGCCATCTGCTGGAAAAACCCTACGCTGCCCAGCCAGCCACGTGTGTCTATTCACAAAGCTGGAGAAGGAAAAAAGACACTGCAGACAGAGCAATTGAAAGAACTCAAACGCAAGTTCACCACCAAAATCGGCCTCAAAGCCATACAGGCCCTCATGCTCGTATTAGGATTGTTTCTGATAGGTTTAGGCTTCTTCTTCATGATCCAAGCTTGGCAGACATGGATCGCGAATCCCCAATATCTTGGCGAACCCTTGCAAACTTTCTACAATAACAGTTTCTCGGACTATTTTATCGGCAAATTTGTAAGCTTAGTGCCCATGACCTTAATTCCTGGAGGAAGTTTGATCTTCTTCAGTATCTTCATATGGTGGCTCTCACGCATGGGCGGGCTAGGCAATCTCCGCGGCATCGGAGGCGCTCAACAAACAGAAGCCCCAAAACTTATTGTGGACAACAGTGCCGGTCACGCACCCTTCATAGATGCAACGGGGCATAAAAGCGCTCAACTCTTCGGCTCAGTAGCTTGGGATCCATTTCAAACAGGTGGATTAGGGACACCTGAGCATCAAAGGGTAACTGCGGGCGATGTTCATGTGGCATCGCTGGGAATACTCTACATCGACGAGATCAAAAACCTCGACCCAGAGGAAGCGGTTACTCTTTTAACGGTGCTGGAAGACGGGCAATTATCCATAACCTTGCGGGGAAGGTGGCATGGCGGAGACACCACAGCGATGGCTGTGTCAACTGAACCCGTTCCAACAATTACTTTTCTTGTGGGCGCAGGAAACTTTGACAGCATAAGCCAGGTTCACCCAGCTCTTATGGATCGCATTTATGGCTACGGCAAGGTTGTGCGCATGAACAACGACATGCCCAACACGCTGGAAAACAGGCGCAAATACGTTCAGTTCATGGCGCAAGAAGTCAAACGCTTTAACCTCCTGCCGTTCAGCCGAGACGCCTGCCTCGAAATTGTTGCAGAGGGTAGGCGACGTAGCAACAAACGCGACGCGCTCACCACACGGTTTAGACCGTTAATATCAATAATTAAGACGTCTGCAACGCTAGCTATGAACGAGAACTGCAGGGCAGTTGAGCGGCGTCACGTTTTAGAAGCTTTAGGCGAGCACTGCAAGACCATCCAAAAACAGTTACTGGAACATGAAATGAATGAGAGAGGAAAACTCTTAGAAATAAAGCCAGAGGGCGTGAAGCTCGGACAAATCTACGGCTTAGCAGTTGTGCGCGACCCATACAGCGGAGAGATGACGGGCAGCGTCCTCAGCGTGAAAGCCCAGCTTGTAAAAAAGAATGCACTTCCAAGGGATCAGCCGCTTAAGGGCTATTATAGAGTAACTGGTGTCGCCAAGGGTCAAAACTTCATTTCAGACAGCATCGCCAAAGTCAGAAGCGTTATCCTCCAAAAATACGGCGTAGACATCGCACAGGACTATCTGACGCACATTGACTTCGCTCAGTCCTACGGAGTAGACGGACCTTCTGCAGGCGTAACTATGGCAATTCTTCTTTGTTCACTCATTGAGGGAAAACCGATACGGCAAGATGTGGCTGTCACGGGAGAGATAAACCTGAGTGTCAGCGACTCTATCCAGATAACAGCCGTAGGCGAAATCCATGAAAAGATTAAAGCCGCTGAAGCATGGGGCTTCAAGAAAGTGGTTATCCCACAGAAAAATTATGAACACTCAGTCGACGCAAGAGATTACACAATTGACATGGTGCCAGCCGCCACACTGGACGATTATTTGAAAGAATGCTTAGTAGAACAACATATTCTTAAAGTCCCAGTCAAAAAATACAGGCGTTGACCGTGACTCTCCTTTAGAAAACATGAAAAAAGAGTTGTTTTCTGGCTTATTTCTCATGAGTGCTTTTTGGCCGCTGGCTCTTTCCTCTGTATTCTCTGGAGATAATCATTGTTGATGTCACGATACATTAGGGCGACCAGCGGACCGAAGACTGCGACTGCAATGGGTCTCACGTTCCAGTCACCTGACCCGGTTCAAAGCCACGGCCACGCCGCCGCCCGGGGCCAAGTGGACGCTGAGTCTGTCGCCTGCCTTTACGCGCTTCTTGCTGATAGTCAGACTGCTGGCAAGCTTATCCGCGTCGGCACCGTCGGCGAAGA
>DATDQZ010000177.1:0-8291 GCA_035292005.1 Bathyarchaeia archaeon | reverse complement strand
TTCGTCGGATTCGATTTTTTTCGCTATCTCGTCCACTATCTTCGTGAAGGGGTGATCTGGTTTATCTTGCACGAATATAAGATTTCCTTCCGCTCTCAGGATCTCGCAGAAACATGGCACCAACCCTAACATAGGAACTTGATAGATGGCTTTGACTTTGCTTTGCACTTCCTCTTTCTTTGATTTTGAGGCTGAATCAAGCACCTTGTTAAGCACCAAACCTGTTTTCTTTTCAAACAGGCTATAAAGCTCGCGCAACATACGCCGCGTTCCATCCACATCTGACCTATCACTGGTTGTTGCTACCACTACCAAGTCAGCAGTTACTATGGCGTTTATTGAGGAGTACTGCAGTCCTGGGCTTGTGTCAAAGATTAGATAATCAAATTCTTTATCGTTTAAGAGTGTGTTTCTGAGGGATAATAATCTCCCCAACGCGCGCATTTCCCATTTTCTGTCTTTTGCAGACATTTCTCTGATCGCCTCGGTTGCTGGGTTCGCGAGGCAGACGAAAAATTTGCCGTTGCCGTAGGTTCTGCTGTTTAAATCTATAAGGACTTTGTTAATTTCGCATGTGCCGTTTAGGTAGTCGTTCAACCAGCATTCCGCGTTTTCCACTTTGAAGATTGTAGAGAGACTCGGCGCCCGAAAATCAAGGTCGAAGAGACAGACTTTCTTCCCATGCTTAGCGAAGGTAGCTGCCAAGTTTACTGAGAGCAGAGTTTTTCCCGTTCCACCCTTGTATGAGTGCACCGCTATAATTTTGCTCACTTTCACTTTCACCCTTGACTTTCTCTATCCGCGTAGAAGTAAGCTTTTCTTCCTTTGCGTTCTTTCTTGAGGTGTCCCATGAGTACAAGTTGATTTAGATACGCGCTTTCCACGGCACGTGCACGGTTTGTTTGCTGGGCGACTTCTTCTGCGGTGGCTCGTCCACATCTGCAAATAGTCATAGCTGTTTTTCTGAGGTGATCAGGCATGGAGAGCAAGGTCATCACGTCTAAAGGCGCGTCTGAGAGAGGTTGAAGATCTTTTCGGCCGTGCTTTTGTAATTCGATCATGACTTCCATTTTTTCGTTCAGCCTCTCGAGGTTTTCCCTTATTTTCTCAAGCACGTGCAGAGGCTTTTTACCCAAGACTTCTTCTTTGATCACAAGTTTTCCCCAAGTGTTTTGCGTGTGTACAATAGCATTAGATGTGGAGGGTTTATTAAGTCTTACGAAATACTGGTAATTATTCACAACAACTACACTCATTATCTACAACAACTACAACTCAACCTATAGCATAGGCAGAGAAAATGGAACTTTGAAATCCAAGTCGTAATGATGACCGAGAAACAAAAAAGGTGGTTCAGCTTGCGCGGAGCTTTGATGAATTTGGAAGGGGATTAGGGTTGAAAAATTGGAGAGTTTAGAAGAGCATTGCTGCTTGGTTTCCGGCTTCTTCCACGATGGGAAGCACTTGCTTTAATTCTCTGAAGTACTTAAGCACTGTTATGCCTCGCTGCGTAACTGCGTAGACAACTCGCCGTTTTCCAATGTTTCTTTCTTCTACTAGTCCTTGCTTGATCAGGAAGTCCATGTATTCCTTCAGTACGCTGCAGTTGACGTTAGCCTTGTACATGATATGTGTTAATTTTAGTGGGCCTCTGTGAGCTAGCACTTTTAGGATGTCCACGTACATTTCAAGTTTGGAGCGTCTCATACATAGGCCTCTTTTTAGCCATATTCTTTGCTTTTATTATAAAGCTTTTATGGATTAGTACTCCGTGTTTTTCTTCATTGCTGTGCATTAGTAGAGCCTCTTTGCGTTTGCGCGGTTTAACACGTTCAGTCTATTTTCGAAGGCGGTGACCATGTCATCTAGCAATATTTTTTGCAATTCTGTCGAGAGCGCTTTGATTTTTTCGCCGAAAACAGCGGCCATTTTCGCTTCCAACTCTTTCCTACTTTTAACTTGCTTCATATACCTATCCTCCAATGTTGACGCTCAGAAATAAGCTCAAGATATTTAACTAACTTATGAAGCGACAATATGAATCCAGAATCCACATTTATCTTTTCAAGGCGGATCTGTTGTGCTCTGCGGAGACTATAGCCCCTTATATATAGGTTGAACTTTGCTGTAGAACTTATGTTTGAGGGATGTGAGTTTAGCTTTTAGCCGCTGTGAGGCGCCTACCCCTTCCTTATATATATTGAACTGCGGTTTGCGCGTTTTATCTTTGTTAATGCTTAGAAATACGGAAGTGTTTAAAATAAAAAATGGGAGAGTTTGGTGTTGCTTTTATACCTGAGTTGGTGGTGGGGGTGGTGCCTGTTGGGGTTTTATTGAGAAGAATGCAGCTGCAAGCAGTAGCAATGCGACCCACACGAGAAGAATCCCGATGGCTATTATTGTTAAGACTGCACCGACTAGGATTATTGTTCCTGTTGTGCCAAACAAGCCAACGCCAGATTTCGCGGATAGAAGTCCCAGCGATTTTCGAAGGAATACGGCTGTAATGACAACAAAAACGAATAAGACAACCAGAGCCAAGAGTATGTACACAAGGAAACTCCCTATAATGTTGAAGCCTATGTTTGTCCAGTCTATCTGTGATAATTCCGTCGCCCAGTCTGCCAAGTTTCCGATTCCAATGGTAAAACCAAGGTCGACAAAGAAATCAAAAAGCGCGAGAAATACTACTGCAACGAAGACTATTCCGCCTACAATGGCTGTGATAACCGCGTAAAGGGCGTTGTTGAAAATGCCGCTTTCCCTGTAATAGTTTGCGAGTCCATACACGGCTATTAGCGTGAGTATTAGGCCCACAAGCGATACTATTCCGTACAAACTTATGTATGGATGACCCCGATGAACATCAGTATTGCGCCTATGCCACCCAAGTTTTTGCTTGATTCTAATGTCATTCGCTCTTCCCTCTGTTAATTCGTCACGGTCCTCTGAGGATAAAAGCTTTTTCCCGACAGGTTTAATTCGCTTGCTTATTAAGTGTCCACAAGCGTGCTGGTTTATTTAATTTCCGCCAGTTGCCGCATGTTTGTAACAATCTTGTCCAGCTGGCCTAGACTTTTGGCTTCGATGCAAACTACTATATCGTAAAGTCCATAGGTAACGAGGACTTCTGTGACCTCTTTCATTTTCCTAATTTTCTGAGCTGCGTTATGTTCAGTTTCCCGCTTCACTGTGGCGATTAGATAAGCTTTAACAACTTCCACCACGCTTATTGACCCCTGCACTAATTCTATTTCCTACGATGTTTGAAGCGTTTTTCAGAGCGCACAAGTGTTAGTTTTGTTGATGTTTTCGTATACAGAACTAACGTTTGATGTGTGCTTGGCTTGTCAAGTTATTTTAAGAATAGTTCTGCAAGGTGAAGAAACTATTTGAAGTCTTTGTTTTCAAGTTGTTCCTTGAGTATGCCGTAATAGCTTTGCAGGTACTCTTTGCCGTTTTTTGTTATCGTATATACTTTTCTTGTTCTTCCGCCTTGATGCTGTTTTTGGCTTGTGAGAAAGCCTTTTCGTTCTAGGAAGTTGAGCATGGGGTAGAGGGCGCTGTGTCTTAGTTTTATGTGGAGGTCTGTTTCAACTTTCTTTTTGATTCTGTATCCCCATAGGGGTTGGGCTTGGACCAGCCGTAATAGTTGGACGTCTAGCAAGTTTTTGGTTATGCGTTGAACGATTTCTTTTCGGTAGGTTTCAGCCATGATTTTTCCCTTTGTTTTGGGTTTGTCTTGAACTTTTTCATGTTTTGGCTTATTTAGTTTATGTAAGAACTGGAGCGTTAGTATTGCTGTCTTATGCTTTTTTATGCTTGTGATAAGCATGAACGTTTATATTGGCGTTTCGTCTTTATAACGAGACGCGATATGTCTCGCAATAGACCTGTTGTACACAAGTCTAACAGAAAAACTGTTCAACACAAACACAAAACAAAGGGAAAAGGAATGGTAAACAACCAAAAAGAGGTCCAGCTCAAATTAATGAAGGGCTTACTAGACCTCATAATCCTGCAGTTCCTAAGCACGCAACCAATGCATGGGTACCAAGTAATAATAAAAATCCGCAAATCCTTCGGCGTCTACTTCGGGCCAAGCACAATCTATCCTCTTCTAGGCGCCCTAGAAAAGAAAGGCTTTGTCAGCAGCGAATGGAACATGGACAACGAAAGGCCCAGAAAAGTGTACAGACTAACAAACGAAGGCCAAAGCATGCTGAGCTTCACCGAAGACTCACTCAATCTCATATGTAGAAAAATAAGCGTATCAACGAATGCAGATGTGACAGTTGAGTCATCCAACCGAGCAGCATTAAAGCCTATGCTGAAAAAAATCGGAGCACAACAAATAATTTAGCCTCATTATTTGCACAACCCAAAAACACGTGCACTTTCAGTGTAGTTCAACGCGCAGAATATTTTGTGCTTTTGATTCTGTATTGGCCGAGTTTGCTAAAACCATGTTGAATTATGTGTTTCTCTCCGTGAAAGTATGGCAGCGAGCGCGTTGCAAATATATCTCTCCTACTCATAATTCTATTCAGGTTCCTCTTGGAAGATGGCGAATTGAGTAAAGATTTACGCAACACAAGCGGCGAGCTACACCGTCAAATTCTCGATTTTTGTAGACATATCGCTAGGTCAGCCCAAATCACCGCCATAAGCCTGCTTGACAATTATCCGATGGGAACATCAAGCGTGAAAGCAACGCTGGAAATCGTGTTGGTGATTCGCGATTTTCAACCCAGATTAATGAGCTACGTAAAAGTCTTAGACGGAAGAAACATCATTGTTTCTGCGGTTGACCAGTGGATTTTTGAAAGAGACATTGAACGCGGCTTTCTAGGTGAAGCCTTAGCGGGCACATTAATCTTCCCTTACATAGCCCTAAATGGCAAAGATTATTTACACGCACAGGAAATCATACTGAAGAAGCGTTTAATTCTTGAATCGTTGGAGAACTTGGTTCTGAGCTTTCCAGAGCTCTCTTATCGCATTCACATTAAGCCTCAGTATTTCATGTATGAAGTGATGTTAAACCGAGTTCGAGTTTTTCCTCCGCTGGCTTATGGCACATCAAGCTTCATGGACGGCAATACCCACAAAAAGGAAATCGATTCTGTTCTCTGCGGTTACATGGAAGCATTAGAACAACTAGAAAAAGAGAAAAAAATCATTCTTTCAGAAGGCTATGTAATGATTCCCAAGAAGCTTGTGGCGGAGAGCAAAAACCCAAAGGTTCGCTTCACAAACATCTCAAAGAACGCGCCGAGAGCCCTGTTCGCTTCGGTGTTCGGGGTTTTCCCGCAACTTTTGAACTTTTTTTCACAGAACACTGAAGCCTTTCTAAAATTTCAAAAACTCACTAAGAAAAAAGAGGTCGATGCAGCACGGCGCTTCGTTGACCCTCAAAAATACGTTTTCGTTCCCACCGCAGAGGGCTTGGTTTCTTTGGCGGACAGAGTCGACATCGAAGCCTTCGCCCGAAAGATGCTTTTGAATGGCGAAAACGTTAAGATTGAGTTTGAACGGGTCGGCGGGGTCTTGAATGATGCGTACTTAATTAAAGCTCATTCGAATGGCACGGGAAAGAAGGTTCTTGTTAAGCGGTTTAAGGACTGGTCTGGTTTTAAGTGGTTCCCACTAGCCCTATGGTCCCTTGGAGCTCGAACTTTCGCTGTCTTAGGTCGCTATAGGCTCGAGAGAGAATGCGCCATAAGCGAGCTTTTGCGTTGTGAAGGATTCAACGTTCCAAAAGTTTTGCGCGTGAGCCACAACGAACGCTTAGTTTTCATGGAGTACATAGAAGGCGAAAACCTCAGCAACGCTATTAAACGAATCGCAACAGCAAAGAGCAAGGAAAAAGCAGAGAAGGACCTGACCAAAATAATGAGAGTTGGCGAAATACACGCGCGGGTACATTCCCTCAATGTTGCGTTAGGCGACACGAAGCCAGAAAATGTAATCGTTGACCCCGAAGATAAGATTTACTTGTTAGATTTCGAACAGGCTTCCCGCGACGGCGACAAAGCATGGGACATAGCCGAGTTCCTGTATTATTCGGGCCATTATCTCCCGTTGTATAGCAATGGCAAAGCGGAATCCATCGCCAGAGCCTTCATAAGTGGCTACCTAAAGGCTGGTGGTGACATCAACACCATCAAAAAAGCAGGAGCAGCTAAATACACGAGGGTTTTCAGCGTTTTCACTCTGCCGTCTGTGATACTTGCCATGTCAAACGTTTGCAGAAAAACCGAAGCACCGAGGTAAATGGAACATGGTCAAAAACGCAACAACATTAACTTTTTATGGCGGTGTCAACGAGATCGGCGGAAACAAAATCTTACTACAAGACGGAGACACACGGGTATTCTTTGATTTCGGCATGTCCTTCGCTATGAAGAAACAGTTTTATTCGCCGCCTTTTCTTTCGCCCAAGAGCGAAAAAAGCCTTCAAGAACTCGGAATTCTCCCTCAGCTCACGGGAGTCTACACGTTTGATCCAAGCCCGCCTGAAGTTGACGCCGTTTTCATTTCCCACGGACACCTGGACCATTCCGCTTATTTATCATTCATAAAGCGGGAAATCCCAGTCTATTGCGGAGAAACCACGCAGATAATTTTGCAAGCGCTCAGCGAAATTCGCCGTGCAGAGCTAGAGTTTAGCGTTGCAGACATAGACTTCAGAATGTTCCGGACTGGCAGAAGAATCAAGGTAGACGATTTGGAGATTGAACCTTTCCACGTTGACCATTCGGTTCCCGGCGCCTACGGTTTCGTTATCCATACTTCGAACGGCGCAGTTGTCTACACAGGAGATTTTAGAGATCACGGCGCCAAGCCTGAGATGACCCGCGATTTTGTTGAGAAAGCCAAGAACGCGAAACCCGCGGCGATTATCACTGAAGCCACTAACATGACGGGTGCAACGGTTTCTTCAGAAGCAGAAGTTGAAGGCAAATTAGACAGCATTATCGCACGGACTGACGGCATTGTGCTTGCCGAGTTTGCCTATTCGGATGTTGACCGCCTGAACTCCTTCTATCACATAGCCAAGAAGAACCGCAGGTGCCTTGCTGTTTCACTGAAGCAAGCTTACCTGCTGGATGCACTGCGCAAGGACAAAGGCTTAAAGATTCCGAATTTAGACGATGAGACTATGTTGATTTTTCGAAAGTCGAAGAAGCGTTTTGACAAGTGGGAAAGCCAACTGATTGAGCGGTACGAAAAGCAAAACAAGATTTTTGACGTGTTCGAAGTTTCGAAGCAGCAATGCAACGTTGTTTTGGCAATATCCTTTTACGATTTTGAGGAGTTGGTTTCGCTTCAGCCCGCAGCGGGAAGCTGCTACGTTTTGTCCGCTTCGGAACCGTTCAACGAGGAGATGGAAATCGACTACGAAAAGTTGACCAACTGGCTTAGGCATTATGGCTTGCCGCAGTACCATGTACATGTTTCGGGGCACATTATGCCGTTGCAGCTGAAAACGGCGCTTAAGGAGATAAATGCGGAAAGAGTTTTTCCTGTTCACACTGAGAACGCAAGTTTATTCGTCAAGTTCATGCGTGACCTGAAAAGCCAAGTGACGCTCGTCGAGAAATGCAGAGAGTATAAGCTATAGCTTTCAAATGGCTATGCTGATGAGGGCGAACACGCCGAAGGCCGTGATTATTGCGCCCGAAGCTCGGTTAATCCACTTCAAAACAGCTGAGGTAACCTTCTTTCTGAGCAGCCCAACGGTTCCGCTGAGAATCAGCCACCACAAAAGCGAACCTGCGAACACGCCGAAAACTCCCAATGCAGCAGAACCATAATCCGCAACAGCGCTACCTATGCCGATCCCAGCATATATCGCGGCAAAAGAAAGTATGGACAACGGGTTTGTGAGCGTGAGGAAAAACGTTGAAACATACGCGCCTAAGAGGCTTGTTCTTTTCTCTGAGGGCGATTTTTCAAACGGTTTGGCGCGCAGTGTTTTCACGCCTAGAAGTATTAGGAACGCGCCACCGACCAAGCGGAACCATACTTGTTGCGGCACTAATACGTCTGAAATGAAAGTCAACCCGAACGCGGCGATGCACCCGTACGTGGCGTCGGCTGTGGCAGCGCCTAAACCCGAAATCAGCCCGTGAAGTCGCCCTTCTGCTAGCGTGCGGCGTATGCACAGCACGCCTATGGGACCGACGGGTGCAGCGATAGAAAAGCCGATTATTAGGCCGCTGATGAGAAAACCGAAGTCCAAACGTTTTTTCTCCTGAACTCTGCAAGTTTCACGGTTTCGGTAA
>DATDQZ010000176.1:0-6849 GCA_035292005.1 Bathyarchaeia archaeon | reverse complement strand
GAAATCGCCTTCGCCACGGTACTCCTGTAAGGTTTTCTCCCAAAAGTTTGTCAAGGCCAAAACGCACGCTTTTGTTCCGACAGCCTTGTTTCCCGCCAAGACTATAACGCGCTTGGTGTTGTCCCATGGATTCGCGATTTTCGCTATTAGTCCCGCGACATCGGTGGTATAAACACGCGAAGTCTTTCTGGACACCATGCCACCTAATAAGAAGCCTTGAGCCGAAGACTGCATGTTAAACCGAACAGGTAAATACTCGTTTATTTCCTGTGTGAGAAGGTTTGTTCCCGGACCACCAACGAGAACTAGGTTATTTTTTTCTTCTTTCTCAGCCTTCACATCCACATCCAACTTTATGGCGAATTCTGCTGGCATCTTGGCGAATTGCCCTAGAAAAAACGTTAAATGCGCGGCGTAGTGGCCGTCTCTGGCGCTGGTTTTGAAAGGACCATGCGGTGTGGGACTGCCCACTACTATTTTTCCTTCGAAGGCGCCGTTTTCGTTGATGAATTCTTTGAAGAAATTTTGGATTTGCTCACTCACGGATAGGAGGGAAGATCGCTGCATTATTCTGTATCCTTGAGGGAACTCTATGCCGAAGGCAGGTGAAACGGTTTTGTAGTATTTTGCTGTCGCGCCCTTCTTTTTCTCTTCTCTCTCAACGGTTACCGCCCCAGCTTTTGCCAGTTTCCTTATGTGGTAATAGACCTTCTGTTCGTGGACGCCCAGTTGCCGTGCGATTTCCAGCGGGTACATTTCCTCTTCGGAAAGCATCGTCAAGATTTTCCAGCTTAGCCCGCCCAGAATCATCTTTAGCTTCTGCGAATCCCGCATCATTCGGATTTCTTTTACTTTTTGTGTTTTGCCATCGTCTTGGAGCAACAGTTTTTTGTCCATGTTTTTCTCACAAACATAAATTCACATCTATTATTAAAAATTTTGTTATGGTGTCGACCGAATAGCGAATGGCGGCTTTGTGCATGACACTATGTGCAGTGTAGAAACACAAAAACACTTACAAAAATTTTTTTAGAAGTGAAAAATATCTCCTAAAAATACTTATTAGTAGATAAAAAGCTTGAATAGAGCCGTCAAAACAAAACTGAAAGCCCGAGGAACCTGGAAAATGTGTGGAATTTTTGGTTGCATCATGACGGAAGGAAACGCTGCACCAATAATACATGCTTCACTGAAAAGACTTGAATACCGCGGCTATGACTCCGTGGGCATAGCCACCATAGACAACGGCAAAATCTGCATAAAGAAAGACCAAGGCAAAATAGACGAGGTCCACAGAATCCTGAACCTTGACGATTTGCCTGGAAACATAGGCATCGGGCACACACGATGGGCTACTCACGGCGCGCCATTAAAAGTCAACGCGCACCCGCATACTGACTGCAGCGGACAAATAGTTGTAGTTCACAACGGGATTATAGAGAACTTTTCTGAGTTAAAACTTGAACTGGAGAGTCGCGGCCATGTCTTCCGTTCAAGGACAGACACGGAAGTAATAGCTCACCTTATCGAGGAGAACCTTAAAAAAGATCCCTCATTAAGCCTCGCTGACGCTGTTCTCGACGCTGCCAAAAAACTCGATGGGTCTTACGCGCTAGCTGTTATCTCAACTAAAGAACCGGACAAAATAGTATGCGCCAGAAACGAAAGCCCCCTCGTCCTGGGTGTCAGCGAAAATGCAGTTTGCTGTGCATCCGATATACCGGCATTTTTGCCAATAACCAACAAAGCAGTTCTGATAAATGACGGAGAACTCGTCATCCTTTCGCCCGCAGGCTACGAAATCAGAAAAATCCAAGATTCTAGCGTTGTCACTCGAGAACCGAAAATTATTGACTGGACGCCCGAAATGGCGGTTAAACAAGGCTATCCACATTTCATGCTCAAAGAGATTCATGAGCAGCCAGCAACCCTTCGAAACACGCTGAGGCTGCAAGAGCATTATCTTGATTTGATTTCAACGTTTCTCGATCGTGCCCATGAAGTATTCATAGTCGCCTGTGGAACAGCCCATCATGCCTGCTTAGCCGCGTCTTACATGTTCTCGAAACTTGCGTTTTTGCCTACCTATCCGGTTATAGCTTCAGAATTCGCAGAACAGCACGGCAAATCAGTAAACATCGACAGCACAATTCTAGCAGTAAGTCAGTCAGGCGAAACCGCGGATACGCTGGCAGCAGTCACGTGCTCGCAGCAGCGAGCGGCAACAATCCTCGGCTTGACCAACACAATCGGCTCAACTTTGACGCGCGTTTCTAGGGTTTACATAGGTCAACAGTCAGGTCCCGAAATTGGAGTGGCGGCAACAAAAACTTTCACTTCGCAACTTTCCGTGCTGGCGCAACTGGCGCTTAGGCTATCAAAAAAGAGAGGCAAAGTCTCGCAGGATGAAATGGACTATTTGGCGGAAAGACTGGAAAAGTTGCCAGACATTGTTAAGACCATAATTGAGACGCAAGAGGAAAAAGTCAAGCAAATCGCCAATAAATACAGGGATGCCAAGATATTCTTCTTCTTGGGCCGAGGAATAAGCACAGCCACAGCCTACGAAGGCAGACTCAAACTCATGGAAATAGCTTACGTTCCATCTATAGCCTTTCCAGCGGGAGAAAGCAAACATGGCCCAATTAGCCTCATTGAGCCAGGCTTTCCTGTAGTGTTCATTTGCCCCAAGGATGGGTCCCACAAGACTTTGATCGGGAACATAATGGAAATGAAAGCTAGAGGCGCCTCAATAATCGCGATTGTGGAGGAAGGCGATGAGGAGATCAAAGCGCTGTCGGATGATTATGTTGAGGTTCCAAAAGGCATCCCTGAGGTTCTGTCGCCGATACCCTTTGTGGTACCTTTGCAGCTTTTGGCGTACTATATGGCTCTTGAGAAGGGACAAAACCCAGACACTCCGAGGAATCTGGCGAAGTCTGTCACCGTGAAGTAACCTTCCCTCTATTCCATCTTTAGGATACATCATGTTAAAAAGGGTCTTTTTACACTATTTTACTTGGTGCTTTATTTGGAGAAGACGGACTGGGAAAAACTCATCGACAGCCTAATTAGACAGGGTATCCTTCGCTCGCCCAAAGTGATCAAGGCCATGCGTGCCGTGCCCCGCACAAAATTTCTTCCCAAAGACATGCAATCTTATAATGCCGTGGACACGCCGCTTCCAATTGGTTTCGGTCAAACAATTTCGGCGCCACATAGCCTCAGCCAAGCGCTGAGCTAGGCGACACATGGTTTCAATAATGAACGAAGCCCTCCAGTTGGAAGTTGGCCAAAAGGTTCTGGAAGTCGGGGCGGGTTCAGGCTGGCACTCCGCCACGATAGCGGAGATAATTACTCCCAAAGAAGCGCCTCGAAGCGAGTGGGGACACGTGTACACGGTGGAGATTGTTCAGGGTTTAGCGGAAGTCTCAAGGAAAAACATAATGGACGCGGGCTACGGCGACCGCGTTACAATAATCCACGCGGACGGTTCTAAAGGGTATCCCGAGAAGGCGCCTTATGAGCGCGTTCTTGTCACGGCGGCAGCTCCAGATGTGCCCAAACCTCTGATTGACCAGTTGAAGCCCAACGGCATCATGATAATCCCGGTTGGCAGCGTTTCCTTTTTCCAGAACCTCATAAAAGTCACAAAAGGAACAAACGGAAAAATCAAGGAGGAAAACCTCGGCGGAGTGGCGTTCGTGCCGCTAACAGGCGAGTATGGGCACAGGTTTTAGTTTCTCATTTCAAATTCGGTACGTGCTGGAATAAATCAGCATAGATTATAAAGAAAGGGGTTAGTTCACCCAAACCATTTTTCCAAAGTGGTTTTTCCTTTGAGTTTCTTGGTTCCTTCTTGCATTTTTTCCAGTGTTTTTCTCACGCGGTCTTCTGAGAAGTCTTTTTCTCTGCAGAGAAAATCAACTACGCCTTCTATGTCTGGCTCTTTCCATTCTAGCTTGTAATTGTCTGTCACTTGCGGGCGTAAGAATATCTCTCGTATTTGTTGAGGTTCAGCTGGAAACTCGGCGTTTTTCAAGTGTGGCAAGGTGTTTTCGAGTGTTCCGTGCTCTTTTATGAGTTTTAAGGCGGTTTTGGGTCCTAATCCTTTTATGCCGTCTGGGTTGAAGTCCGTGCCAATCAGTATGGCTACGTCGATTAGCTGTTCGTAGGTTATTCCGCGTTCTTTTAGAACATTAGCTAATTCCACCACTTCGGGCACAACGTCAACGTAAACGTTTTTGCTTGGAAGTTTCCTTCTGCCAGAAATAGTCACGTTTCTGATTAGTTTTGGCGCTCCGAAGAGCAAGCTGTCATAGTCTTGACTCGCGCAGTAATCCGAGTCGCCACGCTTCGTCAAGTGTGCAGCTTGAGCTTCGCCTTCGCTGGGCGCTTGAACCCAAGGCAACCCCATGAGCGCGAGAAGCCTTTTGCTGTCTTCCTCCATGTAATCCTTCAAGCGGGATGTGGCTTGCGCGTACACACGTGCTGCCACGGTGTCACCTCTAGCCACGGCTCGCTCGTACATGACCGTTGCTTCTTCTTTCGCTTTCATGCGCCTCTTAATCTCCACTTCCTTAAGAACGGGCGGAACACCGTCAAAAACGTAAATCGGCTTTATACCCATCTCCACAAGATTGCTTGTTCGGTAAAGCAAGCCGCTCAGGTGGCTGGTGATTTTTCCTGTGCTGTCTTTCAAGGGCGTGCCGTCTGGCTGGCGAATAATGGCGAGGAACTGGTATAGGGCGTTGTAAGCGTCTATGGCGATGGATTTTCCGCTTAAATCCTCCAGTCTGACAACCGTTTTTGGAACGATGTCGCGAAGGTTTACTCCCAAAACAACCCCTTTAGAGTAATGGCAAGAAACTGCAATAATAAACTTGCGAAAAACGGTTCGGGTAACTCTACAAGTGATTCGCTCCCCTATTAACAATCAGGTGAAGAAAGATTATCAATCATAATACAGAGGCAAAGCTGAAAAGCTCTCAACCTGCAGTTCACTCAGCAATTCAGTCTTTATATAGTTAAGTTGTAGATTAGCTCTTAATGTTGAATTCAGTATAAGATTTAACCCATCTTTTTTACTTCATCGGAACTTTGCTATGGGGAGTTGTTTTAGCTGTAAATAAGTAAAACATTCCTTTTATTATTGCAGTCACAATTTCCGCTAGTTCGTCTGATGTTTGAAGCTGTATCGAGAAAACACTTTTTTTAGCTTAATCATCGTCCTCTAGGCTTGTTTCGTACTCAGCGAATACTGGATAGTGATCTGAGATTTCACTAACCAGAGTTGGATTGCTTATTCCGTAAGTTTGGTCGAACCGGAAGACCTGAGCAGTGTCGGCAACGTACTCGTAGTTCAGAGTTGTGTTCAGAAGCACTATTCTGTCATAAGTGTAGCTTGTCTTGGTCATTGTATCCATGCTATTGGTAATTATCCAATAAAATTCTGAAGTCTTAAATGGATTTGAGGCTTCCTCCTCATTGAAATAAGTTCCATCGGCATTGAAATCTCCCATAACAATTATGTCTTTTTCGTTTGGTTTTGCTTCTTGAATTGATGAGACGACTAAAGTTAGATTGCCGATTTCATTGTAGGCATCATCAGGTTTTGTATGGATTCCAACAAGGACAAAGTCGAAGTTACCAATCTTGAAACCAGCGATGTAGGGTTCTCTTTCAAAAACATCGTTAACGTCATTATATACATAATCAGAATCTGGAATGAACTGGACAGTCTCGGTGTTGTAAAAATAAGCATAGGCTTCTTTACTCGAAGTTCTACCAAGTCGTTCGCTTTCAATGTAACTGTACTTCGGGCCTCCCATCTGATTAATTTTCTCTAGGAAAAAAGGAGCGGTTTCTCCAGTGATATCTCTTATCTCTTGAACTAGCACTATATCGAACTGTCTCACAATCTTGGTAAGCACTTCCATTACGTCCTCTTTTTGACTCTTTGTTTTTCCGAAAACCTGAATGTTGAAAGCAGCTATACGTGCGTTTTTTGTTTCTACAACCATATCATTCTGCAAAAGTATGTAGGAAATAATCCCGGCTGAAGCAAAGATAACCAGCAAACCTAAACCTGCCGTCTTTTTCCTCTTCATATTATTACCCTGACAACTTCTTTATTAAAAGGATCTGTGCAAGACCCCTCGTCAAGAATCTTATCTGTTTGCCCCTTCTAATTAGCCTTTAGGATTTCTTCAGTGTCAAGCAAATCAGACAAAATTATGCCAGAGTCAGATAAGAATAATATAGAGTGTTAATTAAAACCCGAGCTAGTGACGTAAATATGAACAAAATCATGGCTGGCAAATAATTAAGCGGCGGCGGTGGCGTCGCCTTATATAAAGTTTGTTGGGTTATAACTTAATCTAATCTTTATATAAGGGGGCTATAGTTTTTCCGAGCACCAGACAACAGCGCAAGAACATACTCGAAAAGCACACACCGCAACTTTCCATAACCAACCGTAACCAATTTGCTTCCCCAACTACCCACACATCAAAACCCACCAAACAAACATAGAAGATATAAGGAAGACTTACAATTACAAAGCGCATCACAGAGATGACCTCGATGGCTGAACAAACAGCAACACTATCCTTAATCACATGCACGAGCTGCGGCAAACCCATTCCGCCTGGGACAGAAGCAACAAAATTTCTTTGTCCCAACTGTGGAGAAATACAAATAAAACGCTGCGGAAAGTGCAGAAAGTTCGGCCGCACGTACAAATGCCCAAAATGCGGTTTCACAGGACCATAAGAGGCGAATCGGATAATGGGCAATGTTATAATTACCTACAAAATATTCCCAGAAGACATAACGGAAAATTTTGAC
>DATDQZ010000175.1:0-4945 GCA_035292005.1 Bathyarchaeia archaeon | reverse complement strand
AAAATCGCGAATCCATGGGACAACACCAAGCGCGTTATAGTCTTGGCGGGAAACAAGGCTGTCGGAACAAAAGCGTGCGTTTTGGCCTTGACAAACTTTTGGGAGAAAACCTTACAGGAGTACCGTGGCGAAGGCGATTTCGCAATTGTTATACAAGGCTTTGACTTAGACGGCGACGGAAAAGTAGATTCGGTAGAGGTTCTAGAATAAAATTGCACTTAACCGAGACAAAAGAAGTTGTTTCTGGGTACGGTCACGAGAACATCCGCGCCACGCATAGGACAACTCTCGAATTCACAAAGGAGAAGCATCTATCAAAAAAAGGCGACTGCATAATTGCAGTAGCCGCGGACAAGGCTTTAGCCGATTTAAGTTGCGAATTCAAGGCTAATTTGCGAAAGCCAAACGCAAAACTAACCATTTTAATAGAAGCTGGCGGAATCGCAGAGCAAGTTCACGCTTGTGGCTCTCAGCAATTATTTTTGTCTCATCCTACAGATGCGGTTATAAGAAAAAGCGATTATGTTTGCGGCAGAACCCTTGCTGTTCGCGCAGACAAAGCCGCAAACAACCTATCCAGAGAATTCGTAGAAAAACTGAGGAATCCAAAACAAAAAGTGAAAATCACGCTGACGGTACGCTTCTAGAGAATTTTGGCGTCTAAAACAAATTGCCACTCGTATGGAGCAGTCTCACGAATAGTCTTTGCGAAAAGGAATCCGTCCACTTTTCTTCCCGCTTTTTCCACGGCTTCTGAAAAGCGAAGTTTCATGTTTTCTAAGGAATCGGGAAGGTGGATGAAGCCGTAAAAGTGAACTGTGCCACCTGCGGGCTTTGTTGCTCTGCAAGCGGCGTCAACGAACTCGATGGCTTTTTCAGGCAAATTCATAATTACACGGTCTGCAACGCCCAAAAGCTTGGCTTCAATGACTCGTCTCGCGTCGCCTAGAATTGGGAAAACCCGATTTTCCACCCTGTTGAGGCTGATGTTTCTTTTCAGAAACTCGATAGCTTCCGAGTTTATGTCTACGGCGTAAACTCTTGCGTCTTCATTGTTTTTGGCGATGAGCACCGAGAAAGGCCCAACTCCAGCAAACAAGTCCACCACGGTTTCGCCCTTCTGAACAAGCGACGCAACCCTATTGTGTTCATGTGAAAGCCGCGGAGAAAAATACACCTTTGCAACGTCAACGTGATATTTGCATCCATGCTCTTTGTGAATAGTGTCGGTTCTATGTTCTCCCGCAATAACGTCGAATTCACGCAGGCGATGGGTTCCGCTGACCGCGCCAACCTTTGCGAGCACCGTTCGTACGTTCTTATGTGTTTTCAGAATCGCTTCGCCAATGAGGCTTTCACGGGGTTTAAGCTCAGGCGGAATTTCGATTATGGCTATGTCTCCGACCATGTCTAGCGCTCGCGGCAAACTAGCCAACAAATGAGGCGGAAGCTGATTTTCAAGAACTTCGACAAGCGTTTTTTCTTGTCGTTTTCTTTCTGGAAAAGCACGGGTTGCAAGTTGAAAATCTGGCACTTGCATTTTTAATATGGCTAATTCATTCTCTGACGGTGGGCGAATAAGCGGTACGTAAATGGAATGCGCGTTTCTTTGTATCTCAAGTTCCCTGTCGCTTATTCCCAGCTTGTTAGCTAAAACTAGGGTTTTCTCGCCATGGATTTTCGGAACTTGGATGCAAAGCGATTCCTTAAGCATTAAATCAGCCACCTTTCTCTATCCTGTAGAGGTTATTCACTTTTTCAACGTTAAATCGTACGCCTAACATCTTTTCTGCAAGCCAAATGTTTGCTTCCAAATGGTCTGAAACCGTTCTTGTCAAAAAGGCTGATGTGCTTTCTGCCAAAGCCACATACGGAATGAGCATGTCAGCCAAGTGTGCATCAACCGTTGGCGTTGCGGAAAGCTCCGTATAAAGCCTTTCAGCCGCTTCCCTGCCAACTGCTTCGCTCGTTTTTCCAAGTTCTCCTATGGCATCGGCGCCCACAATCGCCCCTGTGTCGGTCTCAGCCCACAGAACGATTGAGCTTCCCTTCTGCAAGGGATTTGACCTGTCATTTACGATTTGGATGTCCGCGGCGTAACCCTTCTCAGAAAGATGTTCGCTTGCCGTTTTGGCTTGGCGTTCGGCAACTTTCCTTTCAGCCAAGAACGTGCAAACTGAAACACCCTTTACACTCTTTAAGTTGCCAAAGTTCTCTAGACGAATTGGCTGCAGTGCATGGGAAGGTTTCACGGTCATTGTTACCTCACCCATTCCTTTCGGGTAATAGCCGTACTTGTGCACTGTTATGGAGGCGTCAAGTCCCATCTGTTTTAGAACGGGCAAGAACACGTTGCGCATGTAATTAATCGTTGGAGAATGAGAAACGTCGGTTCCGCCCTTTGTCACATGCAAGCGCAATGTGTCTTTGGCGAATGCGCAGATGGGTAGCACGGTCATCAAAAGCATCGGGATACTTCCTGCGGTTCCGATTTCTGCTTCAAAGTTTCCGCTTCTTATTTCTCGGGGCGTAAACCAGAGTTCTCGGGAGTTAAGCGTTGCGCCTTTTACTTCCGCGTTGCAGAGTTTAGCCGCTGTCAACACGGCTTCCAAATGCTGAGCCTTCAAGCCTGGCTGGGGTCTGTTCTGCCTGATGTTGTAAATGTGTAACGGTTGCCCAATGGTGGCAGCTAAGGCTACTGAAAGTCTTAGAATCGTGCCGCTTCCGCTCTTTTGGCTTCCGTCAATTTCAAACAATACGCTCACTATCCTCAGCAACATTGGTGAATTATGGTTTAATAGGAAGTTGGAAATAATTAATAAGTATCTTAGGTATTTTAGGATTTGAAGGGGAGATTGCCTAGTGAGCGCCGAAAAAGAGAATCTAGAAAGGCTCGTGGAGAGAATCGACGAACTTCTCGTTGTTTTGAACAAGATTTCGGAAGACCTCCGAACAGTTTCTGCATCGATAAAGTCAATGGCAGTTTCACAAATCACCCAACCAGCGCCCCAAGCTCCCGCGCCAGTCTCCCATGAAGTTCATGAAAAAAAGTCCATAGAAGATATCCGCATGGTGTTCCCGGAAGATTTAGAACACCTGCTCAATTTCGAAGAAAGAGGCGATTACATAATAATCAAACCTAGGCAATTTCTAGGGTCAGAAAACTTTGCGAAAATCGCCTCTGCAGTGCGTGGAATAGGCGGCGAGTACATAAGCGCTGGGCGAGACTCGCATTTCAGGGTGCCTAAGAAAAAAACTTAGAACCTATGCCCATATTTTATCTTAAAGCCGTCAAACTCTCCAGTGAAGTCTTCCCACGTTAAATCAACGCTAGTGACTCTTGCTCCTGGCGGTCCGCGTTCACAGAATTCTATAAGCGCCTTGACTGCTTCTTCTTCGCCTTCGAAAACTGCTTCCACTCTGTCATCTGGTAAATTGCGAACCCACCCTTTCACGCCGTGGCTGTCGGCTTTGTACTTTGTTTCTGTCCTGAAGAATACTCCTTGAACCCTGCCGCTTACAAACACGTGAGCTCTGGCTTTCATGCCTTTACCCTTCACGATTAAGCACACAAAACTAACGTTTTCAGCGGTTTATGAATTTTCACTTTGCTCGACCTCTCTCCCCTACGCTGGCATGTCGTTTGTGCATGTGTTTTAAAAGCGTTTAGTTCCAGTCAAAATCTTGTGAGCGCGAATGTTCAAGACCGATTGTGGAAAACTGATGGTGTACGCGTCGACTGTTGTCCCTCACAGGAAGCGGTTGCAGTCAGTTAGGACGGCTACTGAAAAGACGGCTAAGCTTCTGAATTTAGGCTTCGAGGTGGTCGGGTTCAGGAAGAGTTTCTCGCAGATTTACGTTTACTATGAGAATGGTGATGATGAGCCCATTCCGATTTACTGCGACGAAGGCAAAACGTCTGACCTGCAAGAGATTTGTGCAACTTTAAAGAACATGATGTTTGTATTGTCTTTTCATCCTAAGCATTCAGCCTTGAGGCAGGCGCGAAAAGAAATCATAAGACTTTCTTGAACTTGACACTCTGGCTTTCAAGTGTTACCTCGTAGACTTGGTTCACGTCGAACTCGATGCCTAAACTGTCGTATTCCTGCTCTGTCAAAAACAGAAGTATCTTTGGAATCGCGAATTGTGTCCGCTGGGGAAGGAAAGGCATCTGTTGCTGCAAAGCTTGAAGGAGGCCTTGCGCAACTTTTGCCTCTTCTGTTTGAGGCCTAACCACGAAAGGTAAGACCTCTCGCTCTTCAATTAACTCTATTCGTTTTCCAAGGTTGCCGTCTAAATCGCGGGTTGATTCGATCTTGTTGACTCTAACTCGAAACACGCTAGTTCACACTCGTAAAGAGAATATTCGATTCACAGATTTAACCTATACTAAAGCTTTTGAGGGCTGGCAAGCTGTTTTTTCAGGTTGTTAACTGTTTCGCGGTTTCCTCGTTCACGTATTTGCCTCTGAATCCCTGCAGAGACCCGAGAACGCTTCTTATGACTTCCGTGGATTTCGGGTTTTCGAGTTCTGTGAAGTTTTTAAACCTCACAAAGGTCATCTTTTCTCTGCCTTGAGCAAACGCGACGTATTCATCGAAGGATTCGAAGCAGCTTTCTGCGCCGTATTTTCTCCAGAGTTCTTCGCGGTCTCCAGTTAATCGTTCAATGAAGTCTGCAGTTCCTCGGATTTGCATGATTGGCTTTTTGACGTAGAACAGAAGCTTTTGCGCTTCGCGAGGCCCTACCTGGTTTTTCCGCACGAAAGCATGAGCTTCCCTGTTGATTACGCTGCGTTCGCGCAGCCTGTTCCAGTACTTTTCGTCAGAGATTAATATGAAGGCGTAACGTTCGCTTTTCATGTGTGATTGACTCCCCGCAGATTCCTATAGTAGTCCCGTGCTGAGATAACAGTTTCGGCATCTCTTAGCCTCTATTGCCA
>DATDQZ010000174.1:0-5741 GCA_035292005.1 Bathyarchaeia archaeon | reverse complement strand
ACTAATACTTGTATTGAACCGCACAGCCATCATTATAGCCCATTGTGGAGTGCCATAGCAAGTGAAAATAGAAATACTTGAAAAAGACGAATCAAACATTCGCCTAATCATTAGAGAAGTAGACGTCACATTAATGAACGCTCTGCGGAGAATAGCACTTGCTGAAGTCCCAAGCATGGCCATAGACGAGGTCGTCATGATTGAAAACTCTGCTATTCTGCAGGATGAAATCATAGCCCACAGGCTGGGACTAGTCCCGCTTAAAACAGACTTGGACAGTTACAACCTTCCTGAAGACTGCCAATGCCAAAGCGAGTTTGGCTGCAATCTCTGCCGCGTAACACTCACGCTGGACGCAGAAGCAAAAGAAGGAACACGAACAGTCTATTCAGGAGAACTGATCTCCGAAAACCCAGACATAACACCAGTCTCCGACAAGGTGCCCATCACAAAACTGGCTAAAGGACAAAAACTAAAACTTGAAGCCTATGCCAGACTCGGAAAAGGAAAAAACCACGCAAAATGGCAGCCAGTCTCCGTGAGCGCTTACAAATACTTCCCCAAAATAGAAATCGCAAGCAAAAGCTGCGAAGACTGCACAAAATGCGTGGACATATGCCCCAAAAAAGTGCTCACCATAAAGGAGAGCAAAATAGACGTTCGAGACCTCTTGGCGTGCAACCTCTGCATGGACTGCGTGGAAGCCTGCCCACAAGAGCCAAAAGGCATACAGGTAGAGTGGGAAAAGAACGCTTTCATCATGAACATAGAATCAACTGGAGCGCTTCCCCCAGAAAGAATACTCCAAGAAGCCACCAAGATACTGGATAAACAGCTAAAGGAGTTCGAAAAGCAGGTAAAAGTGGAAGAAAAATGAGAGAAACCAAATCCACAAACCCCGAGCTTGTACAACTTATCCGTTTCCTGAAAAAGCAAGCCAGAGAAAAACAAGCCAACATATGGCTGGACGTAGCAGAGCACTTGGCTAAGCCAAGCAGGCAACGCGTAGCCGTGAACTTGAGCCGAATAAACAGACACACCCAAAAAAGAGATATGATAGTTGTGCCGGGCAAAGTCTTAGGAACAGGCACTCTAAGCCATCCAGTAACCGTAGCCGCCTTTGACGCGTCCGACAAAGCAAAAGAAAAACTTACAGCCGCAAAGGCAAAATACTTATCCATTCCAGAGCTTGTGAAAAAAAACCCAAAAGGCGCCAACGTCAAAATAATTGGGTGAAAAAATGAAAACCACAAAAAACACGATCACTATAATAAACGCTAACGGGCTTATTCTGGGCAGAATGGCCAGCAAAGTCGCCAAAAGACTGCTGAACGGAGAAGAAGTAATCATAGTTAACGCGGAGAAAAGCGTGCTCTCGGGAAAAAAGAAAAGCAAAGTGGCAGAAGCCAAAGAGTTCCTCGAAGTTGGCGCCCCCATGAGAGGACCGTTCCACTACAGAAGACCAGACAGAATAATGCGGAAAACCGTGCGGGGAATGCTGCCGTTCAAGCAGCCAAAAGGAAAGAACGCCTACAAGAGGCTGAAAGTATTTATGGGCGTACCCGATGAGCTTAGAGACCGAAAAATGGACACGCTCGCAGAAGCCCAAGTTACAAAACTGAAAGGGCCACACTTCACCCTTGCCGAATTGGCGAAAGAAGTAGGATGGAACCAAGGTGAATGATTATGCCAGGCAAAAAAGTTTTGGTTGTTAGCGGAAAGAGAAAAACAGCCGCCGCCCGCGCCATCGTCAAACCCGGCGCTGGAAGGATACGCATAAACAGAACTCCCGTGGAAATTTATGAGCCAGAAATCGCCCGCGAAAAAATCATGGAGCCGCTCTTGCAGGCTGGCGAAGACGTTTGGAAGCAACTGGACATAGACATCAAAACTTCAGGAGGAGGCTACATGGGACAGGCGGAAGCCGCCCGCATGACCGTGGCAAACGCGTTGTGGAAATGGACAAAAAGCGCTCACCTGCGCACGGTCTTCACCGAGTATGATAGAACCATGCTTGTTGGAGACTCTCGAACTAAAGAAACCAAAAAGTTCGGCGGTCCAGGCGCACGCGCTAAGGAGCAGAAAAGTTACAGGTAAGGAGAACGCGTGGATGATAATTCCTGTGAGATGTTTCACCTGCGGCAAACTGATTGGAGACCGATGGGAAGAATTCGCCAGAAGAATCAAGACGGGCGAAAACGCCAGTGACGTCTTGGACAGCTTAGGCATTAAGCGATACTGCTGCAGGCGCATGCTTCTTTCAAACGTGGAAATCATCGATGAAGTTCTGCGCTTCTATGAAGAGGCGGAAAAAAGGAAAGAAGGCCGCAACTTCTACTAAGTTTCTTAACTTGAGTTATTTCCCGTTGTTCTTTTTTCTAGATATTGCACGTCGTTACCGACAAAACATGTTAAAGTACGAGATTCGTTGCATACTATCGTGGTAAGATTTGAACTAGACGTCGACTCTTCTTTTCCTAATTGAAAGAATGGAGTTTTCAGTGACAATCTGCTAGCCGAATTTGGCAAGAAACTCTTCTGCCTCTTTTTTCAAGGTTTTTCTTGAACTATCGGCGTGTCTCGCAACAAAAGAAATTACCCTTTCTTTATCGTCAACTTTATCGAAGAACAAGCTGAAAGACTTGATAGTCTGCTCAGCAATTACTCTCTTGCATTCCTCTGTTAAGTGGGGATTTGTTGAGAGGTTTTCGACTTTCAAAAGCTCACTCGTTATTCTTGGGATGAGGTACGGTTTTGCCAACGCGATTTTGCTCGAATGACCAACAACGTTGGCCACGGTAACCATGTATTTGTCGTTCAAGAAGCTGTAGTACTTGTCGAGTATTGAATCAAACTTCTTATCCTTGTCAACCTTAGCTAGATTGGCAATTATCGCTATAGCGTTCCAAGTGAGGATTCTGTACTTGCTGTTCAGAAGATCTATAAAAAAATCCATATGCGGATAGAGCGCTTCTGGATGCTCTTCACTCAAATCCATCAATACCTTGGCACAACCGTACCTGATTGCCGCTTTTGATGAGGAGACTCCGACAAGAACCTCATGGAGAACATCGGCGTTCTGTTTAGCCTTTTGAAGAAGCTCGCCTTTTGTTATTAATTTGTTTTCAAGCTTCTGCAATAGTTCAGATTCCATAAGACTCATCTCTTCTGGACTGGGAACAATCTTGACCTACTAATACGTTTGCGTCTTCCACCATATAAAAACTCTCCAAACGCAAAGTGACCACGCAGACAAGCCATTCATTAGTTGTTGCGGTGCCTGTGTGGTTTGAACCCCAACCAAAGTGGAGATATCACCCCAAATCCCCTCTTTTTCCCTATATTCCTATTTCGAAAACTCTGCCAGATTGTGGTCACCGTTTTCATGTTAAAGTTAAACCTGCGTTTCAGTCCTTTATATAAGGGGGGTATAGTCTGCAGAGAGCACTAGTGCCGCTTAGCTTTTAACAGAATCAAGCACAGGTGGCTCCGTCTCCAAATTCGCTTGAGTTGATTTGAACGTGTTCATTTACGCGAGCTTAACACGGTATTTTGTCATAAATCCTGAGTTTTAGAGACAAAAACAACAGTTCAGAGACAATTTAGAGACAGAGCCAGCACAGGTTGAACCTATTTATAGAGGGGGTATAAATCTCCGTGAACACATCAGTTCTCAGACATTTTTAGAAAAAACAAGAGAAGAGAGATTAGTAGGCGTATACGCTTCCGTATGGTCTGTGCGAGAACGGAACAATCTTTGAGAACTTTCCACTCATAACCGCGTTAAAGTCAAAACTGAAGTAGCCACAGAACTCTTTAACTAAGCTCTGTATTAGCTTTAAATCGCTTTTGTTGACAGCCATAACCTTGACTTCCTTTCCAACATGAGTTATTTCTCCACGCACATAGATGATGCCGCCGTGCATCCCCGTGCCCACAAACTTCGCTCTATGGCGCTCTTCAGCTTTCAAAGTCAAGCCTAGCACCACCAGAACCCCACCAGCCATGTACTCGCCTAGAAAATCCTGCGCTGTTCCACCCACCACCAAGCAGGGCTTCTTGCTCCGATACTCCTTCATGTGAATGCCCGTTCGGTAACCCACATCGTCGCGGATGAAAATCTTTCCGCCCCGCATCGCATAGCCTGTTATGTCTCCAGCGTGGCCATGGATGATTATTTGTCCTTCGTTCATGGTGTTGCCGCATCCATCCTGCGCGTTTCCATGAACCACTAACCGTGGCCCGTTCATGAAAGCACCCAGATCGTTCCCAGGAGTGCCGTAAATGTCGATGCTCATGTTTTTCTCCAGATCAGTTCCGATGTATCGTTGTCCATAGACGTTGTGAACCTCGATTTTTTCGGCGCCATTGTTATCAAAGCCTCTCAGAAGCTGGTTGAGTTCACGGTAATGCATTCCTTCAGCGTTGATCTTCCACACATCGTTTTCAACCGTCACACGAGAAAGAAACTTCGCACTAATTTCGGCAATCACTTTTTCTTCTTCAAGCATAAGCCTTAGTCTCCCGCCATCTTCACGCCCAGAATCCTCAACTCGGTATCCGTTAAGCCCACGCCACGGAGGTGCAAACGGTTTCCACGCAAGCTTTCAATAGCGTTTATGCCCATCCCGCCCATCATATCCTTAATCTCCAAGCTCCACCCGCGAAGGAGATTCACCAGCCGCTCTGAAGCTATGTCTGGATTAATCCTCTTGGCAATCCACGGATCCGTCGTCGCGATACCCCACGGACACTTCCCAGTATAACATTTCTGGCAGACAGTGCAACCCATGGCTACAAGCGCAGCAGTGGCAATGTACACGGCATCAGCACCCAACGCTATAGCTTTAACAACATCACCACTGCTTCTGATACCCCCAGCCGCAACAATAGAAGCCTTATTACGAATGCCTTCCTCACGCAAACGCTGATCTACGCTCGCAATAGCCAGTTCGATGGGTATGCCCACGTTGTCTCTGATGACCTTTGGCGCAGCGCCAGTTGCGCCTCGAACGCCGTCTAGGGCTATGACGTCTGCGCCAGCACGCACCATCCCGCTGGCAATGGCGGCTGAGTTATGAACCGCAGCGATTTTCACCGAAACAGGCTTAGCGTAATCAGTAGCCTCTTTCAGCGCATAGATAAGCTGCCTAAGATCCTCGATGGAGTAAATGTCATGCTGAGGCGCAGGAGAAAGCGCATCAGTTCCAATAGGAATCATACGCGTTCGGGCAATGTCCGCGCTGACTTTCTCGCCTGGAAGATGCCCACCTATCCCAGGCTTCGCTCCTTGACCTATCTTTATTTCGATAGCGGCGCCAGCGTCGAGGTATTTTGGGTGCACGCCGAAACGGCCTGAAGCAACTTGAACGATGGTATGAGCGCCGTACTTGTACAGTCTTGGATCTAATCCGCCTTCACCTGTGTTGAAGAATGTGCCGAACTGAGTGGCTGCACGAGCTAAGGACTCGTGAACGTTTAGGCTTACAGCGCCATAGGATAAAGCGGAGAACATTATCGGAGTTTCAAGGCATAATTGAGGAGCAAGTTCAGTCTTTAACACGACCTCGCCGTTTTCCAGTTCCATTTCAAGCATGTCAGGTTTTGCGCCCAAGTAAGTTCTGATTTCCATAGGTTCCCTCAGAGGGTCTATTGAGGGATTCGTCACTTGGCTGGCGTTCAAGAGAAGTCGGTCCCAATAGGTGAGGTATGGCTTGTCACAGCCCATGCCTGTCAGAAGC
>DATDQZ010000173.1:0-5397 GCA_035292005.1 Bathyarchaeia archaeon | reverse complement strand
CAGCGCAACCTCTTTTATGTCGCCGCGTTTGAACCCCTTTTCAAGCAAAATCGAGTTCACCACTTCCAGCGTGGCTTGGAGCTCTTTGAGTTCAGAATTTAGTTTTTCAATTCTTTTTTCGAGCTTTTCCTTGAACGTGACAAGGGCTTTTATTTTTTCGGAATGCTGCGACATTCACTTCACATGTAGTATCTTACGGGCTTTGTGCTTATCAAGTCTTTGACGCGTAACATGCTAAGCCTCGCTGATTTGCTTAAGCTGCCCGCGGTACATCTCCACCACTTCCGCCGAGGTAGTTGCATCTTCAGCCGCTTTATCCACTCTGTAATTGCCCGTGAAACGCGGAAACCTAATCGCCAAGCCGCTTCCTTTCCGTATCGAGTCCATGGCGCACGTGTGAATGGGACTTAACGTTACCTCCGCACCCAAAATCTCCAAAACAACCTTTGGCTCAAACCAAACATCAGCCTCCAGCATCGACTGCACCCGGGAATGCCTGCGCGGAATCACATGTTTCCGCAGCATCTCAGGCAGGTTTGCCAAATCCTTATCCGTGAACCCTGTTCCGCACTTGGTGACCGTTTCAAAAGTGTCCGTTTCCTGATTGTAGGCAGCAAGAAGTAGGGCGCCGTATGTGCCCGCGCGTTTTCCTCTGCCGTGAAAAGCGCCCACTACAACGAGGTCCACCGTGTCCTTCATTTCGCTTTTGTAATCGCGCTTGTATTTTATCCAGAGCCAGCCGCGGGCGCCAGCCTGATAAACTGAGTCTTTTCCGATGGCTTTGCAAACTAGGCCCTCGCAACCGTCTGCTATGGCTTCCTCAAAGAACGCTTCAAGCTCCTTTACTTTGCTCGTTACTATGTGCTTGGCCGCTTTGGCCCTGTCGCTTTCTTTTAGGGCTTTCTCCAGCGCCTTTCGCCTGACAAGGTAACCGTCAAGAGTCAGGTCTTTGCCGTCGACGTACAGAGCGTCGAACATGAAAAGCGAAACAGGATACTGCTCCATAGCCCGTTCAATCTCGTACTTGCGTCTTCGGTGCATCAACTCCTGAAAAGGACGCATCTCGCCTGTTTCAAGGTCTATGGCAACGCATTCGGCTTCAAGAATGGCTTCCTTCGCTTTCACGTGGTCTTTGACGAGTTCAACCGCGTCTGGATACTGGCTGGAAATGTCCTCTAAACGTCTGGAATAGAGAACAACTTCGTTCCCTTTCTTGTGTGCTTGCACACGTTCGCCGTCGTACTTGTACTCCGCTACGCATTTTCCGCCTAGTTTTTCCAAGATTTCCTCGGGAGAAGAAAGCCGTTCCGCCAGCATCGGCCTTATTGGCTCGAAAACCACAACTTGAAACTTCTTTATTCCCTCCAAGCCTTTTTCAGCGACTATGTTTGCGACCCTGCCAAGGTCCGAAGAGATGTTATAAGCGCGTTCTACGAGTTCGCGGGCTTCTTTGCCGCCGCCGTACGCTATCGCCAAAGCGTCAAGCACGGTCATGTCCGCGATGCCTAACCGCAAGTTACCAGTCACCGTTCGCATGATGTACTTGGCCTCTTTCGGCGACGCGTCCGACAATAGCCCAGCCAAAAGCGCCATTTTTGAATCCACGGCTCCAGCGCCTGTTGTCTTTGCCATTTTGTCAAGTGTCTCGTAAACATGCTGGACTGTTAGGGTTTTCTGAAAAAAGGTAACCTGCTTCTTTTTGGCTATGAAGTTCTGGGCGGTTTCACCGATGTCCCCGCTCTTCTTCAAGTCTTCTTCGATTTCGCTTTCTTTTCTTCCAGAAGCCCGCGCTAAGGCTTTTATGGCGAGTTTTTCAGCAACGCCTATCTCCAAGTCGACGAAGTCGGGGTATATCTTGCCTTGGGTCAGGTAAACGACTTTGTCGATGATAGCCTTAGGCGTGTTTTTCAAGAGGTCAACCAGCAAGTCTGTCATTTCGAGCCGTTTTGTGGTGGCTTCGATTTTCTCGTAGGCATCCGCTATCACGGCGTAATTCAACAGGCAAGCCTCGCAGATATACAGTTAAACATGCGTATTAAAATTTCATTTGTTTGTGCTGTGTTTCAGAAGCTTTCATGGTGTGTTATCTGGCTGAGGGGTCTTCTGCTTCTTTGCGACGGAACTTCGTTCGCGTAGCCCACGGGAATAATGGCAACAGGCCGTATCCATTCAGGAGCGTTAATGGCTTTTTTTGCTTCGTCTTCGTTGAATGCGCCTATCCAGCATGCGCCTAGCCCGAGTGAATACGCAGTTAAGAGCATGTTTTGGGTGGCAGCCGCCGTGTCCTGTATGCAGTAAAGCGTTCTGCCTCTAAAGCCATAGCCCATTGAAGAGCGCTTTTCGTTTGCGCAAACTGCAATCACCACGGGCGCTTCTTCGATGAATGCTTGGTTGAGGGCTGCTTGGGCGAGTTTCTTTTTGACTGTTTGTGTTCTGGCGATTACGAATTCCCATGGTTGAATGTTTCCCGCGGATGGTGCCCAGCTTGCTGCGTCGATGAGCTCTTCAACAATCTTTTCGGGCACATCGTGTTTTTTGAAGGCTCTTATGCTTCTTCGCCCTTTGATGGCTTCTGAGAGTTCCATAAAATTTCACCATAAGCTTGAACTTATCTTTCGTTTTGGTACATTAAAACTGTTCGCTACTGAAGAATTGCAGAGCGCAACAGTCTTAAGTTTCAGTGCTCCTTCACATAGTCTTGGATGATGAGCTTTAGAGTCAACAGAGCCAACGCGGTGATAATGACTCGACGGGCGAACTGACAAAAATCTGAATTGCACAGGTTGATAAACTGGACTTGACCCTTTTTAGGTTTCGGAACCATTGGCGGGTCAATGCGGAAACCCTTAATAGCGTGCGTAAGGCAGGTGGATTATAGGGAGGTTTGGCTAGATGAAAGTTTTGGTTGTGTACGACACCGTCTCGCCTATGAAGTTAACGGCGAAGGTCGCTGAAACCATTGTCGAAGTCCTGAGAGACCAAGGATTAGAGGTTGACTCCTTCTTCTTTAAAGATGTCGCTCAAGGAACCATCAAGAATTATGACTGCCTGATAGTTGGCGCGCCCACGATGTATTTTAAAGTATCAAGCGGAATAATGCAGTTTCTCAACGGTCTACCCGACAAAGATTTTTCTGGTCAGTTGGCCGCTGCTTTTGACACACAACTGCAAAAATGGTACAGCGGAAATGCGGCGAAGAGTATAGAAAGCAAGCTTAAGAAACTTGGTTTCGAGATAGTCGCCCCTCCGCTTATTGCCTATGTAGAGGGCGAGACAAATCAAATGCAGCTGAAAGATGGCGAGTTGGAGAAAACGAAGAATTGGGCGCAAGAAGTCGCCAAAGCCGTCCTAAAAAGTCTCATATAACAAAACGCTCCGTTTATCAAAACCATACGGGCGAATCGACACCTGCTGATACGGAAAACTTATCAGTAGACAAGCGATGAAGAACACAGTCAAAGCGCACTGCATTAGCGCGATGCAAAGATGAGGTGAAAGGTTATGGTTGAAATGAAGATTGACGCGTCGGAACTTAAAAGTGAAGGAAAAGACGTAATCAAAGAGCTTGCCGACTTCCTAAAAGAGAAAACAGGCGCAGAAGTAACCACTGAATCAAAAAAAGTGACGGTTAAAGGCGAAGGAGCAGCCGTTTCCAAGAAGTACCTGCGAGTGCTCGTGAAGAAGTTCCTACATAAGCGTGAGCTGAAAGAATCCTTCAGAGTTATAAGCGCCGCTGAGGACACGCTGAAAGTGAAAGAAAGGAAAATCTACGAAGAAGAATAAATGTGCGCCTTCAAAAGCGCCTTATTTTTTTCCGTTTCGAGAAGAATTGAGTTTTCTTGACTTGCAGGGCTTATGGGTGGAATAGCTTTTTTGTGTGGATGCTCGCACTAGTTGCTCTCTAGCGCGTGAGAAAAAATATACCCCTGAGAGCACAATAGTTCTCAACAGTTCAAGCGGTATGCCGGGAAAAGCCGCGTATAAGCCTCGTCATTCCGTCGATAGGTTTTTATGTTCGGTTTAAATGTCTAAGGTAATACTCAACAACGTTGAAAATGGCAAAATTCGGGATTGATGGGCGAATGGTTAGGAAAGCGCGAATCCGCTTAACAAGCACAGATTACAACAAACTCGAAGAAGTATGCGGGGAACTGAAAGGCATCGCCCAGAAAACAGGCGTTAAAATCAACGGTCCCGTACCCCTGCCCACAAAGCGCTTGCGCGTGCCCGTTTTGAAAGCGCCGTCTGGTGAGGGCACAGCCACATGGGACAAGTGGGAAATGCGCATCCACAAACGCCTAATAGACATCGACGCTGAAGAACGCGTTATGAGGCGAATAATGCGCATCCGGGTCCCAGAAGAAGTCCACGTGACAATCGAGCTTATCTAACCTTTTTCTTAGTAGTATATAAAGAAGCCAGAGATAACCGTCAACGCGGCACTCACAGCGAAAGCCAAACCCCAAACCTTTTTGTTCCAACTGAAAATTTTGTAGCCATCAAGAATCCCGAAGGGAAGAAGGTTAAAAAGCGCAACATAAGCGTTGAAGAAGGCGCCTATGACGAATACCAAAGAATACGGATTCGGAACAAACACGGGGCCAAGAAGCACGCTTGACAAGGCAATGTTTGTGATTGGTCCGGCAATGGATATTTTCCCGATTTCATCCATTCGGGCAGGTCCAGCAATCATAACCGCGCCTGGAGAGATTATCTTGAAAGGGAAAAGTATGGAAATCGCGGTTAAAATGGCGCCCCAGACGGTCAAACGGAATTCCGCCCACAAGCCTCGTCTCTGCGCAGTCACTTTGTGCGCTATTTCATGTGTGAAAAACGACGCAGTAATGATAACTGATAAAGCTGCAACAATAACGGGCCAATTCTCCAGCCCTAGAGCACCTAAATAGAACGCGTATGACAAGCCGATGCCTATGACAAGCAATACAGCTATGGCTAAATGCCCAAGCTCTTTAGGACTGAAATAAATGCGCCCTTTAACTCGGCGTGGCTGCCCAAAAGTAACCCTGTACTCATACGAGCTAGGCGTTTGAAGCACTTCAGGCGCTTCTTGTTTCGGCGCACGGACAGACTCCATTTTGGGGCACGCGTGGTTTTCGGGCAAACGGTGCACAGCGCAGAATTGGCCGCCACAGTGAGGACACTGAAAAGGTAGAAAAGTTTCTTGCCCACACTTCTGACACTTCATGCTTCATGCGCGCCTTTCCATCTAAAAGGGAACGTAACCGTTTATACGTTTCTCTCCAAGGAGAAGCTAATTTCCCTCATCGTGTGCTAAACGCTTAAAACCAGCAAACCCAAAATCTAAATCAGACACCACACTCAAAGAGCATGGGAGAGAAATTAATCGCTTGAAGGCTTTCAGTTTTATTCATGCCA
>DATDQZ010000172.1:0-6924 GCA_035292005.1 Bathyarchaeia archaeon | reverse complement strand
CGAAATGTATATTTTAATCTGCCACAAAAGTGTAATGCCAAAGAAGGACACTCCTTATGAGCGAGGAACAGAAAGAACAGCCCTCCAATCTTGAACAGCAGTTGGAAGCGGAGAAGAAGCGTTCAGAGGAATACTTGACGCGCTTAAAGTACTTGCAGGCAGATTTTGAGAATCTGAAGAAACGGTTTGGTCGCCAAATGGAAGAAGTGAAGAACTATTGCACTGAATGCTTGGTTATCCAATTATTGGATGTTGTGGACGAGTTAGAACTGGCGCTCAAGACAGCTCAATCCGCTAATTCTGCCCAACCGCTCATTGAGGGCGTTCAGATGACTCTTAAGAAACTCAGAAAGGTTCTTGAGCAGGAAGGCGTCTCTCCTATAGAATGTGAGGGTAAAGTTTTTGACCCCTCAAGGCATAACGCTATTGCCATAACAGAGCGGGACGATGTTGAGGGATGCATTGTGGTTGAAGAAGTGAGAAAAGGCTATATCATGAAAGACAAAGTGATTAGATCCAGCATCGTCAAAGTTGCAGTTAACCCATCAAAGTCACAAAAGGAGAAATAGAAAAATGAGTAAAATGCAAGGAGAAAAAGTGTTAGGAATAGACTTGGGAACCACCAACTCCGCCGCAGCCATCTATGAAGGCGGACACGCCACGGTAATCCCAAGCGCAGAAGGCCCAACCATGGCGGGAAAAATGTTCCCTTCAGTCGTTGCCTTCACAAAAGACGGTCAGCTCTTAATAGGCGAACCAGCAAAGCGCCAAGCAACCGCCAACCCAGAAGGAACAATTTTTGAAATAAAACGAAAAATGGGCACCAACTACAAAGCAAACGTTTACGGAAAAGAATACACGCCGCAGCAAATTTCCGCTTTCATCCTGCAGAAAATCAAGAAAGACGCGGAAACCTATCTGGGCGGCACAATGCGCAAAGCCGTCATAACAGTTCCAGCGCACTTCGACGACAACCAGCGCCAAGCCACAAAAGACGCAGGCGAAATCGCGGGCTTCGAAGTGATGCGCATAATCAACGAGCCCACTGCCGCCTGCCTCGCCTATGGCGTAGACAAGCTCGAAAAGAAAATGAAAATATTAGTGTTCAGCTTCGGTGGCGGAACCCACGATGTCACAATAATGAATTTTGGCGAAACTGTTTTCCAAGTGCTCTCAACAAGCGGTGACACGCAGATCGGTGGCACAGACGTGGACAAGGCAGTTATTGACTACATCATGGACGAGTTCAAAAGGCAAACGAGCATTGACCTCACTGGCGATAAGATGGCTATGGCTAGGCTCAAAGAAGCAGCAGAAAAAGCAAAGATAGAACTATCCGCCTTAATGAGCACTGACATTGACCTGCCTTTCATAACCTCAGATAACACAGGACCGAAACACTTGCACCTAACGTTGACACGCACCAAAGTTGAGGCGCTAGCCCAGCCAATTGTTCAAAAAACCGAAAGAACCATAGTAAAAGCGCTCGAAGACGCAAAGCTGACTCCCAGCGGCATAGACAAGATAATCCTCATCGGCGGCATGACGCGAATGCCTCTTGTACAGAAGTCTGTGGAGCAGATAATGGGCAAAACGGTGGAGCGCGGCGTTGACCCCATGGAGTGCGTCGCCGTCGGCGCTGCTATACAGGCAGCAGTGATTACAGGCGAAGTGCGCGATTTGCTGCTGGTCGATATCACGCCAGTATCGTTGGGCGTGGAAACTCTTGGGGGCATATTCACAAAACTAATCGATAAGAACACGACTATCCCTACAAAGAAAAGCCAAGTGTTCACCACAGCAGCAGACTTCCAAACAGCAGTCACAATCCATGTGCTTCAAGGAGAACGCGCCATGGCCGCAGACAACGTGTCCATAGGCACGTTCAACCTCGTGGATTTACCACCAGCACCAAGAGGCGTTCCACAGATAGAAGTCACCTACGACATAGACGCTAATGGCATTCTGAACGTGACCGCCAAAGACCTCGGCACGGGGAAAGAAGCCAAAATACGAATAACGGCGCCAACGAAACTGTCAAAAGAAGAGAAAGAGCGCATGGTCAAAGATGCTGAACAATTCTCTGAGCAGGACAAAAAGAAACGTGAAGAAGCTGAGCTGAGAAACAACGCAGACAGCCTCGTCTACACTGCGGAGAAAACCAAGAAAGACTTGGCGGATAAGTTGACGCAAGAGCAGACGAGCAAGATAGACGCAGCGGTCGCGGCTCTGAAAGACGCTTTAGCCAGCAACGACATGGCGCAGGTAAAAGCGAAGTCCGACGAGCTTCAGAAAGTTCTGCAAGAGGTTGGCACTGTGATTTACCAGCAGGCAGCCGCTGAATACGCAAAACAAAAAGGGCAGCCGAGCCAAGACGCCTCAGCCTCCCCAGGCGACACTGACAATGAAAAAGTTGTTGATTCAGACGATTACAAAGTGAAGTGAAGAGCCGAAACAGTTTTGATTAGGTAGTTGCATTTCGAATTTAGCGGTAAAGCGCATGGCTGAAAAACGGGATTACTACGAGGTTCTCGGCGTTCAGAGAAACGCTTCTAAAGACGGAATCGTAGCTGCATTCAGAAAACTAGCGTTGCAGTATCACCCTGACAGGAACAAGTCGCCTGGCGCGGAAGAAAAATTCAAGGAAATTTCCGAAGCTTACGCTGTCTTGTCAGATGACCAGAAACGGCAGCAATACGACACGCTGGGACACCCGGGCTTTGACCAGCGCTACACGCAAGAAGACATTTTCAGAGGCGCCGATTTTAACTCCATATTCCGAGACTTGGGCTTCGGCTTTGGAGACATTTTCCGCTACTTCTTCGGCGGCGGCTTTGGAGGAGGCTTCGGCGAAAGAATTAACAGAGGCCAAGACCTCGTCTACGACCTTGAAATAACGCTGGAAGAAGCCGCAAGGGGAACTGAGAAGGAAATAGAAGTTCCCAGAACCGAAAAATGCGACGTCTGCAACGGCTCAGGCGCCAGCCCAGGCACTTCGCCCCGAACTTGTCCCCGATGCAACGGCGCAGGCCAAGTTCAGCACATGAGAAAAAGCAGCTTCGCCATGTACGTCCAAGTGACGCCTTGCTCTACATGCAGAGGAAAAGGCACAATAATAGATTCGCCATGCAAAAACTGCCGTGGCACAGGCTTAGTCAGGAAGCGCCGAAGGATAAGCGTGCAAGTGCCCGTAGGCATAGACGAGGGATACCAGCTTAGGCTCAGAGGCGAAGGCGAAATGGCTTCCAACGGCGGCTCACCCGGCGACCTCTACGTTCTCGTTCACATACTTCCTCACGAGCTTTTCATGAGAGAAGGAGATGACCTCTTGTATGTCCTAATGATAGGTTATCCTCAAGCAGCCTTAGGCGCGGAAGTCTCTGTGCCCACCTTGGAAGGACCAATCACCGTGAAGATTCACCCGGGAACGCAGTCAGGCGAAGTTATTAGATTGAAAGGTAAAGGTATGCCTCGGTTTAGAGGCTACAGCAAAGGCGATCTGTTGGTGCGCGTTGGAATTTCGGTTCCAGAGAAACTGACGCCGCAGCAGCGAGCGCTCCTTGAACAGCTCGCAAAAGAACTCAACCAAGATGTCCAGCCTAAGAGTCGCAAATTCCGTTTCTGAGTTTAGACCCGCTTCTTAGAAGTAAGGCACTGCATTTTGTAGCCAGCAAGATTTTTAAATAAAGCCTATAATAGAACTATTCGAGTTTGTGGAAGGCAAAATTGTATGGCAATCAATTTAGACACGCTGTTGATAAACCTAGTAATACATGTTATCGTCAACGCCATCATACTGTCGCCAGTTCTTTGGATTTCAGGAAGACTATTAGCGGGCAAAGATAAGGCAAAGTTCACAGACGCACTTTGGATAGCGATTCTCGGAACCGTCATCGGCTCGGGTTTCGGTTACTTCTTCTCAGGGATAATCGCGTCAATCATCGTGTTGATTATTTGGCTGGCTTTGGTGAAGCACTTCTTCGATTGCGGATGGCTGCAAGCGCTCGCCATAAGCATAGTGGCCGTGCTTTTCTTCATAGCGATATCCGTAGTTCTGGCACTAATCGGAATAGTCATCGTGTCCATATGGTTATAGCCTAAATCAAAAACACTTTCCCTTACTTTTTTTTGGTATACTTAGAGAATGTTTAAATTTTTGTTTTCGTTTGTTTGTTGTGTGGAATGCCTATGGCGCATTGTTCAAATTGTGGCGAAAAACTTCCAAAAGACGCCTATTTCTGCCCAAAATGCGGCACCAAAGCCATGAAAGGAGTGGATGCAAACGTTGCAGCTCCATCCGACGAGGTGAGAGAAGCATTTGCCAAAATGAGTCAAGAGCTTGAGAAAGCCTTCGCGGTAGCCGCCAAGGAAATACAGGTTGCGTTTCAAACTGCGAGAGAAAACATTCAACAGTCGCTTTACAAGGAACCTCTCGTTTGTCCCAATTGCGGCGAGAAAAACCCAAACGACGCCATTTTCTGCCGTAAATGCGGCAAGAAACTGGAAGCCGCAAACAAGAAAACCTGAACACACAGTTGTGGCTGAATATAAGCGACAAGGCTCTTATAGCGTATGTTACTAAGGGCGGCGTGACCGAAGAAGCAGCAGGCATAGCTGGAAGTAGACTTGGTTAAGTCTACAAGGAAGCGCTAAAATTCTAGAGAAAGAATTCGGAGACAAAAGAATCGCGTTCCTTCTCTCTTCCGCGGAAGCTGGCGATGCTAAAACCCACGACACGGCAATAGCTTTGCGGCTGTTGTTTGGAGGAGTAGTTTTAAGTTGATGTGTGCAGTGATTAATGAAGGAAGGAGTATGGTTTCTCCAGAAGTTCTCATTAAAGCGCACGACCTGACAAAGAAGTTCGGCAACCTCACGGCAGTGGACCACATAGACTTCGAAGTCTACAAGGGCGAGTGCGTCGGTTTCCTAGGCCCAAACGGCGCTGGAAAAACGACCACGGTGCGGATGATCTACTGCTTTTTGCCCTTAACTGAAGGCGAATTATCCGTGGCGGGAATGAGCGTCGCTAAGCAGTCACGCGAAATAAAAAGCATGGTGGGCGTGGCACCTCAAGAGGATAATCTCGATCCAGACTTCACCGTCATGAAGAACCTCTTAGTCTACGCTCGCTATTTTGACATTCCCAAGGCTGAAGCCGCGAAACGAGCCGCGGAGCAGCTGAAGTTTTTCCAGCTAGAGGAAAAACAGAACGTTCTCATATCAGAATTATCTACTGGCATGAAGCGGCGCCTGATCTTGGCCAGAGCCCTGATCAACGAGCCACAAATTCTCCTCCTAGACGAGCCTACCACAGGCTTAGACCCGCAAGCACGTCACCTAGTCTGGGATGAAGTCCGCGCCCTAAGGAAACGAGGCGTCACCATAATCATAACCACGCACTACATGGATGAGGCCGCTGCACTGTGCGATAGGGTCTTGATTATGGACAACGGTAAAATCATCGAGCAAGGTCAGCCTGCAGGGCTCATCAAGAAACACGTTGGCGAAGATGTGCTGGAAGTCGACAACGACGAAAAACTGGTGCAAACTCTCAAGGCAGAGTTTCCAGACGCCCGCTTCGAAACGTTCGGCGACCGTGTCCATGTCTTCACCACGCAGCCCCACGGCGTGTTCGAACGTTTCCTCAAAAAGCATCCCGCCACAAACGTGACCATACGGAACGCTAATCTGGAAGATGTTTTCCTCAAACTGACAGGAAGGAAGCTGAGAGAATGACCAAATCAAACGATTCCCAGTCAAGCTTCAGGATGCCCACGCTGACTTACCGAGTCTGGAAAGTCTGGCGAAGAAACTTCGATGTCTTCACGAAAACCATACACGTAAACTTTCTACCCTCAGTGCTTGAACCCATCCTCTACCTCGTTGCGCTAGGCTATGGACTTGGCACGTTTGTCCCAGACATCGAGGGCGTTCCTTATCGACAGTTCATAGCGCCAGCGTTGATAGCTATCGCCATCATGTACGGCTCCTTCTTCGAGTGCACATACGCGTCTTTTGTGCGCATGTATTTCCAAAAGACTTTTGACGCCATAATCGCCACGCCAGTAAGCGTTGAAGAAGTTATAGCAGGCGAGCTTGTGTGGGGCGCCACGCGTGCGACTATAAACTCCGCGATTGTACTGGCGGTGGTGGCTGCTTTCGGCTTAGTTTCTAGCCCCCTGTTCCTCTTGGTGCCTCTTCTTGCCTTTTTTGGTGGGTTAATGTTTGCAGCCTTAGGCATGTGTTTCACAGCTTTCGCGCAGAATATAGACTTCTTCAATTATCCTTCATTCCTACTCGTAACGCCAATGTTCCTCTTAAGCGGAACCTTCTTTCCACTTTCATCGTTGCCAGGTCCAGTTCAGACGGCGGCTCTGGCTGTTCTGCCCCTCACACACGTGGCAAACCTTACAAGGGGTTTAGTTCTCGGCAGAATCGACACTTTCCTAAACCTCAGCACTGAGGCAACGCTACTTCTCAGCATAGCTTGGATCAGCGTAATCACTGTATTCTTCTTCATCCTCAGCATAAATCTCATGAAAAAGAAACTCATCAAATGAACAACACATTAAACTTTTTATTCCAAGCATCTCGGTTACAATGAGATGATCTACACCAGCGAGAATGAGCTTGCTATTAGCTCTTATTATTTGCGAAACCTGCCTTTCTTATAAGTGCGAATTTGCCTATCGCCGTTAGCGAAGATTTCGGCGCTTAAGTCAAAAGGAACTGGGGGCAGGGCAGCGATTTCTATTTTTCAGTGAAGATTACGATGTTTCATCCTTTAAACTCTGTAACCGCCAAAGCTTGTTATTAGAAACACGGCGTACAACACTAGCAATAGTGCGCCTTCTCTCCAACTCAGTTTTTCGCTGGACAGGAAATACCACAGGAACAGGTTTGTTATAAGCGAGAACATAGCCA
>DATDQZ010000171.1:0-2762 GCA_035292005.1 Bathyarchaeia archaeon | reverse complement strand
CGCGAAGAACGCGACAATACTGGCTTCTGCGAGAGGAAAAGACGCCATAATCGAGCATTACGGTGCAGACTTTCACATCGAAACCGTGAAAACAGGCGATGAGTTGAAGCTTGGCAAGCGCACTCTGCGTTTTGTAGAGGCGCCTATGCTTCATTGGCCCGACAGCATGTTCACGTACGTGGTTGAAGACAAAATCCTAATGCCCAACGACGCTTTTGGTCAGCATCTTGCCACTTCGCAGCGGTTCGATGACGAGGTTGACGAGCACGTTCTGATGGAAGAAGCCGCAATATACTACGCCAACATACTGATGCCTCTTGCGCCGCTCATAACCCGCAAGATTCAGGAAATAGTCCAAATGGGCATTGCGCCTGCGATGATAGCGCCCAGTCACGGCATAATCTGGCGTTCGAATCCGTCTAAGATAATTAAGGCTTACTTGGACTGGAGTGCAGGGCTTTCCAGAAATAAAGTGGTCATAGTTTACGATACGATGTGGGGCAGCACGGACAAAATGGCAAGAGCCATCGCCGAGGGCGCAATCAGCCAAGGCGTCGAAGTAAAACTCTTAAAACTTCGTGCTTCAGACCTGACAGAAGCCGTAACCGAAATTCTAGACGCCAAAGCCGTTGTTGTGGGTTCGCCAACGCTCAACAACCAGATGTTTCCCACGCTGAGCTCTTTCCTAACCTACATAACGGGTCTAAAACCTAAAGGCAAACTGTGGAGTTTCTTCGGCTCTTATGGCTGGGGCGGCGGCGCCGTACGAAGCATGATGGAAACCGCGCGAAAAGCAGGCTTTGAAATTCACGAACCCGGGGTCGAAGTGAAGTATGTTCCAGACCAAGAGGATTTGAAAAAGTGCTTTGAATTTGGAAGGCAAATAGCAGCCAAAGTCAAAGCTTAATCTCCATTATTTTCTTTCCGTGGATACCAATAGCGATTATTGGCTTAGTCTGTCAGGTCGACCTTTTGGTGCCTGTGAGCAAGGCGTATCCAATTCCGCCCTTCTTCACGAAGTTGGCGATTTCTTGAAACTCATCGTCTTTCAAGTCTGTGAATGAATCTGCGCTTATTTCATTCTTGACATATTTCGTAAAGTCAACTGTTTTGATGTCAGTTAAACCTGCTTTTTTCATCATTTCCACGTATTCATCTATGCTCACGGCTCCGCCTACACATTCGCAGTAAAGGTTCGAATTTTCTCGCATAACTCGGGGCATGGGCATCCAATTGACAACATCATGCATGATTACGCGTCCACCTGGCTTTAAAACGCGAACTTTCTCGTTCAAAGACTTCTGTTTGTCAGGTATGAGGTTGACAACGCATTCACTTAGGACGGCGTCAAAGAAATCGTTTGGAAAAGGTAGTTTCATGGCGTTTGTTTGATGGAATTCGGCAATGTGCTCTAATTTCCTTTGTTTGGCTTTTTCTCGGGATGAAGCGATGCCTTCAGGCGTTAAGTCTACGCCCACTGCTTTGCCAGTTGGCCCAACTTTCTCAGCGATTGCCAAAACTGTTTCACCCGTGCCTGATCCTATGTCTAATACATGCATTCCTTTCTTTGGCGCCAACTCTTTGAGCAGTGCTTCATGCGCAATTTGCGCAGGATCTGTTGATTCCTGGGGCTCTTTTAACTTGCATTCTTTTTGGTTTGCCCATATTTGTCCATAAAACTTCTTCACCGCTTCTTCCATGTTAGTTGTTGAATCTGGAACGCAACTGCAGCAACTTCTATTCATTTCAATTTTTCCCTCCGTTAATTTCACTACTACCTTCTGGTAGTAGTAAACTATTTAAGGGTTTTCTGACACCTTCTTATCAGAAGAAGGAAGAAAGATGGTCACAGTTCTAGAAGAATCAGTCAAGAGCCGAATAGTGTCACGTCTTAAAGAAATAGGCTTATCAACAAACGAAGCCGTAGCCTACATAGCTTTACTCGCGCATCCACGTTCGACGGCAAGTGCACTTTGTAAAGAAACAGGTGTCCCTGACTCCAAAATCTATTACACACTGGACGGCTTGTCAAAGAAAGGCATGATAATAATCCAGCAAGGCACACCGAATGTTTATGTTGCGTTGCACCCGAAAGAAGCCATTGCAAACCTGAAACAACGGTTAACTGACGCATTTAAAGAAAAAAGTAATCAGGCAGACGCTTTAGTTGACACACTAACGCCAATCTTTGAGGCTGCAGAGAGCCCCCAAGTACTAGCGCTAGCCTACATTATCAGAGGACAGAAAAATATCCTTCACAAAATGAAAGACTTGATGGAATCTGCTCGAAGAGAAATAACCATACTCATACAACATCCAACTATAGCGCAAGAAGTAAAAAAAGCGCTTGAAAAGGCAAAGGTGCGGGGAGTAAAATTGAACATCGCAGTCGCTAAGGACATACTGGAAACAGGGGCGCTTTCAGAACTTGGTAACCTCAGACTTCTCCACTGCTCTGGCTCTATGCTCATCGTGGACATGAAAAACCTGTTGACAATATCTGACGATGCCGCGGAGACAGCCATAATGACACAAGACCAAAATTTGATGAGGGCCTGCCGAGACTACTACGACAATCCCAAGTGCTGCACAAAAATAGCAAAACAGTTAATGAACCGTAGTGGTGCGGTCGCCGGGATTTGAACCCGGGTCGTCAACGTGGCAGGCTGATGTCCTAAACCAGGCTAGACTACGACCGCTCTGCGCTAGACTACGACCTTTTTACTTACTTTCTTTTCCTAAAAAGCATAACGCTTTCTGGC
>DATDQZ010000170.1:0-3156 GCA_035292005.1 Bathyarchaeia archaeon | reverse complement strand
GACGAAAGCATATTGGCTATAGGCATGATATCTATTGCCCTAGGCATATTAATAGGTCGATTTCTACATTTTGAGTATTTAGGCTTCTCAGTTACAGATTTTGTGGAAGGTGTTCTTGTTGGCTTGTCGTTGGTCATGAATCTAACCTATCTTTTAAGAAAGAGACGGAAATAAGCCACTAAATCTTTGGAAAATAGCGCGCGCTCTAGTTACTAACAAAACTGTACGCTGGCAGCTTAAAAATATTGGAATTGGCTGGCGTTTTGGTTGTAACGTGTCTTTTGTTTTTTGTGGTATTCGGCTAATCGGGCTACCCGCGCCTAAGGTAGATTCCTCATCAGCGTTTGTTTGCCCTTTCCACTTGCAGTCCAGCAAACTTTATTTTCTTCACTCAGCAAGTTTCTATTTGAGTTTTTATGTCTTCCAAAAATCAAAACGCGAAAAAGTTGCCGCCAGGTCAAACTCCCATCAAGCGGATTCTAAGGTGGGAAATTGACCACCCGGGCATCACGCCTTCAAACCCAAAGCTCGACCTGAAAACTTATGCTTTAGTCGTTGACGGAGAAGTGGCAAACCCCGTGACGCTCAGCTGGGATGACATTTTGGAACTTCCGAAAACAGTGTCAGTGAACGATTTTCACTGTGTTGAGGGCTGGAGCGTGCTAAACTGCAAATGGGAAGGCGTGCTTTTCAAAGAAATAGTGCGCGTGGCTAAGCCTAAGGAAACCGCCACTTCTGTCACGTTTGAGTGTGCAGACGGCTACACGACTTCGCTTGCTCTCGCTGAACTCGCAGGCGATGATGTTCTATTAGCCTATAAACTAGATGGAAAAGAGCTGGAGGAAGGCTTAGGCTTCCCGCTGCGGCTGGTTGTTCCCAGCAAATACGCGTATAAGAGCGCTTTGTGGGTTACGCGTGTACGTTTCACCAGCAAGAAAGAGTTGGGCTTCTGGGAAAGACGCGGATACAGCGACACAGCTGATGTGTGGAAAAACGACCGCTTTTCACGGTAGAATAAAGCGATTTTTGTTTTTTGGGGGCTGCAGTCGCTCAAAAGGTTTATTAAGTCTTACTATACTTGTGTTCTCTGTGAGAATGAGAGAGGATTAAAGTGCGGCGCAAGTCGAAAGCAAAAGACAACCAAGCCGAAATGCCTCTGCAGCTAATATTAGAAAACTCTGTAGAAGAACGCGTTGTCATCGCGGCAATTAGCGACAACTCAAATATGTCTCTGGAAAAAAGAAAGGAAGACGCTAAGAAACCTCTCTATCTTAAAAGAATTTAGCACTTAAAATCCTTTTTATACTGGATTTCCCTCACCCCTTCTAGGTTTCAGAATGAGAGGTTAAATAATGCAGTTTACTGAAGCGAAACTCGGAAGAGTTTTCGTGCTAAGATTGCATGACGGCGATCATCTTCCCGAAGTTCTTGAATCGTTCGCAGCTGAAAACAACATTGCCACAGCGCTTTGTTTCTTCTTAGGCGGCGCAAAAGGAAAAAGCCGCGTTGTCGTAGGCCCAAAAGACGGCTATGTCCTTCCTCCAGAACCTATGGTTACGCTTCTCAACGGAGTGCATGAAGCCTGCGGCGTAGGCACAATCTTTCCCGATGAGGAAGGAAAACCGAAACTGCACATGCACGCAAGCTTCGGAAGAAACGAAACGACCGTCACTGGCTGCGTGCGCATGGGCGTCGACGTCTGGCGCATAGGCGAAGTAATAGTATTAGAATTAGTAGGCACTTCGGCTCATAGGGCTAAGGATAAAGCGACTGGTTTTGAATTTCTGGAAACGTGAGAACAAAGGATAGACGCACCACCGAATTTGTCCTTTTTGCGGTTCACCTTTCTTCATTACTGACTGTAGAGCTAATAAAAACTGTATTGCTCAGAAAAATGTGCAGAGAGAGCTATGAAAATGCGTCAACTTAAAAACCCAAAATATCACAGACATCTATCAAAATTGGTTCGCTAGACAAGTGAATAAGCGGCTAAACATTTTTTTATGGGGGGCAGTCGAGTACTGTTACCTTCTCTATTCGCGCTACATATGGTATAGGACCAACCTCTTCCGCGATTTCCTTCTCTATCTCGATGTTTGTCTTACCTTCATAGGCTTCGGAATCCTCGATAAGCTTAGCACAAATAAAGAGGACTTTCTTCACATAGATACCTCCTCATACACGAATTGTAAATATTAACGTGTGCATGCTTAAAAATGTACTGGACGGGTGCTTGAAAAGCATCATATTACACCCACACTTTACCCTCTACAAAGGAAGCTTTAACTTGGTTCGGAAAGGTTACCGAAATCTCTCAATCCCAGAGCAACTCTTCATCGAACTGCAAAATTTCGTCAAGCAGTCTGAAGGAAAATATGTGTCGGTTGCCGAAGTCGTGCGTGAGGCAATCCGTGAATTCTTAGAACAACACGAACAAGCACAAGAATAAGTTCTTCATTAATCATAAAAATGACTCGTCTTTTTGTTTCTCTTCTTTCGTTGTTGTCTTTTTCTCACGATTGTGCTTCTTGTAGCCCACCGTATAAATGGGGAGTCTCATCCCAATGAATCCACATGCATCCCAAGTCAAACAATAACGAAAAGCATAGATTACGATAAAAACAAGTAATAATAATCGCCATTTGTTGAATCCATTCTTAAGCCATGAACGAAAATTCAAAAACCATTTATGATTAAACAGCAATAATTTTTTATCAGGGGAAGGTTGAGCGCTTTGAAAACGGCGCCGTCTGAAAAGGAGATTTCGATTGTGCTACCAGCTTACAATGAGGCCTTGCGAATCCAAAAGTGCGTAAAAGAGGTTGAGCGTGCCGTTAGCTCCTTTTCAGGTTCTTACGAAATTATCGTGGCCGAAGACGGAAGCACGGACGGCACAGACCGCATCGTGGCCAATCTGTCAGAGAGCAATCCCCATCTGAGTTTTCTGCATTCGCCTATTCGCTTAGGTAAGGGCAAAGCCATCAAGAATGCGCTTCGCTCGGCTAGAGGCGACGTTATTGTTTTCATGGATGTTGACCTGTCCGCAAACCTCGACGCCCTGCCGCATATTGTGCAGTTAGCTAAAGAACGCCGAGGACTAGCAATCGGTTCACGCCATGTTAAAGGCTCCAGAGTGCGAAGACCCTTCACCAGAAC
>DATDQZ010000169.1:0-3124 GCA_035292005.1 Bathyarchaeia archaeon | reverse complement strand
TCCTTCCGCAACTGTCTCACCAGCATCCTGTCGCTTGGAACGTGCCTCAACCGCCTGAGCAGATGCGCCTTGAATACACTAAGCGGGCTCCTCGGCGGCCTACCGTGAGAACCCTTCGCATGGTAAGACTCATGAAGCACTGTTTCATGCTGTGTTGAATAACTTATATTCTTTGAAGTTGTAGTTAGTTTTTATGGGCTCTTTAAGGAATTGGAAGGACTATAACGAGGCGTTGGTGAAAAGGGGCGAAATCCTTATAGATATGGATTTTGTGGCGAACTGGTCGGAAGAACTCAAAACGATGAACGGTGGCAAGGAAGGAGCCAGGTTCAGGTATCCAGAGTCATTCGTCAAACTGCTTGCGGTGGTACACGCGTACATTCTGCCTTACAGGCAGCTGGAAGGGTTCATGAGAGCATTGACCAGACACGTTGATGGGCTCAAAGCGCCGGACTACACCACTATATGGTGGAGAATTTCAGAACTAAAGGTTGACTTGGATTCTTCCGTAGAACCCGGCAAAGACGTCACTATCGCGGTGGATTCTTCAGGGATCAAAGTGTCTAACAGGGGAGAATGGATACGCCACAAATGGAAGGTGAAGCGCGGCTTCATAAAAATTCACATAGCCGTAGACACCCAGACCAAGCAGATAGTCGCAATGGAGGTTACAAAGGAAACGGTTTCAGATGGTAAGATGCTGGGGCCTCTGGTGGAGGATTCAGCCCAGAAAACAGACGTGAAACGCGTATTAGGCGATGGCGCGTACGACTCGAGAAAGAACTTCACTATGCTTGCAGGGAAGAATATTGATCCAGTGATCAGGGTGAGAAAGAACTCTTCTTTTAAGGCGAAGGGCTGCATGGCCCGTAAGCAGGCTGTGGTGGAGCAGCTTGGAAACCCGGAGTGGAAAAGAGAGAAAGGTTTCGGTTACAGGTGGATGCCGGAATCCGCTTTTTCAAGCATCAAACGGGTGTTTGGAGAGCACATAACCTCGGTTAAATGGAGAAACATCGTCCACGAACTGCTTCTCAAAGCGTCGATCTATAACCTGTTCACGGCAATGAACCCGTAGAAGACAACGAACAGCAAGCCAGAAACACAACCGCAAACAACAACCACAAGTTATTCAACACAGCACAACACTGAAGATCAGGTGACTTGCAGATTCAGTCTTTTTCCATCTCGATTGTATGCTGCCACGTTTTCTGTTATTTGATAAGGAAAAGCTACGATGACTATCACTTTGCCCATAGAATGATTTAGGTCTCCAACCGAGGGCGCCAAACTTCCAGACGGATGCGAATGAATAGTGCCAACTATGGAAAAATCCATGGGCAACATATACATCGGGAAACTTGAAAACCCGCTTCCGTAAGTGGCCGCTGGAGGAATCAACAGTTCAGTGATATTCAGAGAGTTTTGGGTTTTCTTTCCCCTTAGAAGGAATATCGTTTCCCTTGGATGAACTGTTCTTGCGCTTTCGAGAACCATTTCAAGTATTTCTTTCGGAATAGTCACTTCATCTTTGATGAGGCTCATTTCGATTTCCTTAAGTAAGAGTTAACAAATTTAAGACCCCTTCTTAGCATATATCTTTTGACTGACGAGAAAACTAGAACAGAAGTGACCCAAAAAAACATGACTTGGCGCCTGCTGAATTTAGAAGTAAACGGCGCATTTACTAACATGGCTATCGACGAAGCCATAGTCCACGCTCGAATAAAGGGTTTGGTTTCAAACACCCTTCGTTTCTATCAATGGAAGCCTTCAGCTGTTTCAATCGGAAGGTTTCAAGACGTTTCCAACGAAGTTCAAATAGACAACTGCCGACGACTAGGAATAGATATCGTTAGAAGAATAAGCGGAGGAGGCACCGTCTACCATAGTTTTGAAGGCGAAATCACCTACAGCATAATAGCTCAAGAAGAAATCTTCGGAACAAAAGACGTGGTTCAAGCCTACAACGCAATATGCAAAGGATTAATTGAAGCAGCCAAAATCCTCGGCGTAAATGCTGACTTCAACCCAGGTGACCCAAAAAACTGCCCAAACATAGCTATAAATGGAAAAAAAATTTCTGGAAGCTCCCAGTTTCACCAAGGCGGCGTGATGCTTCAACACGGCACGTTTCTTTTAGACACTGACTTGGATAGAATGTTCACTTTGCTACGGGTACCTCGAAAAAGATTGACATCAATTAAACAAGAAATTGGAAAAACGGTCCCCACCGAAGAAGCCTATCAAGCGCTGATTAAAGGATTTGAAAAAGCATTCCAGAGGAAACTTCGAGAAGGTGAGCTTACAAAGTACGAACAAAAACTAGCCCAAGAACTGCGCCGAGATAAGTTCTCAACCGACGAATGGAATTTAAAAGGAAAATACAATCTGAAGCCTAAACCTTTATAATAGAAGGTTTCATGAAAAAGTCACTACAAACCGTCAAGCTGAGAGCCAAAAATGAAATGCCAATACTGCGGCAGAGACGAAGCTTTACCCTTCAAATGCCAGTACTGCCAAGGACTCTTCTGCGCCGAACACAGATTGCCTGAAAGCCACGCTTGCCCAGAAGGTTGGAGAGCCAAAACCGTACACGAAGAGCCCATACAAACACAACCAATCCCGGAAAACAAAGCACCTTACGAATACAAGGTTACCTACACGCCGTTTGGAATTAAGCCCAAACATTTCTGGTTCAGCCGAACAGAACTTCAGCATCTAGTCATAAGCGCGTTGCTCGTCATGGCCGTGGGAGCATCTGGGCTATTCTTTGCTGAAGCACCACCAATAATTTTGATGAGCGCGGCAATTATCTTCGCTTTGATTTTCCTTCTGCATGAAATCGCTCACAAACTGGTTGCTCAACATTACGGCTTGTGGGCAGAATTTAGACTAACCATGTTCGGCGCCCTCATTACTCTGGTCTCAATAATTTCGCCTCTCAAGCTTATTTCACCAGGTGCTGTAATGATAGCGGGCAGCGGCGACAAAGAAAAAATTGGAAAGACAGCCATCGCTGGACCCACAGTAAACATTGTGCTGTCTATTATTTCATTTGCATTCACTTTTTTTCTGCAGGATTTGTTTTTGCGGGTTGCTTTATTCAGTACATACATCAGCGCCT
>DATDQZ010000168.1:0-4117 GCA_035292005.1 Bathyarchaeia archaeon | reverse complement strand
TTGCCTTTATGCGTGAAGCATTTGAAAATAGGTTCAATGACCACTTTCGTTTACTAAAATTTTAAATAACGCGATAATTGTAAACATTTAATTTAACAAACTAATGGAAAGTGAAAACTTGGAACCTCTCACGAAACGTTCGGTTAAACTTCTAAAAATGCTACACGAGAAAGGCAAATCCACAAGCACCTACACGCTTCAGGTTAAACAAGATGAACTATCAAAACAACTGGGCATAAGCAGACAAGCACTAAACGTGCACCTGAGAAAGCTGAAGAACAACGGCTACGTCCGCACAGGGCGCGGCTTCATGGACGTTACGGAAAAAGGGCTAAACGCGCTCGGCGTATCCACAACTCCAGCCTTCATCCTCATCAAGGTTTCACCCATCAAGCGCATCCAAGTGTACGACAAGATAAGAGAGCTCGCAGTTTCAAGAGCCTTCAGGATAGCCGGCGAAGTAGACGCGCTAATAATCGTTGAAAGAGAGAACCTGGATGAAATCCTCAAAAAACTATACGCCATAGACGGCATCCAAGACACAAGGTCTTACGTCACTATTGAAACCATCAAATAGAAGAAAAGTATATTTGACAGAGGCCAGTCTGAGTCTTAGTTCGAAACAGAGGACCGCCAGATGCCGATATTAGATCCAGTTAAAAAAGCCATAGCGCAAAAGCACAGGCTGTACATGAAAATCTGCAGAGACTGCGGAGCCAGAAACGCCGCAACCGCGACTAAGTGCAGAAAGTGCAGAAGCAAGAACCTTCGATGGAAGAAAAGAGAGCTTGTAAAGTAGTTTGTATCTTTTTGTTTTCTTGTTTTGCTTTGTTGGTGAGTGTTGAGTTAGCATTTTTGAAAAAGCAATTTGATAACTTTTAGTGATTATTGGTGACTGTGCGTTACTTTTGGTTGTTTTTGGTTTGTGGCGAGCGTTGGCTGTTATGCGATTTTTTGTCTATACCCCCTCTATAAATAACATCGAAAGACTTTTCCGAACCTATTTCTTCCGATTTCATAGAGGGTCACTAAGTAGCTCTGTGTGTGAAAAGTTGTTTAAAAAGACTAATAGAAGGTAGTTCTATGCATTACAACCATTTGCTTATATACTAAAAACCATGATGAGAGATTTTAATTTGGACAAATTCTTCACGCTTGTATAGTTATAGCTTCTTTTCGTGGTGAATGAACAGCCCCTACCGCTATGCATACTATTCCACCTAAAACTAAGGCTATGCCTAAATTTTGATAAGGATATACCCTTTGGTATTCGATACCGAAAATAGTTTTTGATTCATAGTAAAATGAAGCACCTAACCCTATTAGTAAAAGAATGATTCCTAACGCCACTAAGTCACCATGCATTCACTTCACCATTAAGCCTAATTCTGTTCGTTCCGTTTTTATGTCTTACGTAGCACCTTAACCAGTCTTCCAACAGTCGCTATTTCCGTTAGTTGAATAAGTCTTATATCTGGATGGTTTCAAATTGACTTCGGTAACTTCTAAATGAGCTCTTGTCTATTAAAGACCCCGTAAAGCGAAACAGTTCATGTCAAAGAGTTTTAACCAGAGTTTCCAAGTTAAAAATTGTGTTCGCACACCCATTCTTTATCAAGGGAATGGCTTGTCCAGCCACATCCGTGCCGTCTAAAATGCCCGCAGATATTTTTATTTCTTCTCCGCATGCCACGCCAACAACGCCTTCATACCTTGCTGTCTTCAAGATTTTTGAGACGCATGAGCTGCCAGGCAATATGTAAACGTCGTACCCTTTTTTCTTGGCCAAGCAGTCTGCCCTGTTAACTAAACAGTCTGGAGAACAATGAGCGCAAGTATAAGAGGGAATGCTCGGGTCAAAAGCAGCTTTACATCGACCGTCCATGTATTTCCTAGAACAGTGCGGAAGCAAAAGCGCTCTCTTTTCCGTTTGCAAGAACTTCTTTCTTTCCAAAAGGTTTACGGCCTGCAAATCGATGAGGTCTTGAATCAGAACAACGGCGTCCGAAAGATTAAGTCCCGTAGCTTCTTGAATCTTAAACTTGCTAATGATACCCTGCAACGTATTGAGCAGTGCTGTGTGCATACCCTTCTGGTAGCTAACCCTAGCGATTTCAGTGAAGAAGAAACGCGGAACCTTTGACAGATCAAACGTGAACTTGTAGGGCATGACCCAAAATATGTGCGCACCACCCTTAAAAAAATACCGATACTCTACTCGAAATCAACCTTAAAAGATGTGCTATGCTGATTCTTCGGCTGATCCTAAGAGCTCTTTCAGAGATTTTATCTCATCGCGCAACTGGTTTACCTCGTTCTCAAGAGTGTCGGCTCGTGATTCCGCAACTTTTTTCAGTTTTTCGATTTCGACCATCAGACTCGCCCGTTCCGTTTCCAACGTCTTTATCTTTTCCCGCAAAGTCTTTAAAGTCTGCATGAGCCCTTCACGTATACCCTTAATTTTTTCGACTGCGTTTTTAACGTTTGTTGTTCCCGCGGATTTCGCTCTGAACTCCACTTTTGACCTAAACTTGGTTTTGCATTTGGGACACTCGAAAATGCCAACGCAAAACTGGGGCAACACTTGATTCTCTTCTTGCTTTCTAAAAGACACAGGCCAACTTTTAACCGCAGCAACCACTTCTGCTCCACAGTTTGGGCAATCAACCAAGCCGAAAAACCCTCCAACTCCAATGCAGAATTTAACGCGCTTAGACTTAAAATGTGTTTTGCATTGCACATTTTTGAGAGTGCAAAAGGCTACGTCATAAAGAACTACCTATCGTTCACCGTGCAAAATAAAGAGAACAATATGCAATTAAATGCGCATTTGAAACATTAGTCTTTCAACAAGTTCTTTGTACCGATTTCGAATAGTGACTTCGGTTACCTGCGCTATTTCTGCTATTTCTCTCTGCGTTTTCCTTTCGCCGGTCAATACAGAAGCTATGTAGCTTGCAGCCGCAGCAATGCCTGTTGGACCACGACCTGAGGTAAGTTTGAGCTCCTTCGCCGCTGCCAAGATTTTGTGGGCAATTTCCTCAACTTTCCCTTGCATTGTTAGTTGATTAGAGAATTTTGTTATGTATTGGCTGGGTTTAAGCGGCGGAATAGAATAATTAAGCTCTTTGATTAGAAAACGGTAGCTGCGACCTACTTCTTTCTTGTTCACTGTGGACGACTGCGCTATCTCATCCAAAGTCCTTGGCAATGCACACTGTCTGCACGCCAAGTAAATCGCCGCTGAGGTTACACCCTGAATCGACCGCCCACGTATTAGCCGTTCCTTCACAGCTTTTCGGTAAATCACCGAGGCGGTTTCAAGAATGTTCTTGGGAAGGTTCAAGTTGTTGGAGATTTTGGTGATTTCAGACAAGGCATAAGCCAGGTTGCGTTCTGTCGCGTCTGAAACTCTTATGCGGCGCTGCCATTTTCTGAGACGGTACACTTGCGCCTTCTGTCCAGGCGAGAGGCTCTTGCCGTAGATGTCTCGGTCATGCCAATCAATCGTTGTTGATAGGCCTTTATCATGAATAGTGTATGTTAAGGGGGCGCCAACCCGTGTTCGTTTTGATCTTTGCTCGTCGTCGAAAGCTCTCCATTCGGGTCCTCTATCCGCTATTTTGGCGGCTACCACGAAACCGCAGTCCATGCAAACTATTTCGGCGCACTCGTAATCGCGCATAATTCTGGTGCTGCCACATTCAGGGCATGATTGAACTTTGGAAGATTCAAAGCGTTGCGCTGACGGTGATGAGTCTGCATCTCCGTGCAGCTCGCTATCTCCACTCATTCTCTTTTGCTCCGTTCTTTTTTCGAGAGAAGCATGTACAGCTGCTTATTGGTTAACTTTTCAGGCTCCTTAATCGCTGGTTTCACCACTGCATAAGGCGAGGACACTGGGCCTATTATGTCAAAGATTTTTCCTACAACCTTCAAGTTTTCGTCAACGACTGCTGAGCCGATCTGCGGGGTTTTTTCGGTTTTAACAACAACATTCTGAGATGGCGTCACGTTGAGAGCCTTGCCCAATCTCAGCAAACACATTCCCCTCTCGAAAAACAAGAACGTGAACGTGATACGTTATTTAAACCTTTCTACTTAAAACGATATATAA
>DATDQZ010000167.1:0-6829 GCA_035292005.1 Bathyarchaeia archaeon | reverse complement strand
CAGTGATGAGCAAAGAAGCGAGAGCAGAAGAAGAACTCGCGCCTTCGGAAGTAATTCAAATAATTGGGCGCACTGGTGTGACTGGCGAAATTACACAGGTCCGGGTGCGCATCCTAGAAGGAAGGGATAAAGGTCGCATTATAACGCGAAATGTCAAAGGTCCAGTGCGAGTTCAAGACATTTTAATGCTTAGAGAAACGGAAAGAGAAGCAAAGAAAATCACCAGGTAAAAATGCAAGATTAAGCTGTCATAGAGGAGTTTTCAATGCCTAAACCCAGAAAATGCTCATTTTGCGGTAACGAGTTCCCAGCTGGCACGGGTATGATGTACGTCAAAAATGATGGAGCCGTTTTATGGTTTTGTTCAGGCAAATGCAAAAAGAGCTCTTTACAATTTGGAAGAGACGCACGTAAGCTCAAATGGACAACATACTTTGGCAAAGAAGAGAAAGGAAAAGCCTAAACCGCAAGTGGCGCCTACTACATTCTATTTCCAAGCATTTTCCCCATTAATTCCTCCACAATTTCAGACAATTTTAGCAGAAGTCAGGTTCCTAAGAAATTCTAAAATATAGTTTTGGTAGCGGGGACTAGATTTGAACTAGTGATCTCTGGGTACCTCAGAGCGACTAGCGCCCTTATGAGCCCAGCGGGTTAATCCTGGCTACCCCACCCCGCTAAACTTACGGCGTTTAGTACTGTCTCCATCAAATATTAATAGTTTCTTTTTCTGCATCAGCAAAAGCATTTTAGTGTCGACTATTAATCTGTAGAGGTGGTGCGTAGGCGAATGGATAAGCCGTACTTGCGCGAGATATTCAACCCAGCCCTTGAAAGCCCGATTTTTGTGCAGGGACTTCCAGGTTTTGGCAATGTTGGGAGAATAGCGGCGCACCTTTTGATAAAGTTTTGTGAAGCAAAACCCTTTGCAGAACTGTATTCTCCTTCTTTTCCAGATTATGTGTCAGTAAACTCGAAAGGAACATGCCACTTGCCGCGGTATGAGTTCTATTCTGCGCCGATGGAGAAAAACAATCTAATCATTATGACTGGCGAAACACAGCCTTCATTCGACGATGTTTTAGCGCACTACCAAGTTTGCAGTGAGATAGTGGATTTTATCGAAAAGCAAGGCTGCCACTTCATCGTAACCATGGGAGGCGTGCCAATAACCGAAGACAAAGCCCAAGTGTACGTGGCTGCTACCTCATCGAGACTTGCAACGGAATTTATGGAAAAAGGCGCAGTCATATACAGCAAAGGCAGAATAGTCGGAGGAACAGGACTTACGTTGGCACTTGCAAAGGAACGAGGCGACGAGGGCGTCTGCTTGCTGGGCACCACAACGGGATTTAGAGCGGACCGCGGTGCTGGTTTTCTCGTTTTCAAGTTTTTGATGAAAGCCTTAGGAAAAGAGATAAAAGAAGGGTCGTAAGAAAAAACGTTAAACCTGAAGAATAGCAGGACCGTGTTTACATGAATAAAAACAGTGAAGGCAAAAGCTCTGGCGGATTCAGTGCAGGTTCGAAATTTTGGAGAATTTTCTTAGTGATCGTGGCGGCTCTCCTGATTTTTGCCGGTCCAACATACGTGCCCTACTTGCTCGTGGACATTCTTAATGTGAACTATGCTGCTTCGATTGTTTCGGGATTTGTCCTGCTCATAATAGGTTTGGTGCTGATGTGGTATCTTATCCGGAAGAAAATCATTACGTAATGGAAAGAATTTGCCTCAGATACCCCAGGGCGCATCATCACTTCAGCTTGTTGGATTCTTCATCGGCATTTTCTAGAAGTCACACGGACTGTTATTAAGTCTTCTCAGGGTTTTGCGGCTAGAAAAGCATATAAAATATTCCCAGAGATATATCAGGTATGCAAGAGGATAAAAAGAAGAGACTTGAAGAAATGGTAAAAAAGGATGAGGAGAAGACAAAAAGAACAACGATTATACTGGAAAAAGGAGAAAGAGAATTCGTAGACTCGCTGATAAAAGAAGGAAAAGAGCCTGGAATCAAACCGCTCATCTCTAAGATGCTTGACGTTTACAGAAGCATGATGATTTATGATTGGCGTTTTCCCGGAGAATACTACTGCGGCATAAGCCGCATCGCCTTCGTTAACGTGGAGTTGCTGAACATCCTAATCCAGCAGATTCCAAGAGAAAAATGGCGTGAAATCGGGAAAAAAATGGGCGAAGCCTTGAAGGTTTCACTGGAATCAACCCTAGGCCTTAAAACCGCACGGCAAGAGAACTGGGAGAACGTGTTCAAACGCTTAAGAGTGCAGGGGTTTGGGGATTTCTTCTTAAAAGATAAGTACATCCTCATAAAAACGCCCTTTATCGGCGATGCGGAAATTTGGGCGGGACTTCTGGAAGGACTATTTGAAATAGAATTGGACATGAAAACCACTGCTCCTCCATTGGTTTTCGAGATAGAAGCAAAACAAGACGTTACAGCAGCACAATAGACCTCAAAGTTAAGAATTGATTATTTAATACAGAAAAATGTTTATTAGGAAGGTTGGAGGTTAAGTGCGGTTCAGTGGTGCAAGTTGAGGGATTGCGTTCACAAAAGGCGGTTGCGTTCACTAACCGCAAAGGCAATATGCGCCTAGACGCGAAAACTTATTCTGTATCACGCATGTCCCTTAAGAATAAAACGCAGATTTTTCCCAAAAACGTCGAGTTCCATGTAGAAACAAAACTTGATGTTTCTTTAACGAAAAAACTAGGTGATAAAGAATGGAGAAAGTGAAGTTTGCCATACCAGCGGGTTCCTTAGCCGAAGCAACCTTTGAAATCCTGCAGCGTTCAGGATACAAGGTCTCAGGACAAGAACGCACCTATCGCCCGACAATAAACGACCCAAAAATCGAGTTGAAAATCCTCAGACCCCAAGAGATACCAGTCTTCGTCAGCGAAGGCCTACAAGATGTGGGCATAACAGGCCAAGACTGGATTAGAGAAACGTGTGCTGATGTGGAAGTTCTTCAGAACTTGGAGTACGGAAAAATAAGACTCGTGGTAGCTATGCCGAAGAGCTTTGGCGAAGCAGACTCCGCGTCCAGCTTCATGGAAGAATTGTGGAGCAAAGGAAAAAACGTGCGTGTTTCCACGGAATACCTGAACATCGCAGCAGAATATGTGAAAAATAATCCTTCCTATCAGAAGCTATTTGGCAATGCGGAGCCATTGCTGGTGACGCCTTGGTGGAGGAAAGGCGAAAACGCGCGTGCAAAAATATTCCTGTCTTTCGGAGCCACAGAAGCCAAACCGCCCGAAAACGCTGACCTAATCATCGATGTCACCGACACAGGCTCAACCATGGAACAGAACAACCTGAAAATAACCGAAACAATAATGGAGTCCTCGGCAGTGCTCATCGCAAACAAAAAAGCTGTGGATGCACCAGAAAAGAAAGAGAAAATCTACGACATCCTGACCCTGCTTAGAGGCGTGGTGGATGGCGCAAAAAGAGTGCACATATTCGTTAACGTGAAAAAAGAAAACCTTCAAAAGCTGCTTAGAGAACTGCCGGCGCTGAAGAACCCGACGGTTTCGCCGTTGGCAAACGGAGACTGGTACGACGTTAACACTGTCGTAGAGAAAGACTGCTTCATTGAACTCTTGCCCAAAATTCGGAAGCTCGCCCAAGGAATAGTTGTTCACGAACCAAGGCAGGTGCTCGCGCTTGAAGACGTGAAACGGAGAGCGGAAGACAAATGCGCAACCAACTCCAAGTAAAAGTCTGGAAATCTTCAGCGTTGCCTACAGACTGGTTCAAGAGAACACGAACGCTAGATGAATCAATCGAAAACGACGTTAAAGCCATAGTAAACAAAGTCGTGAAAAACGGGGACGCTGCACTAATCGAGTTTGCAGAAAAATTTGATAAAGCTACATTGGAAGCCGAGAATCTTCGAGTAACTGCAAAAGAGATTGAAGAAGCCTACAAGGCGACTAGTAAAGAGCAAATCTCCGCCCTCAAACTCATGAAAAGCAAAGTAGGTTCCCTTGAAAACCGTGTCTTGGAACGAATTAAAATCGCAACTTCTAAAGATGGCATCGCCGTTCAAACTGCGCTACGCCCAATCGAAAGCGTCGGCTGCTATGTTCCAGGAGGACAAGCTGCTTATCCAAGCACCGTGGTTATGACGGCGGTTCCAGCCAAAGTGGCGGGAGTCCCCAGAATCGTCGTGTGCTCACCACCCACTCCACAGGGCACGGTTAACCCGCTGATTCTGGTTGCCGCGGAAATCTGCGGTGTCAACGAAATCTACAAGGTTGGAGGCGCGCAAGCCATTGCCGCTTTGGCGTATGGGACAGAAACTATCAAACCCGTTAAGAAAATAGTTGGCCCGGGAAACAAGTATGTGACCGCGGCGAAAATTCTTGTTTCGAAGGATGTTGCCATCGACATGCCTGCTGGACCAAGCGAAATCCTTGTGCTGGCAGATGAAACGGCTAATCCGCAGTTTGTCGCTTTGGATATGATTTCCCAAGCGGAGCACGACGCAGACAGCGTCGCTGGACTCATCACCACATCACAGAAGGTTGCGGAGAAGACTCTCTTTTGGTTGGGGAAGATGACTGCCCCAGCAGACCGCGGCATCATAGTCAGAAAGGCGTTAGCAGAGCAGGGGTTCATAATTACCTGCGATAGTGTGGAAGAAATGGTTGATTTGGCGAATGTTTTTGCGCCCGAGCATGTTGAAATAATGACGCGGAACCCTATGGAAATCGCCAAGCGAATCACGTCAGCAGGCCTCATTCTATTAGGCACGTACAGTCCTGTTTCCCTAAGCGATTATGGCAGTGGAACAAACCATGTTTTGCCCACAGGCGGCTTTGGACATGCTTTTTCAGGCTTGTCTGTTCTTGACTTTGCGAGAAGAGTCAGCGTTGTTGAAAGCTCAAAAGAAGGCTTGCTAAAACTGAAGAGACATGTGAAGGTGCTGACGGAAGCAGAGAATCTTCCAAATCACTACAGGGCAATTGAAGCGAGGTTTAAAGATGAAAACTCAACGTAAAAAGTGGTTGGAGCAGAAACTGAGGCAACTGCAACTTCTCGAAAGCTACAGCATCGAAAGAACCAACGAGAGCGTGGCAAGACAGCTGGGAATTTCACCCAGCGAAATCGTCAAGCTAAACTATAATGAGAACTTGTTCATGTCTCGAGAAAAGCTTGTTGAGTTCATGCGCGAAGTTGCTGAAGAATGCGATTTGAGAATTTATCCTCAAGAAGAAGAAAACAAGCTGAAAGAGAAAATAAGCACTTACCTCAAGATACCGCCAGGCTGCGTGGCTGTTGGAAACGGAAGCGACGAGTTAATAGACCGCATCGCGCGGCTTTTCCTTGAGAAGGACGACAAGGCTGTTTCGGTTACGCCGACGTTTCCTGTCTTCAGGTTTTGCATAAAACGCCAAGGCGCAGAATACGTTGAAGTGCCGCTTCTCAAAGACTTTGGACTTGACGTTAAACACCTCTTGGACGCTGCTATGCCTGAAGCTAGGTTGCTTTACTTGTGCTCGCCGAACAACCCGACAGCGAACCAGTTCAAGAAAAGCGACATTACGACCATGACTGAGGAGTTTCCAGGCGTAGTTGTCTTGGACGAAGCCTACGCGGAGTACGCCGACTACTCCATGGTTCCGCTTGTGGAAAAATATGAGAATTTGATTGTTTTGCGGACGTTCTCTAAAGCCTTCGGGTTAGCTGGACTTAGGCTAGGCTACGCCGTAGCTAACGTGACTCTTGCAAAAATACTCGCAGAGAAGACAACGCTGCCCTTTCCCGTAAGCGTGTTCACGTTAAGCATGGGTCGGAAGCTTCTGGAAAACTTCGACGTAGTGGGAAAAACCGTGGAAAAGTTGAAGGTTGAACGTGGAACGCTGATAAAGAAACTTAACTGTATACGCGGGATTGAAGCTTTCGATTCGAAAACAGATTTTGTGCTCTTCAACACGGATAAGCCGTGTGAGGAGGTTTACCAAAAACTCCAAAGGCAGGGCATACTCATCAAAAAGTTCGGCAAAATCCTCCACTTGGAAAATTGTCTCAGAGCCACGGTGGGATTGCCCCAAATGAACGCTAAGCTATTAGGAGCGTTAGGGGAGATATTTTAGGTGATGAACATGCGCGTAGATGAAGTTTACAGGAAAACCCGTGAAACAGAAGTTCATGTGAAAGTGAACTTGGACGCGGAAGGAAAAGCCGACATCAGCACAGGCGTGTCTTTCCTCGACCACTTGCTGACTTCGCTGGCTACGCACAGCCTGGTTGATATTACCGCCAAAGTAAAAGGCGACCTAAAGCACCACGCCGTCGAGGACCTTGCCATATGCCTCGGCGAAGCTTTGAACAAAGCCTTAGGCAGCAGGGAAGGAATAAACAGGTTCGGATACGCCGCGGTGCCAATGGACTGTTCCCTAGCATTTGCAGCGGTAGATTTGGTTAAGCGTCCCTATTCCAAAATCGACTTGAAACTGCGAGGGAAAAAAATCGAAGACATGCCTACCGAAGACATCTACCACTTCCTTGAAACATTCGCCACCGCTTTATCGGCGAACATTCACGTGTGGGTTGAATACGGCAATAATGACCACCACAAGGCAGAAGCAGCCGTCAAAGCCCTTGCCCTTTCACTGAAACAAGCCGTAGCTATGGACCCGAGAAGAAAAGGAATACCCAGCTCCAAAGGAGTAATCTAATGCCCGAAGCAGCGATAATAGACTATGGCGTCGGAAACCTTCTCAGCCTCAAATGCGCTCTGGAGAAAGTCGGGTTGAACCCGACCATCGGCTTGTCAACGCGGCAAATAAAAAA
>DATDQZ010000166.1:0-13290 GCA_035292005.1 Bathyarchaeia archaeon | reverse complement strand
GCCTCTACAAAACGCAGAGTGCGCTTGCCAAGCTTCAACTCATCGCCTGTTTTCACGGTTTCGATGTGAAAGTCTGCACCGTAATGCTCGATTATGGCGTCTTTTCCTCTCGCAGAAGCCAGTATTGTCGCGTTCTTCGCGTGCTCCGCAATCGTGGGCAGAGAACTTGAATGATCCATTTCCACGTGATTTATTATTATGTAATCTATTTTCTCGGGGTTTGTGATTTCAGAGATGTTCCGCAGAAGCTCGGTGGAAAACAGGTACTTTACAGTGTCAACTAGTGCCGTTTTCTCGTCCGAGATCAAATAAGCGTTATAAGTGGCTCCTCTGCGAGTGACGTAGCCGTGAAAGTCCCTTAAGTTCCAATCGACTACTCCAACCCAGTTTATGCCTTCTGCTAAAGTAACTTTATCCATTTTCTGTCACCTCCCTTACTCGTTTGGCGTTTTTACTTTATAGCTCAGTTTGATGCCAGCTTGTTCAAAAGACACAAGAAATTTTCTGTCTCGACCCGTTAATATGGGTTTCGTCCCTAAACGATGTGAATGGGAAAATATGAAAAATAACTCATAAAGATAATATGTGAGAAAATCGCAACTATTGATAAGCAAAAGGATCTGCGCAGACTTGAAACTAGGCAAACTGACTTGTTGGAGATTAGAAAAGCATGAGTTTGATACCTGACGACAAGAAAGAACTGCTCAGAAACGAGCTTAACGAGAAGATGGAAAACCCCGTGAGAATCGTGATGTTCACGCAAGAACTTGAGTGCAGATTCTGCTCCGACACAAGACAGTTAATTCAAGAGTTTGCAGCTTTGAACGATAAGATCACGATTGAAGTCTACGATTTTGTGGCTGACTCCGACAAAGCCAAAGAATACGGGATTGACAAGATTCCCGCACTGGCGATAATTGGCAAAAAGGATTATGGCGTGAGAATTTACGGCATACCCTACGGCTACGAATTTCAAACCTTGATAGAGGCGGTTATTAATGTTTCAAAGGGCAAGACAGACCTTTCGGATAAGACAAAGGCGATACTTGCAGAGGTTAAAGCGCCTGTTCACATTCAGGTTTTTGTCACTTTAACTTGTCCTCACTGTCCAGTAGCAGCGGCGGTTGCGCACAGGTTGGCGGTTGAAAGTGACATGGTGAGGGCGGACGTCATTGACGCCAGCGAGTTCCCGACCTTAGCCCAGAAATACGCAATAGTAGGCGTTCCAAAAATCGTTATTAACGAGAAAGTGGAATTCGTGGGAGCGTTCAACGAGGATTTGTTTGCGGAACACGTGCTGCTTGGCACGTTTTAAAAAGTGGAGTGAAAAAATGATTCAAACTTGCAAAGACGAAAGCGTGGCTTTAGTTTTCATCTACAGCCAAGACTTTATGGAACGCGTAATACGAAACCTGATAAATGACCCATGCTTCTGCAAGTCATGCGGGCTTTACTGCGAATCCTGCAAGTACAACACTTACAGTTTTGTACGCAATGTCCGAGCGGCAATACAGCTGCCGAACCCTGCCGATTTGCCAGCGTTCATCGACAACCCAGAAGAACACATGCCTAAGAAACTGCCGAAAGCCGACCTGTGCCTATCGTCTGGATTGCACAAGGACTTATTGTTGGAATTGCCACAGCACCTGAAGAAAGCAGGGATGAAAGGACTAATAGTTCCCATAGAGGACTGGAACGAGGTTCCTTCAGGCGTAAGAAAACAAATAGAAGAAAAATGCAAAGAACTAGAACTCGAATGCGCATTCCCGAAGCCTTTCTGCACGCTGGAACCTGAAAAGGACAAACCTACCATTGCAAGGTTTATAGCTGAGACAAAAGTGGGACGCCCCCTACTAGAGATTTCAACCACAACAATCGGCAAAGACGAAGTCATCGAGTGTGCGGTTGTCAGACGCAGCGCCCCGTGCGGTTCCACATGGTACATAGCGCGAAAGCTCGCTGGAGTCTCAACAAAAAAAGAATTGCTGTACGATGCTATTGCTAAGGCCCATCACAGTTATCCGTGCACGGCGACCATGAACACGGATCCCGAAACGAAAGAGCCAATACTTCACGTCGGAGGCTACACGATAAGAGAAGAAGTAGAAAAAGCCTTAAGAAAGGCTCAAACTGAAAAATAGAAGAGAAAACTGCTATCTCACAGCTCAACAGCAACAGCAAGAATGACCCGAGTGCCCGGACTTGCCGCCAGCGTATTTTGTGGGGTTCTTGTCGAAGGTTGCCTTGCAAGACGAGGCGCAGAAGTAGTAGGTTTTGCCCATATAGTCTGACTTGTACTTTGTAGTTTTCTCATCCACGTTCATTCCACAAACAGGATCTTTAGCCATACACGGTCACCTCCTCATGCACTTTTTGTCTTTCACGCGTTAAACTTTGCGAATTTGAACTTGGCCAGCTTTAATGTTGCCGAATTGCTGACCACTGTCAAGGAGCTTATTGCCATCGCTCCAGCAGCAAACATCGGATTTAGTAGTCCTGCTGCTGCGACTGGAATCATGACTGTGTTGTAGATGAACGCCCAAAACAGGTTCGTGTTGATCTTTCTCATCGTTTTCTTGCTAAGTTCTACGCCTAGCACTACATCTCTCAGATCATCTTTAATCAGCACGATGCCGCCTGTTTCTTTGGCAATGTCAGTGCCGCTTCCGATGGCAATGCCAATGTCCGCCTGTGCCAGCGCGGGAGCGTCATTTATTCCGTCGCCAACCATAGCCACAACTTTTTGCTCACTCTGTAGCTTCTTGATGGCGTCTACTTTCTGCCAAGGCAAGACGTTTGCAATAACCTGTTCTATGCCTAATTGCGTTGCAATAGCCCGTGCGGTTCTTTCGTTGTCGCCTGTCAACATTGCAACTTCTAACTTCATGTTCTTTAGTTGTTGAACAGCCTCAACCGCGTTCTCCTTCAGCGTGTCCATTGCGGCGACGATTCCCGCAGGTTCACCGTCAACAGCTAAGATCATGGTTGTTTTTCCCTGACCCTCCAGCATTGTCAAATCGTTCTCTAACTGTGTAATTTGAACGTTTTTCTCATGCATGAGCTTGCGATTTCCGAAGAGAATTATCTTACCTTCGACGATGCATCGGACTCCACGTCCCGGTAGAGCTTCGAAGGACTCTGCTTCAACTATTTTCACGTTGGCTTTTTGTGCATGGTTTAGTATTGCTTCTGCCAAGGGATGTTCCGAACCCTTCTCAGCAATAGCCGCAAACTTCAGTACATCTTTTTCTGCGAAACTGTTGAAAGGCTTAACGTCGGTCACTGAAGGCTCGCCTTTTGTGAGCGTGCCGGTTTTGTCGAAGACTACAGTGGTGAGTTTTCTGGCTTTTTCAATGTACTCGCCGCTTCGCAGCAGCACGCCGTATTCAGCGCCTTTGCCGACGCCTGCCAGTATCGCCGTTGGTGTGGCTATGCCCAACGCGCAGGGGCAAGCTATCAAGAGTACTGCCAACAAAGCGAGGAAGGCGGTTGAGAAACCGCTTGTCAAATACCAGTAGCCGAATGAGACCGCTGCCACCGTGAAGACTATTGGAACGAACTTTCCAACAACACGGTCCGCAAATTTCTGGACTGGAGCGCTTGACGCTTGCGCCTCTTCAACTAGTCGTATAATCTGTGCAAGCGCGGTTTCTTCGCCAACTCTGGTGGCTCTTACCTTCAAGAGACCAGTTTTGTTAACAGTGGCGCCGATTACTTCGTTGCCGACATTTTTCTCAACTGGGATGCTCTCGCCCGTGATGAGTTTCTCATCTACTGATGAGTACCCTGCGATTACGACGCCGTCTGTTGGGATTTTTTCGCCAGGCTTCACGACAACCGTGTCATCTACCTGCACGTCCTCAGCTGGAACTTCAACTTCCTCTCCGTCTCTGATTACTCTAGCTATGGTGGGTCGGAGTTCAAGCAGTTTTCGTATGGATGCGGCTGACCGTCTTCGTATGGTTTCCTCGATGTATTTGCCCAGCAGGACGAAGGCTAAAATTCCAATAGCTACTTCTAAGTATCCTTCGCCTCCGGCTGCGATTGATGGGAAAAATGCGTAGGCAGCGCCGTATGTCCAGCCGGCGAGAACACCTGTCGAGACCAAGACATCCATGTTTATGTTGTGGCTTCTGAGAGATAGGTAGGCGCCTTTGATTATGCTGAAGCCTGCAATCCACACCACAGGGGTTGATACTATGAATATTGCTAGGCTGTAGAGTGAAAGTCCGCCAATGACCTCAAGAGCCATGATGGCTGCGACAAGCCCGAAAGTCGCGAGGACGCGGAGTCCAGCTGCTGCTATTACGGCTGCGAGTGTGATAGCTACTCTGCGTTTCATCGCTTTCAGTTCGCGTTCAGGCTGTTCATATACGTCTGCGCACGACTGGGAGCAGAAGTAGTAGGTTCTGTCGCCTATTTTCCGTTTGATGCCTGTTTCCTTGTCGACTTCCATGCCGCATACGGGGTCTTTTGGCATAATGCTTCGCCTCTTCTGAGGTGTCTATGTAATTCTTGCGTGGCATTGCATATAAATATATCTGCAGAAGACATATCTTAATTGACATGAAAAACACACACTCCACCGAAACAATTTAAGTTAAGCAGAACTGCAAGACTGCTACAGACAACACTTGGAAAGAAAGCAGAAAAGGAAAGAGAAACGAACCTAAAAAAACTACTCTAACCGCTTAATTATATGGCACCCAAACTTCGTCTTCACAACAGCGGAAGTCTCGCCCTTCTTAAGCGCAAAAGCAGCATTCTCAAACTCCTTAACCATCTTCCCACGCGTGAACGTCCCAAGGTCTCCGCCGCGCTTTCCCGAAGGACAAAGCGAAACCTCACGGGCGATGTTGGCGAATTTCTCGCTTTTTTTCAACCGTTCCAAAACTGCTTTGGTTTCCTGCTCCGTCTTAACAAGAATGTGAGCACAGTGCACTCTGTCTGGCATAAGCTTTGCTAATGTGCCTTTTTAGTTTATTAACTCTTCCTTGTGCTCCTGAGGTTCTGCAATATTCTTAAATGACGCGCAGTGCTTTAGGCTCTTTCATGCATGAATGGGCATTAGCCGAGGCAGTAATCACTGCAGCATCGCAAATCGCTGAAAAAGAAAAGTTAAAAGAAGTTACTCAAGTGACGATAAAAGTTGGCGAACTGCAACAGGTAGAGCAAGACATACTTCGGTTTGCCCTTTCACAACTCAAACCAGCCAGTTTCAAGGGCGCAAAGTTTCGCATAACGAGGGCGAAGACAACGCTCAAGTGCCGAGTCTGCGAGCACATGTGGCTTTTCAAAAAACAGAAACTAGACAAAAGCACTGCAGAAGCCATACACTTTGTCCCAGAAATAGCGCACACGTACATTAAGTGTCCAAAATGCGGCAGCCCAGACTTTGAAATCACAGAAGGACGCGGAATCTGGCTTGAAAACATAAAAGGAGTGCGCTGAGCTTGGTTGACCCGCGAACAAGCGTGATAAACGAGCGGTTAAGGAGAATAAGCCGAATAATAGCCGTTTCAAGCGGAAAAGGCGGAGTGGGCAAAAGCCTCGTAGCCACCACGCTTGCCTTGGCGCTGGCTCGAAAAGGCTGCAAAGTCGGTCTTTTCGATTTGGACTTCACAAGTCCATCAACTCACATAATTTTGGGAGTCGGAAATGCGCAGCCGAAAGAGGAAAAAGGCATAGTCCCGCCTGTGGTTAAGGGCTTAGAGTACATGTCACTCGTCTATTACTCGGGAGATTATGCAACACCACTACGAGGTGCGGATGTTTCAAACGCGTTAATTGAGCTACTTTCGGTCACACGGTGGAGCGAACTGGATTTTCTCGTAATTGACATGCCACCAGGCATTGGAGACGCGGTGCTCGACCTGATAAGGCTGGTCAAGCGCATAGAATTCCTTATAGTCACCACATCTTCACAGTTAGCTTTTGAAACGGTGAAGAAACTGGTAAGTCTGCTGCAGGACCTTAAGGTTCCGATAATAGGCGTTGTGGAAAACATGGAAATGAGTAACGCGAAAAGCATTCGGCAGCAGACGGAAAAACTTGGCATAGCATTTCTCGGAGAAATTCCATACGACCCGAAGGTTGAAGGAGCCATAGGGGACGAAACAAAACTTCTCGACACGGCGCTCGCCCAGAAAATCAGAGAAATAGCCATTAGTGACTATTTTTAATTGAAGGAGCTTTGAGAAGTGACTTGCGTTAAAGCTGTAATCACAGACTACATTGGCACGTTGGCAAACGCCCGCAACTACAGCATAGAAGCCTCAAGGATAAGACTACACAAAATCCTGGCGGAAACGGGTTTTGAAACAAGGATGGAAGAATTCCTTGAAGCGTACAATAGGGCTCACGAAAAATACCGCGTTATGCGCTACAGAAAGCTTAGGGAAGTGACAAATGCCGTTTGGGTTTCTGAAGCGCTGAACGGGCTTGGGTATGAAACAAGCGCGGAAGACCCGCGCATAAAAGTCGCCCTTAACATTTTCTTCCAGCATTACGTGGATTCCCTTGAGCTTAGGCCTTACGCGAAGAGATTGATAAGTAAAATAGCGGAAAACTGCAAACTTGGTTTGGTCTCCAACTTCACTTACGCGCCCGTAATCTACGCGAGCCTTAGAGAACTGGGCATAAACCAGTTTTTCAATGCTGTAGTAGTTTCAGATGCCACTGGATGGAGAAAGCCCCACAGGCGCATTTTCCAAGATGCTTTGAGAAAGCTACAGGTGACGGCCGAAGAGACAGTCTACATCGGAGACAGCCCCATAGAAGACATCAAAGGCGCTCAAGCAACAGGAATGAAAACAGTATTTGTCCCGTCCCAGTTTTACTCACTAAAAGACCTACGCGAAATCAAACAAAAACCAAACATCATAGCAGGAGACCTACGCGAAATCTACAAAAACCTCTCCAGAATCGCAACCACTCAATAACCAAACTGAAAAGTTGAACAAACATGCACACCCTAAAAGCCACAAAAAGCACAAAAAATAACTAAAAATTATCACTTTGCTTTTCTTTAGCTACAAAACATGTTGTAACTACTTTAACAAAAAATGTTGGTGCGGTCGCCGGGATTTGAACCCGGGATCGCAAGCTTGGAAGGCTTGTGTCCTAACCAGCTAGACGACGACCGCTTGACACTATTTTCATGAAAAGAGGCTATTTTAAGCTTCTCTAGGTCAATGCTGAACCTATGATTTTGGTCGAGTTGAAAGGAAAGTGAAATTATTACTTAGCGATACATGTGCATGTTAAAAAGTTATATTAACCCATTCAGTCCAACGGCACTCATGCACAAGCTAAACAGAGCAGCTCTGCTTTTTCTAATGTTGCCCATAGTAATTTTCATCTGGCTTATTGGATGGAGCCTTTATTGGATAGGCTCCATAAGAGAAGTGGGCAAACCGAGGAAGATTGTTGATCAGAAAGAGCTAACCTTCACTGTGCTAATGCCAGAAGAGAAGTATGCAACAACATAACAGGCGACTCCGAGCAGTATCCCTATCATATTCTATCCAGATCAGCCTTTACGAACAATTCACTCGAAAGCGCATGTTTCTTTTCATGGTCTATTGTGGTTTTTCGTTGGGTTTGAACAGTTTTTTCTCATGTTGAGGTCTGGGTTTAAAACCTCTAACAGGACCGTGTGCAGAAGCTCGCTGGCGCTCCAGATTCTTAATTCGAGCATAAAGCTTTGACACTTTCGTCTTAGACGGCACTTTGGGCTTTGATGAGCGAACGGGAACAGGGGTGAAGGGCTTCTTAATCTCGTTCTTAGGGCTGCGTTTAAAAGGCACATGGCGCACTCTTTTGAACACTACGTAGCCTTCTTTCAAGTTTATTTCCTGCACTTCCCAACCAGCATCTAACCAAGCCTTCGCATGCGCATTCAAAGGCGAATTACTCCACCACGCCTCATCCCTGTACGCGCTCATGGGAAGATTGCTGCCGATTAACCCGTCTATTCGGGCAAAGGAAAGCTTAACCAGCCCAGTAAAAGCGCCTCTAAACTTCAAATGCGCTGCGAGCCCACCGTACTTCGAAACCGTTCGTGGCGAAACAACACGCCGGGCACAGTGCAGGCACAACAGCGCGGTTGGGTCGCCAGTGGCAACATCAGGCACCATGCAATCCCGACAGAACAAACGCTTGCACCTTTCACATTTTCTCAAGTAAGTGACTCGGAGTACTCTCCCACAGATTCCGCATTCATCCTTAAATGGCACTGCAGAAACGCCTTTAACAATTAAGATGCAAAGCGATGGGTATTAACTTTCACCCTTAACCCTTGACAACCGCTATGGAAAAAGTGGCGAAATCTCCCGCGCAATCTTTTTTTCTGCTATTGGAACACAGCAAAGCGCGCTATTCTCTTGTTGTAACAGCATATGAGAAAACAACGAAGTTGCCCTGTATAATGCGTGGATTTCGTCAATAGTAATAAAGCATTGTTCTCATTTAATTTCCATTAGAAAAACCATGTTTTTATCGGTTTTAGACTGGGGACGCAACAGTGAGCCGAATTTCGAAACAGGACGATTCATTAAATGATGACTTGCAGGGCACTGAATTCCTGCTGTTTTTCTATCTTGGGAAATCCAAACGATGCGTCCTATCCTGGTGCATTGTGGACACTTCGTGTGGTCACCTATGTTGACTATGTTCTTGTTTCCCCTTTCTTTTTGTTGTCCGTGTAAGTTTTCTTTCCCGTTTTCTTTCTCAGCGTGCAATTAACTCGCACGGATGATTTGCATCTTCTGCAGTTTTTCACTAAACCCGCTCTCAGAATACACAATTCTGTTTACCTCTTGTTGATGTGGTTTGAAAAGAATCAATTATTCAATAGGCTCAGCCCAGAGGATAAAAGAAACTCTTCACGTAGAAGTGTGACGTCGCACTTATAAACGCATATGCCAAAAGCACATTCAAAAGCCACAGAAAAAATGTCGCAGCGTCCAATCGACGGCGCTAAAAAAACAAACTAAGATGAAGGTATATGTAGAAAAAGCATAGAAAACGTGTTTTCGCTGCAGTTATACTAATATAGTTGGCTACGTACTTCATAGGATGATTGGAATTCTTTAGAGGAAGAGTCAGATCCGCTATAAGCGCATTTTGCTTTTTCTCCAGATTATTCTGATTGACAAATCATTGGCACATGCAAATGTGACCACATAATTTGGTGTTGGAAAATGGGTAAAAGAAAAATCACGAATGAAGGGAACCTTGAAAACATGGTGTTACCAGTCGCAAATGACGTACTAGGCATGGCCGTTAAGATGCTTGGCGCTGACAGAATCATGGTGAAGTGCCAAGACGGCAAAGAACGATTGTGCAGAGTTCGAGGCAAGTTGAAGAGACGTGTATGGATCAGAGAGGGCGACATCGTTCTGGTTTCCCCCTGGGATTTTCAGTCAGACAAACGAGGCGACATTTTCTGGCGATACAGAAAAAACCAGTCTGAATGGCTTAGAGACCATGATTTCCTTACAATGTGAAAGAGCAAAAAGAGTGGAGAACCTTGAGACATAAACGGTCAGTAGGCGAATATCTTGCTTTTCTTTCATTAAAATATGAAGTTGACCCTGAAAAGTTCTTTCAAGCCTTACGTTCAGCAGAAGAACACAAAAAAGCCAAATGTAGCAACCTTTCAATCGAATGTCGAAGCAAAACAAAAAACAAATTCGTTTTTTTAATTACGAGGGACTCTAAAGTCATCGCGCAATTTCCAATATTCGAAGAATTTTTCTTGGATAGAGGCAACCAGCTCAGAAATTTCATGAAAACCGAGATGATCCGTAGGTATCTAATTAAGCAAAGTAGAACAGCTACTGCAAATTCCATCAAAGATTTGCGAACTGGAATGAGCCATGTCAATCTTAAGGCTAAAATTTTGGAAGTTACAAAACCAAGGTATGTTGTTACAAGATATGGAAACAACGCTAGCGTAGCTAAAGCGTTAATAGCAGATGAGACTGGAACAATCAAACTTTGCCTATGGAACGAACAAATAGACTCTGTCTCCGTAGGGGACACTATCCAAATTGAGAACGCACGGGCATCCACGTTTAGAGGCGAAAGACAATTGAGCATTGGAAAAAAAGGAACTCTCAATAACGTCGAAGTCAGACCCCGGCTAATACCGATGGATTTGCCCACAGCGAAGACTTAACAATCGCTAACAGAGGTGAATGGCACGCTCCAAAAAAGAATGTTCGAAATTAAATGCACAGACTGCGACCAAATTGCCATGGTCCCTTTCAAGCCTACAGCAGGCAAGCCAGTCTACTGCAAAACGTGTTTCTCCAAGCATTTTAAGCGACCAGAAAGTGTTGGCAAGAACTCGAGTTTTGACTCGAAACAAGCATGGGCACGGCGAGGAGATGGCTGGCAAGGAAGAAAGGAAAAGCCCATTAACGTTTTCAAACAGGTCTAGCGCAGGCTCTACAAGAAACGGCATTTAAGTAGAAGACAAGTTACCGAGAGACCTGAAAAAGAAAAAAGGGGAAGGCGAAATGGCACATAAAAAGAAAATGACACATAAAAAGAAAAAGCTCTATCAAAGTACTTCAGGTCATTACTATAGAATGAAAACCAAGAAATAGAGCTGCTCACCTAGAAATAGGTTTTGAATGGATCGGAGAAAAAGACGGAATAGTTTACCTCGGAAAGCGAAAGTAACCTTTAACAGGAAATATTAGCCTTTGACAACCGCTATGGGCACGAGCCTCGCAACCCTCGTGGCAATCCCGATTTTGTCGCTGACTTCCGCAACAACATCCACGTCCTTATACGCAGGATCAGCCTCCTCAGCCAAAACCGCGGCACTCGCAGCCCTGACAACTATTCCGCGCTTCTCCAAGGCAGCTTTTATGTCACCACCCCAAAAGCGCCTTTTAGCAGCAGTACGACTCATCATCCGCCCCGCACCATGCGCCGTCGAACCAAAAGTCAACTCCATAGCCCTTTCAGCGCCAACCAAAACCCACGAACTCGTCCCCATACTGCCAGGAATAAGCACCGGTTGCCCTTCAGCCCGGTAATCAGCTGGAATCTCCGCGTGCCCGGGCGGAAAAGCCCGCGTAGCGCCTTTCCTGTGAACCCAAACCTTCTTCTGCCCGCCGTTAATCTTGTGAGTTTCTACTTTTGCAATGTTATGCGCCACATCGTAAACAAGCTTCAACCCGAACTTTTCAGCGTCCTCATGGAAAACCTGCTGAAAACTCTGCCGGACCCAATGCATTATGGCTTGCCTATTCGAAAAAGCATAGTTAACCGCACAAGCCATCGCCTGAAAATAGTCCCCAGCCTCGCTGCTGCTTCCAGGCGCACACGCCAATTCCCTGTCAGGCAAGCCTATCTTGTACTTCTGCACCGCACGCTCCATAACTCGCAAGTAATCGGAACACACCTGATGACCAAAACCTCTAGAACCACAGTGAATCATAACCATAACCTGCCCTTCCCGCTCAATCCCGAAAACCTTGGCCGTTCGCGAATTGTAAATGTTATCAACCTTCTGAACTTCTAGGAAATGGTTCCCCGAACCCAACGTGCCCATTTGGGTTAATCCCCTGTTTTTGGCTGTGGTTGAAACCTTGCTGGGATCCGCATTTTTCATGCACCCGCGCTCTTCGCAGTGCTCAGCATCGTCAGGCCAACCCAACCCCCTGTCGATGACCCATTGAACGCCCTCAACAACCAGCCTGTCTAAGTCGCCTGTGGTTATCTTGAAGTCTTTTCGGCGGCTCCCAAGCCCCGAGGGGACATTTTCAAAGATGGCGCCTGCCAACTGAGCAAGCTTTGGACGCAAATCTTGTTCTAAAAGGTTTGTTGTTAAGAGGCGAACACCACAGTTAATGTCATAGCCAACGCCGCCTGGGCTGATTACGCCTTCGTCATAATCCGTTGCGGCTACGCCTCCTATGGGAAACCCGTAACCCTCATGCCCATCTGGCAACGTCACGGCGTACTTGTAGATGCCAGGCAAGTGTGCAACATTAGCGCATTGCCAGAGAGTGCGGTCGGTTTGCATCTTTTCCAAGAGGTTTTCGTTGGCAAAAACCATGCCTGGAACGCGCATTCCTGACTTGTATTGTGGGATGCGCCAAGTGTAATTGTCTATTTTTTCAAGAGGAATTTTTTCTGTTGGATGACGACCTTCGCCTTCTTCCATTCATTTCACCCTCACACAAAAAGGAGAGGCTATATATAAAACAGTTTTGACCACGAGATCAAATCTGTGATTTTTCTGCAAAATCGATAAAGCCTTGCACGCTGTTTTCGACGGCAGTTTTCATGAAAATCGGGTGCGACTTCACGAATGAAGCGATTTTACGCATGGCTTGGTCTTCCGCAAATATCCTTTCCCCTATTGCATCTGAACTTTGTTTATTCTTTACCCCTTCCTCTGCGATGTTCGCCCAGAGCTTGATTTGCAGTGCATAGTTTTGGAGCCGCTGCATGGCGTCCATTGCTTTTCCAAAATGACTGTAATACAAAGCCTTAGGTTTGAGGCGAACGAGCTTTTCCAAAGAAGCTAAAGCGATGTCCAAATGGAAAGGAGGCGGCGTTGTCGGGATAACCACATCAAATTCGCTGAGGTAAACGCCAGCGGCGTCTCCTGGAAATATCCCTTTGCTCAGAAATTCGTAATAGCTTAAATGGTGCGAAGCATGCCCGAGAGTTTCTACAACCTTCAGTTTCACACTGTTTCCCACATCAAAAATCATACCATCAGCTGCAACGATTAGCCTGTCTTCAGGAACAGGTTCGGGCGCGCCGTAAATCTCCGCCACATCCCCTAAAACTTCTTTTGATTGCAGCCAAAGTTTCTCAGGATTGACTAGATGAGGTGCGCCTCTCGAGTGAACGATGACTTTGGCGTTTGGCAGAAACTTCAGCAAAGCGCCAGCGCCTCCGCCGTGGTCTAAATGGACATGGGAAAGGGCAACGTAAGCCACATCTTCAGCTTTGACGTTCAGTTCTTTTAGGCCAGAAAGCAGATTGGGAATTGAAGAAGACGGACCAGTTTCCACTATTATTGCTTTAGTTCCTTTAAGGACATAGCTGGCGATGAGGTTTTTGAATCCGCCAGTTTTAAGGTCTATGAGAAACAGGTTTTCTCCAATCTCTTTCGTGTGCAATCGTTCACACCGTGACCGCTTTAGACAAGGCTAAAATCGTTTTTAACTGCCATAAACATTTCCATCCAGCAGGCTTTAAAGAAACACGCAAAATTTAATTATGCACTTCTCTTCTTCATAGGAGAAATGTGAG
>DATDQZ010000165.1:0-3846 GCA_035292005.1 Bathyarchaeia archaeon | reverse complement strand
AGTTTAGACCCGTTCGGAAGCTTAACAGAGGAGAAATCCGTCGCGACTGGTTCTGGTTCACCCATAGCCCTCGGAGTGCTTGAAGACAAGTACCGAGAGGACATGCCCGTTGAAGAACTATTACCCATTATCGTTAAAGCTGTTACCGCGGCTATGAAACGAGACGCCGCAAGCGGCAACAACTACAACATCACAGTAATCGATAAAAACGGCTATCGCGAGTTAACCAACGAGGAGAAAAGCAAACTTCTGGCAAGTTGAAGGAAGCTAAACTCGTGGCACGAAACCAAGACAAAGACAAGATAGAAATAAGCCACTACATACTCGAGCACGTTCCAATAGAAGCAGAAGTAACAAGAATAGAATACGAAGGACCCATGCTTTCTGTTTACGCCAAGAAACCAGAAGTCCTGGTCGACCAAAGCAGCATCGTGGCAGAAATCGTCGGCGTAATACGCAAAAGAATAGTTATACGCTCTGACCCTTCAGTTAGACTTCCAGAAACAGAAGCGGAGAAGATAACACGCGAACTCATATCTCCAGAAGCGGAAATAACAGACATAAACTTTGACCCCAGCCTAGGCGAAATAATAATTGAAACAAAAAAACCCGGATTAGCCATCGGAAGAAACGGCGTGGTCCTACAGGAAATCATAAAGAAAACCAAGTGGCGCCCCCACGTCTTGAGAAGTCCTCCGATACGTTCAAAAATAGTTACTCACATGCGGCATTATCTCCATTCAGAAAGCAAAGAACGCGAGAGAATACTGCGCACCATAGGCGAGAGAATTTTCAGACCGAAAGTTTACGAGGTCGGCGACGTCCGCATGACCGTGCTTGGAGGAGCACAAGAGGTAGGCCGCTCAGCCTTTCTCATCAAAACACGCGAAAGCAGCGTCCTATTGGACTGCGGCATCAACCCTGGTTCACAGAGACCTTTTGAGGCTTTCCCGAGGTTTGATTCTCCCGAATTTCAAATAGACTCTCTGGACGCGGTAGTCATAAGCCACGCTCACCTTGACCACTGTGGCTTAACGCCGTTTCTTTACAAGTACGGGTACGACGGCCCTGTCTACTGTTCTGCACCCACTTCAAACTTGATGACGCTGCTTCAGCTGGACTACTTGGATGTGGCAAGTAAGCAGGGAGTAACGCCCCATTACGATCAGAAAGATGTTCGCGAGTGTGTTCTGCACACCATTCCTTTGCGGTTCGGTGTTGTGACTGACATTGCGCCGGACATTCGATTGACACTGCACAATTCTGGGCACATACTAGGCTCTGCCCTGACACACTTGCACATAGGCGAAGGCTTACACAACATTGTCTACACCAGCGACTACAAATTCGCAAGGACCATGCTGTTGGAAGCGGCGGCAACCGAGTTTCCACGGGTTGAAACCGTAATCACCGAGAGCACTTACGGAGGAGCAGATGATATTATGCCCTCCAGAGTTGAAGCTGAGGAACGTTTAACCCATATCGTAAATGACACTTTAGAGCGCAAGGGCAAAGTGCTCATTCCTGTGCCAGCGGTGGGCAGAGCACAAGAAATAATGCTTATCATCGACGGCTACATGAAGCGCGGATTGATGAAAGAAGCGCCCGTGTTCATCGAAGGCATGATTTCAGAAGCCACAGCCATTCACACTGCTTATCCGGAGTATTTGGGCAGGGAAGTTCGCCACAGCATCCTCCACGAAGAAGTTAACCCATTCCAGTCGGATTACTTCACGATTGTAGAGCATCCCAGCGTGAGGCAAAGCATAATCGAAGGTGAACCATGCATTGTTTTGGCGACTTCTGGAATGCTTGAAGGCGGACCTGTTATAGAGTATTTTAAGAATTGGGCTGAAAACGAGAAAAACACCATAATTTTCGTTAGTTACCAGATTGAGGGCACTTTGGGAAGAAGAGTGCAGAAAGGCGTGAGCGAGGTTACAATGATGGACAGCGAAGGCAAAATGGCGGTGGTGCAGGTTAAACTGCAAGTGGATTCCATCGAAGGCTTTTCAGGGCACTCAGACAGGCGGCAATTAATCAGTTACTTAACTCATCTTAAGCCCACACCTGAGAGAATTTTCGTGTGCCACGGAGAAAAAGCGAAAATCATGAACTTGGCTAATTTTATAGATAAAAAAGCAGGCATCAGCGCTGTTGTTCCGGGAATTTTGGAAACTTTTAGGCTGCTGTAGGCAGGGGCTCGTTTGAAACTGGCGTTTTTTCTCGCCAGATCCTTATGTTCTGGGGGCATATGACAACTCGTTCTTCACCTAAACGGGCGATGTCTCCACGGATGGATTCTGCGAATTCGTACAACTCGTTTACTGCGTGTTTCACGTCTTCTATGCTTTTGCTTGCGAGTGGCGTTATACGGAGAATGAGGATGTTTCCGTTCTTCACCTCGTTCTTGATAGCGTCTAAGTCTGACAAAGCACGGAGAGGCATAGCCTTCAGGTAGGTTTTGCCCAGAACTTCTTTGTCTTCAGGAGGAATCGTAGCTGTTTTTTCGTCTTCCTCTTTCCTTTGTTTGCGGAATATTCCCAGTGTCGGCAAATTTCTCCTCTCTTCCTACTATTAATTATGTTTCAACAGTTAAGCGTTTCTTAATTCCAAGTCTGAATTTTGACAGTTAATATGAATTGAATTAATAAGTGCCTTATGAATTTACAATCAAAATTACAACTTCACGTTTACTCAATCAACGCTTTAGCGAAATTCCAGATTTTGTCACTGACAAAATGGAGGTTTCTGACGACGACACCTTGCTTAACGTTCCTTGCGTTTCCTGCGTCGTAAAGAATTTCTCCCAAGGCAAGCGGTTTTCCATGTTTCTCGTCTACCACAAGAACCAAGTCGCCCTTGCTGAATTCACCTTCAAAACGCACGATGCCGGGAGCCATAACATCAGCGCCGTTGCACACGTAAGGAACAGCACCCATGTCAACCACGACTTTAGGTGTATGCGCAGAGATTTCCTTGAAAAACAATGTCGGCAACACACTATCCTCGACTTTAAAAAACAAAGGCTTGCCATTCACAAGGAAGATTGGACCAAAATCCGCTTCAACGACTTCGATGTTTACTCTCGAACCCAGAATGGTTTCCACATTAATCTTCAGCCTTTCAGAAACCTTGTTCAGGATTAGCTTCCCCTCCTTGGATTTCAAAGAATACCTTCGATGCTTGTGGGACATGGCAAGACTCTCCAACGCAGATTTCTGTACAATGGTGAGTGAGAGAAATGATATTTACCTTTCCATCCAACGAAATCGCCGATTCCAGAAGCAACAGCGTCGGCTCCAAGATTATTAAGGGCACAGACTCTTCTCTGCAATCTTGACGCTTCGCTTAGATAGGTTTAAATGTGGAAAGTTCAAGTATACAAGAGATAAAGACACCATGAGGGTTCAAAATGAGCGAAATGACGACCGAAATCCTTGAGCAGAACTTGGGCAAAATAGTGCTCGTACGCTTAAAAGGCGGAAAAAGCTTACGGGGACGACTGAAGGGTTTCGACCAACATTTAAACCTTGTTCTGGAAGAAACAGAAGACACCACAAACACTGAGAACATGCGAAAACTAGGGCTCATCATCGTCCGCGGAGACAACGTCATTCTTATTTCGCCGCCGCCTAGGTGACAACCGTTGGGAAAGGGTACACCATCCTTCGGCAAACACCAGGGCAGAGTCGTACACATCCACTGTAGACGCTGCGGAAGACGCGCTTATCACGTGCGCAAGAAAAGATGCGCAGCCTGCGGCTACGGAGAAACCACAACTATCAGAGAGTACGCGTGGCAGACAAAAACGCTTCAAAGGCAAAGAGTAATTTAAACCGTTTT
>DATDQZ010000164.1:0-5150 GCA_035292005.1 Bathyarchaeia archaeon | reverse complement strand
AGGAAGAGGCTGGCGACGATGCATTCATGCACTATGTCTAATCTGCCAGCATCATGCAAACTAGTCCAGTTTGAATCGGTTTTGCCCAAGCGTGAGAACAAGATAAATTCGCGCATTAGCATATCACTCACATTAGTTAGTTTCTGCGGGAGTTATTGTTTGTTTTAACATGTTTTAATCATTTGTTGTATTATCCCGTATCGCAATGTATAAGTGGCACGGTCTATTTTCCTGTCCACCACACGCAACATTCAATTACGTGCAAATCAGGTCGACATTCTCAATCATCAGTTGCATAGCCGAATTTGAAAATGTTCTTCTTCTTATTAAGCCAAAACCAAAGCAGCATGTAAAGTAACAGGTAAATTGTCATGCTTCCTCCAAAGATTATACCTTCGATTCCTCTGCTGAAGGGAAATTTGTCGGCGACCATAAGTATGCCAACTCCGACAAGTGGAGCGGCAAGGAAGCCCGCGGCAAAAACGAGAAGAAAGATTATCATCCTCCATCGAAACTGAACTCTTTTCTCTGAAATGAGTATGCCTATGAATATTCCAAGCAAGATTAGGCTAATTGTCGAAATCCAACTTATCAGAAGGTCATATTCGCTTGCTAAAATATTGAGCGTTCTAAGAATCTGCAACAACACAAGCGCCACAAAGGCACAAACCCATATCCATAACGCCTTTTTTAAACTCATTATTTTCATCTTCTATTGATTTATGCGTTGTTCATTCCTAAATGTCTTTTTAGGGAAAAAGGAGAGGAGTAGTGATAGTAACCGATCTGTTTTTCTGTAGAAGAATTATATGGGGTCTCTTTTCGCATCGGCTTACCGCAAAATTGGAAAAGGCTTATGAACCACTAACACAAAACAACAACCCACTACGCACATCTTCGAGGATGCCAAAGTCATGGTGAAACTGAACAAAACCGACGAGCTTGTCATAGTTGCATTAAAAGAGGGCAGAGAGCTAACGCTTCAAGAACTCGCCGAGAAAACAGGTGAATCACCCAAAAAACTCTTTAAATCGCTTCGCAAACTTTTCGAAAACGAGCTCATAGACACCAAAGCCCGCAAATACAAGCTCGTAGACACAAAACAATAAAGGAGCCTCGAGCGGACCTTAATCCCGCGACCTGCTGCTTACAGTTCATTTAATTATCAAGCACAACTCTTTTCTTCCGAAAACAATTAATTTAGAGAAAACGGCTTAAGACTACGCAAAGCCCCCGTAGCCTAGCTGGCTAGGGCGTTAGCCTTGTAAGCTGAAGGTCCTGGGTTCGAATCCCAGCGGGGGCTCCATAATCAACATTTTAAATAGTTAAACGCTCAAAGCACAAGAAGACAAATATGGATGCTCTAGAAATCTCGCAGCTTCTATGCCAAGCGGTTGTTAGGGTCGTGTTGCCCGTAATGCTATCGTTAATTGTTGCTTCTATGTTGCAGTTTCTGAGCAAGTCTCTGATTTTTTCTTCTAATATTTCGGCACTTTCGGGAGTAATCGGCGCTTTTATTCTTATGGTCAATTTGCCAGCATTCATTTACGATATACTTGCTGAATGCACAAAGAAATTAGAAGTCGACCACTGTGCTGTCTGGGAATAAACCCCATTCTGTGTTTGCGTCGTAGCAGCCGATTTTCTCGTTGCAGTTGTGACAGAATATTTCTGTTGCACCTTGACCGTTGTCTTCAAATCTTCCGGTGTTATCTTCGTCGTAAATGGTCCATTCGACTACTTTTGTTACCTGTATTTGCACGCTTGTCAGGAGTTTGTGACAATTGGGACATTTAATCGGGGTTTTGAAGTCAGTTGCTATTTGTGTTCACCTCGGTTGATTGTTCTTCGAATTATCTGTCCGTGGCCAGGCCCTTAAGTGCTAGTCTATTAACTTTACTCCAAATGATTCTAGAACATAAGCGCCTTTCTATTCCTTTCTCTTTGGAAAATGAGTATTTATTAATATTCTGAAACCATTCTTTTCCGATTCTTTTTCCAATAAGCCAAGAGTCTTTCGTTCCTCGCGGTTCAGGGAATCAAGTTTTGCCGGGTGCCCAGTTGTCAATTTAAGAATAGGTACCGAAGTAAATTGCTTATTTCCAATTCTAACATCTTGAATATTCGTGAGCAAAATCATTCTCAGCAATCCGTCCTTTATGTCGCTTAGAGCAGGGAGCCTCTTGTCTTTCGTGTGTTTCCCTTCGATTAAGAAAATTTCATTTTCGTGAATTTCCACCTCGTCACTGGTTAGGAAATACTCGCCACCGAGATAGTTCTTGATTGTTATTGTAGCCTTTTCACCATCAAGTCTCTCTTTAGGTTGCTTGGTAATACTTTCTCTTCTCTGTGCTTTCTCCGCCAAGTTTCTTGATAATTTGAGAAATGTCTCCTTCCCTTTTTCCAGTTCCTTAATTCTTTTCCTTGCGAGTTCTATTGAATGCATGTTAACTCCAAGTGCGGTAGATATGCGACTATAGGCTTCAATGGCTTTCTCTCCGATTTCACCGGCTTTCTCTAATTGTGCAAGATTCCAATGTAGAGCATCTGATTGGTAAGAAAGAAGTTTCTGAATCTCGCCCGTAATTTGTTGGATGTCGTAGCGTTGCCTTGTTATCTTGTTAGGATATTTGGAGTTAACCTCTGCGTCAGCATAGTAGCCGATAATCACGTAGACACCAAGTAGGCTCATTAGTGAAACAGTATCATATTGAAGGAAGTCCCTTTCTCCATCAGCGCCTTCGTCTTTGACGATTGGTATTAATGTCACTTTCTTTCCAGAAAAAGCAAGAGAGTCATAAACACGAGCATAAGGATACGTCCGTGTTCTTTTTGCGGAAACCCACCAGCTGACAGCAATTTGTTGTTGATTTATTCTTAGAATGAAGGTCGACTCTTCGGATAATGCTTGCACAAGGTCCTTCAACTCAAATGTACGCAACTTTCTGCAAAGATATGGAGTGTATTTGACACCTGTAATTTCAGCGGAGATATTATTTAGATTTGGCAATTCTCGCGACTCTCCTTTGTAGCTCTGTTCTTAAATGCTTCGCGTCTTCTCTTACTGTGATATTGAATTTATTTGAACCGCATAACCTCACTTGTTTGCCTATTCCCGTTTTTTCTTTAATCGTTTCGAGCAATTCTATATCAATATCGTAACCTGCTACGTTCCTGTTTAGTTCCAAGGCAACTTTCAAAGTAGTTCCAGACCCCATAAAAGGGTCTAAGACCGTTTCTCCTTTGTAAGAAAACAATTTTATAAGACGATAGGCAATTTCGTCAGGAAAAGCGGCAATTCCCTTTTCAATTCTGTTACTGAAAGGTAAGACATTAGTAATGTTCCATACTGAAAGATACCATTTTCTTTTTGACCACTCTTCCATGTCGATTTTGGATTCTCGCCTTATCTCATTCGGAATTGTGGAATAATCGAAAGTTCCATTCTGGAAAATGAGAATTGACTCTTGCAGATTGTCAGGATAAAAGTACATCGGGTACGGGTGCTGAATTAGCACGCCGCTTCTTCGACTTATTCTAATATAGCCTTCTGGTTTTACCCAAGTTATTCGGTCTCTATATTTGAACCCCTCATCTATGAAAATCTTGGTTATGTCAGCAACAACAGGAAACTTACTGCCATTGATAAGAGTGTCGTCGCAAACAAAGCAGGCAATTCTCCCTTCAGCCATGACCCTTTTAAGTTCTTTTGCCACTCCACGTATCATTTTCAGAAACTCATCATATGTGTCGAAGAGGTCTGGATAATCGAAAGGGGCATTAAAATAGGGTGGACTCGTTACAACCAGACTAACGCTCTTATCAGCCAGTTCGTGCATGTTTACACTGCTACCGAAAACCAGCTTGTTGACGAACGCTGCACTCGCGGTAGGAACACTTGAGGATACTTGTGCATCTTCCGCTGTCTGTATGTTCTCTGAAATAGCGGGTTTTTGCTTTTGTCCATTCGCAGTAACTTGGAATCCGTTTTCATTTCTGGTTAAGGTCACTTCTGTGTTAACTGAAAACCTGTCTCTGAGATAATCCGACCAAAGTCTGCCGTATTTGTCAACTTTCGCAGGCAAATCATTTAACTTAGTGTCAAACGGAACCGACAGGTCGCCCATAAGTTCCGCTCTGTTTTTGGCGGGTATGTGAACGAACCCTAATTCAACTTCCATTTTTTTGAGTGTCTTTGTGACCATAGCCACCAATTCTGTTATGCTATATCTTCTTGTCTATAAATTTAATCTTATAGTCTTTTCTGAGCACTAGAGACGCTGTGGGTTGTGAATTGGTAAATTTGTGAATTTCGTTAGGGTTCTTATAGGCTTTGCCTTTCGTTTTCTGTTTTGGTGAAGAAAAAATGTTGCGTCTTCTAGGAGGTGAAATTCAGCAAGGCAGCCTAAACCAAGTCACGGGCTATTCTGAGAAAGCCCAACGCACAGGCAAACCATCATATTTGGAGCCTAATAGCAATTCATTGCAGAAACCTATAGAGGGTCTAAGAGAAACCGTTTTTGGAAACTATTTAAAGAGGGGGTATAAGACAAAAATCGCACATCAGTTCCGCCAGCTCCACCCAAACCCAGAACCCTCCAGCAAAACACCATTCAAAACCCTTATACCACACGACACAACACTTATATTAGCGAGAACAACTTCTAAAACAGTTCAGCAACATAGAAAAAGCCATCAAAAAACAAGATGCAACTCCACATCCACACGAATGCGGAGTGAAGCGGTGAACTGAGCCGCAAAACGCGAAGCTCACGATGACACCATGCATAGGCCAAAACGACGCGCAAACAACATAAGTAAGGTTTTCACCAAACGCCAAACAGATACCACCATACGGTCCGACTACGCCAACGCCGTCTGGAGAATGGCTCGGCTTGAGAGCTGACGAAGGGCGCGGCAAGCCGCGATATGCCCCGGGTAGGCGCATGCAGCCTTCGAACCGGGGATACCTGAATGGGACTTCCCACCGTGGCTCTTCGGAGTCACAGTGCTCCTTCACGGAGCGGGAACCCCCCGAACGGAAACATCTTAGTAGGGGGAGGAAAAGAAACCAAAACGGGATTCCCTTAGTAGCAGCGAGCGAAATGGGAAAAGTCCAAACCGAATCCCACGCTGAAAAGCATGGGAGA
>DATDQZ010000163.1:0-5034 GCA_035292005.1 Bathyarchaeia archaeon | reverse complement strand
ATGGAAAAATTAAAAAAAAGGAAAGTTGTTTTTGAAACGAAGTTAAGATGTTAGCTTGTAAGCTTAATATCTTCGTGGTGGTCTTCGTTTAGCGTAACATTCTCGGCAGTACACTGGCCTACTTCCGTCTGGTTTGAAGGGAACTTCACATTCCTTTCCGCAGTCGGCGCAGGTTGCCTTGTGTGTCTCTTTGTTATACATTTTTGCTGTTTCAACTCCTTATACTGTTCAGACAAAAATCTCTTTTTGCCAATCACCATTATGCTAGCAACACAGTATTAAACCTATGCATCCACAAAACAACATTTAACATCTTTTCGGGAATGGTGTGTTATTGAGTTCGTCTGGAAATGGTACACTTGCTCAGTATCGGTAAGACGCCGTTCATTTAACAGACAAGAGGGAAAAATAAACGCACCGAAAAGTATTACCTAAATCCATTTACCAAAGGTACTTTTTCTTTAATTCTTGAATTTCGCTCGCAAGTCGTTTTTCCGCTTGATCTATGTCAATCAGTATTTTAGCGGCAAAGACAACAAGAAAAGAATTGATTGTTGGTGCGAGAAGGAAAATAAGAAGATTGTTCAGCATGACCCCAATGGGAAGATAGACCGAAAGGGTGGTCACAATCAAGGAGATAAGTACAGAAAGGAAAATGGTTTGTTTGGAGATTCTGTGTTCATGTTCAATCTGGAGTTTTGTAAGTTCGATTTGGAGTTCTCTTTCCTCATTGCTTAACATTCCGTAGCCTTTCCTTCAGCCAGTCTTCTTGAGATACCCTAGGCTTGACAAGTCTTCCGACTTTTCCTCTTCTCTGCTTTCCTTTTAAATGATATTCCTAAAAGAACAATAAAGGTGTCGAAAAGTAATACCTGAATCTACATGGGAAATAATAACAGGCTAATTTCTGTCAAGAATGTCTTACTTTCAGAAGAGCTACCGTTTCGAAGAAGGGAAAAGCACGGATTGCCATGGCGCGTGCGTTCAGATGGCACTTCGCGAATTTGGATAGTGTTTCATCTATACCTGCCAATGTCGACTGCATTAGGAGAATACGACCTGTCCGCTTAAGATGCTTGGGTACTTCGGAAATGAAATGGTCAATAACTTGTCTGCCTGTGGCACCGCCGAACCATGCGCGTCCAATCCAAGAACTCGTTTCGCTCTCGTCCGCGGGCAGGTAAGGAGCGTTGAAGAGAATAACGTCAAACTTTGCTTTTTTACTTATAGATGTGAAGAGGTCACTTTGCACAAAAGCCATCTTACTACGCGCATTGTTGAGTTCTGCGTTTTGTTTTGCACAGTGTACTGCATAAGGGTTCACGTCTACTGCAACCACCTCGCTCGCTTTTTCGGCGGCTATTATGCCTAGTATGCCGCAGCCTGTGCCCATGTCCAGCACTCGCTCGCCCTCTTTCACATCAAGGTTCTCTGCAAAGAGAAATGAGTCTTCAGCAGGCTCGTATACATTTTCATCAACCACAAACACGAAATCATCGAAGAACACGCGTTTAGTCCGTGAGGGCATTGGCTAACGCTCCAAAATCTTTAGGTGACAACTCTCGCGCGCGCCTTTCACCAAACGGCAAAGTGCAAACTCGCTTTTTAGCCTCTTCCTTCGACACTTTAAACGTACTCTTGATAAAAGGCACAAGCGCGTTGCTGAGCTTCTTGTTGCGCTCGGTGAACAACCACTGCACCATCCGCCTGAAAAACGCTTTATCTTTCACTTCGAAAGGCGCTGTTTTCCAAGGCACTAAACGCACGATAACCGAATCAACTTCGGGCTGAGGATAAAACATCTCTTTGGGAACTGCATCAAACAGCTCAACCTCCACACAGTGAGCCACAACCGTTAACCACCCGTAATCCTCGCTGCCCACAGCAGCCACGAGCCTATTGGCGAATTCTTTCTGCAAAACCAAGACTGCACATTCAACTTTCCGCTCAAGAAGCCACGTCACCAAACGCGAAGACAAATAGTAAGGCGGAATCGAAACCACCTTGCTAAACTCGGGCAACGCTGCTTTCAACACGTCACCCTCCACTATCGTCACGTTGGCTAAGCCTCCAAGCTGTTCACGCAACACTTCCGCTACTTGCGGGTCCTTCTCAACCGCTACCACCTCTTTGCACCTCTTCGCTAGGAAACGAGTCAAGAACCCGAAGCCCGCACCAGCATCCAGCACCACATCCGCCTTGCCCAGTGAAGCGTAATCGCTCAGTAATGGAAAAACCGAAGGCTCCACCATGAAATTCTGTCCCAAAAGCCTGTTCGGAACAATTCGAAACCGTCGAAGCAACCGCTTCGTTTCTTCAACACTCATAGCTAATGCTCACGCGTGAACAAGCGGTACTTGCTGTCGCCCTCCAGCTCCTCCAAAACCCGCTTCGTAATCAACTTCACAGGACTAGGCAGCTCAGTACGTTTCTGCAAATCCTCATAACTCTCAAACGCCCGGCGCTCACGCTCGTTAATAACCTGCCACATGTACTTCTTCCCAATCCCAGGAATCAACTCCAACGCGTGCATCCGCGGCGTAATCGCACGAGCAGTGTTAAAGAAATTCACAAACCACTCCTCACGATTCAACGCTATACGCGCTATCACGCCAGGAAGCTCCGCCTTCGCAGCACCAGTCAACTCGTCATAGCCGACCCTGCCAATAATGTACGTAACCTCCTCACGCGACTCCTTCCCAACATAAACCCGATCACCAGGCTTAAGCACTAAGCCCTCCTTAACCAAAGCCTCCAAAAGCGTAAAAAACTCCTCACCAACACACTGAATCAGCGCTCCCGCTCGGTAACCAGCCCTCCCCGCAACGTGAACACCAGGACGGCCGTGCGGCAAGAAATCCAGCACATAAGCGTACTCCTCGTACCGCTTCTCCATAGCAGTCCCTGATCTCCTCTATCTTATCCCGCTATCTGCTTAAAAATACTTAGCCGCTTGCTACTCCTTCACCGCTCTGCTCTCATTCAAAAGGCTAACAATAGCCTCCAACTTCGCCGTTTCAACAATCTTGCGACCGCCAGCCAGAAAAACCCTCAGCTCCTCCACACTTTCTGGCGCGCAATTAACTATCTGAATCGCCTCGGCCTCTTCCAAACCAAACTCCTTCACTAAGCGCTCCAAAAGCCCTTCAACAGCCGCAGCATCCATCCTGGAAAACTTGGACACGTAGTCAAACGTACGCCGCTGGAACTGATCCAGATTCTCCTCCCCAATAGCCGCCAGTTCCCGCTTGACCTGCGGCAACGCAAGTTTCTTCTCGGTTAACTCCCTTTTACTCATTCCTAAGCACCCTTATACGGTTCTAAATGCTCAGACCTAACGATTATTTCCTTGACAGCCTCACCCTGAGTCACGCTTACCACGTACCCACGCCCCCGCTTAGCCTTTACAGTGCCAATCTTGCCGTGAAAACGCTTGTGGGGTAAACTCTTCTGCACACTCGAGTCCGCCTTAATTATCACTTGAGAGCCTGGCTCATACGCATGCAGCAGCTTGCCAAGCTTCGGCTTCCCACTTTCTCTAGTCGTCTTCTTCAGAAGCCGACGAGTCCCACGACGATGCCCTTTTGATTTTTTCATTCTTTCACCTTACTGACTCTTCTAGGATAACGTTCAAAACATCAAGTTTGATAGGCTTCGCTTTGTTTCCGAGCAGTTCCGAAACACTGGGCGTTGTTCTTCCCTTATCTCCAGACACCAACTCTTTAACGTAGAGGCCTCCTTGGCAGCGGATTTCCATTTCAACCTTCCTAGGCGACACCTTCTTAACTTTAACCTGATATATGTACTTTTCTCGGGTTAAATCCGCCCGCCTATGCAAAACGCGCAGCGGCGTCTGCTGCTTGATTGAGGCGTTAGTCAGCTTTTCCTCCAGAAAGCGCAGCGCCTCTTCCGACACTTCGTTTTCAAACTCCATTAACACGCGGTATTCCTTCTGCGCGGACTCCGCCTTCTTCAACCGCCTAACAACATCTCTGCTGGTGAACCGCAGACTCGAAACTTCAACTTTACCCTTAGCATGAGCGTTAATGGCTTCTCCGAGTTTTCTTAAATCCAAAAATCTCTTTTTGGGCTTTGAAACTTCAATCACGAATGGTCTGCCGCTGCCCAGCATCCGCGCGTCAATATCCTCGCGCCCCGAAGCGTGAAAAGCTGTTTTCTCGCCTTCCGCCGCCTCTAAGAACGGCGTCGAAACAAGTTCTTCCACCGATTCAGGATAAAGCTTCCCAGTCCAGCCGCATTTCTCGCAGCCTTTCCCGCGGCAACTAGCGCAGAACCATTTTGACTGCGGTATGTCCCTAACGAGTTTCCTGTATCGCCCAGCAACGAAAAGAGGGTTGACCTGAATTTTGACGTCTTCCGTGAACGGGTTGATGATTATGACCATGTCGGGTTTTCGGTACTCCACAGTTTTAGCGGTCTGCGCTTCAACCTTTTTGCCCAATAAGCGTGCAAACTCGTGCCGGATGCTTTCGCCGTAGCCCACTTCAAACGCGGCTTTGAACTCGTCTTCGCGTTCCTCCACCGCAACCGGTAACTCCACGCCCACCAGAAAAGTAGTATACTCGTAGTAAGCGGTTTCTTTCAAGGCTTTGTGAATAAAACCGTCAAGAAGTTGGAATCTGTCCTCACATAGGAAACACGTTTTTGATTGATTTTTTTTGGGAATACGCTTTTTTAAGTGCTGAAGAGTTTCTGCGGCTTCGCGGGAAAAACCGTTGGTTGCGAGAATTTTGAGGATTTTCAGGCCCTCAACATTCTTTGATTGGTTGAGGGCGCTGGCTTGCAGTGTTAAACTGAGCTTTAGGGTTTTTCCTCTGTCGTTGTTTTCTATGCCGTGTCCGAGTAACGCGAATTGTCTTCCGAGGCAGTTGTCGCATAGGGGATGCTTTTCAAGCATTCCTAACGCTTTTTCTAAAACGGTCATTGGAAAAGCCTACTTGAACTCTGTTGGCAACCCTTTGCCTAGGAAGGGCATCCTCTTCTTCCGTTTGAACATCTTTAGCATTCTACGCA
>DATDQZ010000162.1:0-7572 GCA_035292005.1 Bathyarchaeia archaeon | reverse complement strand
ACGGTCATTTCGGCAAACGTCTTTGCGCTTCCAGCGGGTTGAAAGATTGGGTCAAAGCCAAAACCTGCTTTGCCGTTTCCTCTTCGCTCTTCGTTTGTTATTTTTCCAGCGGCTTCGCCCTCAAAGCGCACAGGTGCCCCGTGCCCATCGTAGTATGCTATTACCGACTGGAATGTGGCTTTCCTGTCTTCCACGTTTTTCATCAGCTTTAGTAATCCTGCGTTGCCTATTGTTTTGTACGTGTAGGCGGCGTATGGTCCTGGAAAACCGCGCAGCGCGTCTACGAATAGTCCTGCATCTTCCACTATTACGGGCAAATGGCATCGCATGAACGCGTCTATGGCACTTGTTTGCGCTATCTCGCTGAGGCTGTCGCTTTGGATTTCAGCGGCTTTGACTCTGAGCATACCCACAGCTATCTCACGGCGCGACAGTATGTTTCGGGCTTCGTTGAACTTGTTAACGTTATTAGTGGCAAAAAAGATGACTTTGCCCTTCAACTTGAACTCCATGCTACGCTTCCTCTCTTCTCTCTGCGACATACCGACCACGCCTTTCTATCTCCCTAATTTTCCCTAAAACCTTTCCCGTCTCTTCCGCGCCCAAAACCGCCGAGTAACCCTTCATCACACTTTCGAAGCATTCTTCCACAAACTGGTAATGCGTACTCTGCAAAGCGCGTTTCATCAAGTGCAAATCCACTCCTCTGGCTTCCAACTCCATCGTTTTCTCGCCCAACCCAAAATCAACAAAAAAAATCTTGCCCTCAGAGCTCAAAATCATGTTCGACGTTGTCAAATCGCCATGAATCACTCCGTGCATGTGAAGCTTTCCTATCAACTCGCCGATTCTAACGCACACTTCTTCTCTTTCCTTTTCCGAAAGGTTGCCCAGCAACTGCTTTATCTGTTTTCCTTCTATAAACTCCATTATTATCACAGCATTCTTTACGTCTACAAGAAAAATCGTCGGCGTTGGCACCCCAGCTTTTTTTGCTTCATGCATCAGCTGCGGCTCATGCACTGTTCTGTAACTTCGAATTTTCACGTCTAGCTCCACAGGACGGTATTTTTTTGGAAACCGCGCCTTAATGACTACTCTTCTGCCATGCCAATCTGCGAGAAAGAGGCTTGCTTCCGCCCCCTTCTTCAGCAGCGTCCGCGAAGCTACTTCACCCATGAAACATCCACCTTTTCTAGACGCCACCTTAACTTAACAAAACTCTCTTCGATAGGTGTGACTGCGCCATGCGTGTAGGCTAATACTCCAGTCCAAGCAATCATGGCGCCGTTATCCGTTGCAAACTCGCGCGGCACCACACTAAACCGCGCATCATGCTCTTCCGCTATTGCCTTAAGCATTGCCTGCAACCGCTTGTTAGCCGCTACGCCACCAGTCAGCAGAACCTCCTCCTTCTCAGTGTGCGCCAACGCTCGTTCAGTAACTTCAGCAACCATCGAAAACGCGTTTTCCTGAAGACTATAACACAAATCTTCGAGTTTGCATCTTCCTTTGTGGAGCAAGCTAGTGGCGGCTGTGAGTAAGCCGCTCAGAGAAACGTCCATGCCCTTCACCGTGTACGGCAGAGAAATCAGCCTCTCGCCATTAGCGGCTAACTGTTCCAACGCGGCTCCCAGCGGCATGCCCTTCTGATGTCTGAGACCCGCTTCCCTCGCAAACACGTCTAAGCAGTTTCCGAGGGCAATGTCCAGAGTCTCGCCGAAAACTCTGTAACGTCCAGAATCGAAAGCTGAGACATTGGTGTTGCCGCCAGAAACGTAAAGCGTCACCGGATCTCGCGCGCCAGTTTTGAGCTTCCCGATTTCAATGTGGGCTACTGAATGGTTCACTCCCACAAGGGGGACATCAAGGTATGAAGCCAACGCTCGGGCTACAGTTGCTCCCGTGCGAAGGCATGGTCCTAAACCTGGACCTTGAGAAAAAGCTATTATGCTTAAGTCTCTGGGCTTTATTCCTGCTTCTGCGAGGGCTTCGTCTAGAACTTTGTCTGCTACCTCCGCGTGGTGTCTTGCGGCTTCTCTGGGATGTATCCCGCCCTCTTCGGGTATGTAAGCGTTCGATACGTTGGCAAGTATTTCGCCATGGAAAGTTGATATTCCAACGCCGAAGTCATCAGCCGTGGATTCCACGCCTAAACAGTACGCTTCAGCTGGTCTTTTCATTTCTGCGCATTCCTTCATGCTATTCTTCCATTTTTGGCATACATATTTTTATTTGGAACCACGCATATATTTAATGTGATACTTGGAACTGATCAACAATGCCGAAACGTAATGATCTTGAACAGAAAGCCCTCCATTTCGTGGTGAATACTGGTTATACAGGTGTACTTCAATCGGAGTTATGGCGAGAATTAGGCGCAAGCAGCAGAGAAGGCTCAAGAGTGTCCATAAAACTGGAAGAAAAAGGGCTTATCCGCAGAGAAAAAGAACTGCAAGGCGGAAGATGGACCTACCGCCTTTTCCCCAAAAGACTTCCAGCATCAATAGAATCCATCGTTGACTGCCCATGCTTGCTATGCCAAGACAACGCGAGATGCGACCCAACAACAACGATTTCGCCGAAAAGCTGCGCGAAACTCACTGAATGGATTCTTTCTTTAGATAAAAGTGAGCCAGCCGCATTAGGTGACGGTGATTTTGCCCAAGGCTTGGATCCAAGATAGAAAGCGGGATTATTACTACAAAAAAGCTAAGGCGGAACAATACCGCTCACGAGCGACTTATAAGCTATCTCAAGCCGCAGCAAAGTACCATTTCGTACAGCGAGGCGATGTCGTAGTTGACTTGGGTGCGGCGCCTGGCGGCTGGATTCAAGCTGCCAGAAAAATTGTTGGAAACAGAGGCTTCGTTCTGGGCGTGGATATGAAGACCATTGCGCCTTTTCCTCAAGAATACGTGAGAACAATCGTGGGCGACATAACTGAGCCTGAAACACTGCAGCAAATCCTTGATTTTCTGCCTAGAAAAGCGGATGTTGTGATTTCAGACGTGTCGCCAAATATTTCTGGAATATGGGAAGTTGACCATGCACGCCAAATAGACTTGGCAAATCAGGCATTGAAACTTGCTTTGGAAATCTTGCGCCCTTCAGGAAGCTTCTTTGTTAAAGTGTTTGAAGGCGACATGCTTAACGACTTCATCAAGACCGTTGAGAAACACTTCAAAACCGTTAAGGTCATAAAGCCGAAGGCAAGCCGCGCCAAAAGCTCCGAGCTGTTCATTTTGGCAATGAACCTGAAATCTCCTGATCACATAAGATAGCAAAGCTAATTTCCTAATGCTGCTCATATAAAAACAGGTGAAAAATTTGCGGATTGTTTCGGCAGATTCTTCAGCAGCTATACTGGACGCGAAATTTGCTCCGTTGCAGATTGTTGCTTCTGCCTCGGTGCTGGTTAATCCTCCATACAGAGAGCCGCACACGCGGTTGGCTGAGCCGATTTTCAGAGAAGTGGACAATGGGTACGAAGTTATAGTGCATGAGGCTGAGCTTTGCAGGGATTTGCTTGAGAAAGTAAAAGCTGATGTTGTGCACCTAGACGTGTCTTTGGGCGCCATTTCTCTTGAAGAGTTATCTCCGGTTGAGCTTTCAAACATGAAAATTTCCAACAGAGCGAAGCAGCATCTTTTGAAAATCTTGCCCAAATTGAGAAAGATCGCAGGAGAAATCAGCAGAAAGCACGGCTTGGAAGTTTTAGCTATAGGAAAAGAAAGTGTTCCCGTACGGATTGCCGAGCTGACAGCTGGCGCCCACGCTGTAACGTATGCCTGCGCGAAAGTCACCGAGGACAAAGCGCCTATTTTGTTAGGTTTGCCGTCCAAGTGCCAGCACAGAATAGCTGGAAGCCAAGTCTATCTTTACTCGCTTATGGCTGCGGAACACGATATTCGCGGATATGCTGAATGCAAGCAAGAAATTCTCAACAAGGTTAATATTGTGGAAACGTTAAACCCGTGTGCAAGAGGATTTCGCGCTTTAAAAATAACACCTAAAACTTGAGAAAAAGGAGTTTGTTGCCTGTTGAGTTTAGCTTTTTGGCGAAATGCTTCGCCGAGACGCAAAAGAGTCCTGTCCACAATTGTAGTTTTCATAGTTGCTATTATGATTACGGTAATTGGGAGCTTAATGCCAATGGATCCTCAACAAGCAAAAGACATTAGTAACAACCTAAATCAAACAATCAACACAATGAAACAGGACGACACGTTATTACCGTATATTTTGGGGAATAACTTCATGATTTGCCTCTTGATGTTTATTCCCGTCATCGGACCGCTTCTTGGTTTTTACATACTATTTAACACTGGTACAGTAATAGGCGCCATCTCCGCCGCTGAAGGCATTCCAGCCATAGTAGCATTAGCCGTGACGTTTATCCCTATAGGGCTAATAGAATTCACAGCATACTCTGCTGCCATGACTGAAAGTATCTGGCTGTTTCGACGCATCCTGCAAGGTCGAGGATTACGTGAACTTAAGAATGCTAGTCTTTTTGTCTCTATTTGTGCAATTTTGCTTCTTTTGGGCGCCATCATAGAAACGGCGTTAATATCTATTGGCGCCTGAACCAAACAAGAACAAGGCTATTTAGAGACCAGTCTTTTTTCCTTTGTCGCCGATTCGCGTTATCTCCAGGCTCACATCCAGTGCTCGAACGCTGTGAGTGAGTTCTCCCAAGCTTATAATGTCGACTTGTGTAGCGGCGTATCCCAGAAGATTTTCCGCTGTAATCTCGCCGCTTGCTTCCAACAGGATTTTCCCAAAAAACCCCGCCTTTTTGAATGATTTGACTGCCTCTTTGATTTGCTTTGGAGAGAAATTGTCAAGCATAATTATGTCTGCTCCTGCTTCCGCGGCTTTTAAAGCATCTGCAACGCTTGAGACTTCTACCTCGATTTTTTTACTAAATGAAACATTTTGTTTTGCTCTTTTCACTGCGTTTTCGACGTTTCCAGCCAATGCAACGTGGTTGTCCTTTATCAGGATCATGTCGTCCAAGTGTAATCTATGAGGGTCGCCGCCGCCTACAAGCACGGCTTTCTTATCAAAGTAGAGCAGTCCCGGCGCTGTTTTGCGCGTTGCCGCAATCTTCGTTGTTGAGCCGGCTTTTTTCAGTTCGTCAGTTAACTTTCTTGTTGTTGTTGCTATGCCACTCATGCGCGAGAGAAGATTCAGCATTGTTCGCTCAGCTGAGAGAATAGTTCTTGCGTCTCCAGAAATCTTCATGATGACCTGCCTGTTCTTGATTTTTTCTCCGTCCGCAACTTCGGTTTTAACAATGAGTCCGAGACTTTCCGCAAGGGTCACAGCCTCTTCTATTCCAGCCGCTATTCCCGCCTTTTTAGCTATCACTGCAGCCTCAGCTGTCAAGCCTGAAGGAACAACCGCCGCGGTCGTTACGTCGCCCTGTCCGATGTCTTCAGCGAGTATCTGTTTGAGTTTTTCTTCCAAAACCTTACGCGGCATAAACATGGCTTTTATTCTTCGTGTTTAAGCTTAAAATACTTGCTTTTGTCGTTACCAATTAGGGATAACTAAAATAAATCGACATGCTCACTTGTGAAGTATGAGACTCCTGCTCAGTTGTTCCGAACTCGGTTTAGGGCATGTATCCCGAGTTATACCGCTGGGAAAGAGACTGGAGAAAAACGGGCATGAACTGTTCTTTTTCTCTGGAGGCAAAGCTTATCAACTACTAAAAAAAGAATTCAAGAACGTTTACTCGTGCACACCCGTGGCGTGGTATGAAAACGCTCACGGAATCGTCACTTCAGCGTCGCTCATGAATATTTTGTTTCCGCTTCCTTTTTTTAACTATGAAAAAGGTACATTTGAGATGAAGAATTCGAATGCGATGGAAACTGTGCATCGCTATTATGATCTTAGGCGGCACATCCGAAAAATTAGACCACACTTGATCGTTTCCGATGGTGACATGCACGCGCTACGACTCGCGCACAGATGGAAAATTCCCTCGGTCTACATAACAAACCTCATCAGACCAAGTTACGGCTTTTCTCCCGTGCTCAACCCAGGGGAGCGATTCACCGAACGCTACGTGAAACAGTGTTCAAAAATAATTATACCTGACAATGCGCCACCATACACGGTCTGCGAGTATAACCTAGACGATTTGGACAGAATGGGAATCAGGGAAAAAATCGAATTTGGGGGCAGTTTCGTCGACACCACGCTTGTGAAGGGCTCAGAAGAGCACATTTTCGCTCCGATAAGCGGGCCTTTCGGAACGAGAGTGAAGCTGATGCAGATGATAATTCCAGTGTTGAAAGGACTTGAAACGAAGAGCATAGTAAGCTTGGGGTTGCTTGGCGAGAAAAATACCGCAAAGATTGGAAACTGCGAGATACACACGTGGCTGTCCTCGCAAGAGCGCCAAGAATGTATGCGGAACGCGCGGCTGATAGTTTTCAGCGGCGGGCACATAACGTGCTTCGAAACCATAAAATACGCGAAACCAAGCATTTGTGTTCCAACGCAGCCTGAGCAGTTGGGAAATGCTGCAAAGCTCCAGAAGCTAGGTTGCTCAATACTTGTCAAAAGTAGCGCAGGATTGAGGTTGGCTGTTCAAAGAATCGAAGAGAAGAAGCAATTCTTCAAAAGCAATGTTGAGAAGTTAAACAGGTTTTCTAATAACTTTAAAGGTTTGGATAGGGCAGTTGAAATCATCGAAAACATTGTAAAATAAACCCGTGTGAATTTATTTTTCGCTGAGGAGTTTGCGCTTAACTTCGCCTTGCGGTGTTTCTTCCTCAAAAATTATGGCGTTAAACTTGTAGATTTTGGCGCCTTTCGTCAGCCAACTGTCTGGAGGAAGCCCTGCTTTGATGCAGCATTGGCATAGAAATTCTTCCTCGCACCATCCCCATTCCACTGGCACCTGAGGCAAAAGCAACCCTTTGAACATGCCTTTCTCAACTATTAAACCATCTTCGCCAACTTTAATTTTAGCCACGTATTCCTCTGGTTTTTTCACTTCTACCGCTTCGGGCGGCGTGAGCACGCTTACTTCAAAAACTACCTCGTCAAGCTCGCTTAAAGAGAGCGGATAGAACCGTGGGTCTTGCGTTGCCGAGTTTATTGCCGAATCGATGACTGCTTCCACGAGAGGATCCGTTGGATAAGGATACCCTATGCAGCCTCGAAGTTCTTTCTCTCCGTTCTTCACTTTGTTTATGGTGACGAAAACTCCGCATCGCTCGTAAAGCTTTTTCGGGGTGTTTTCTGGAGCTTTAACGTACTTTCCTGTTTCCAAGTATTCTTTTACTGCGCTTCGCGCGAGTTCTATTAGGAATTTTCCTTCTTTTAGGCTCAGTTGGAACGGCAAACCATGCTTCCTCCATGGCGCAGCCACAGCATTATTCCTAGATACCACTATGTGATTTCGGTTTAAAAACTGGTGAGTTTAAAATTTTATTGATTCTTCGGCTATTCCTTCCTTGGTTATTATCAGGAAGTCTATGCCATCACCGCTCATTATGTCTCTGCTTATCGCTGATTTTATCGCTCTGGTTACCAGCTCTTTGGCGT
>DATDQZ010000161.1:0-6572 GCA_035292005.1 Bathyarchaeia archaeon | reverse complement strand
CCAAACCGCGGCGTCGGCTACGTGCGAACACCCTGCGTCCACGAAGAATTTCAAGTCAAAGACAACCCATCCAACTCCCTTTGCCTAGACGGCATAAGACTCATCCCTGTGGAGCTGATTGACGTGGCAGGGCTCGTTCCAGATGCATGGCAAGGACGCGGATTAGGCAATCAGTTCTTGGATGAAATACGCAGGGCAGACGCGCTAATTCACGTCGTTGACGCTTCTGGCGGAACAGACTGCGAAGGGCGCCTGTGCAAGCTAGGCGAGCACGACCCGCTGGAAGATGTGCAGTTCCTAGAGCGAGAAATAACAATGTGGATGGCGTCCATACTCAAAAAAGACTGGCCCAAACTCGCGAGAACAGCCGAAGCCGAATCAAAAGACCTCTACACGATGCTGGAAGAACGCTTAAGCGGCTTAGCCATAAAACGCAGCCACATCCTCGACGCAACCAAAAAAGCAGGCTTAAACGCTGACAAGCCAACCGCCTGGAGCGACGAAGACTTCCTAAGATTCGTCGACACGGTGAGGCAAATTTCAAAGCCAATGCTGATAGTAGCCAACAAAATTGACCTGCCAACCGCTGAGGCAAACTTGGAAAGGCTGAAAAAACTAGATTACACAGTTATCCCCTGCTGTGCAGAAGCCGAACTAGCTCTTAGGCGCGCGGCAGAAAAACAGCTAATCGACTACAAACCAGGCGACGGCAACTTCAAAATAACACAGCCAGAAAAACTATCCGAAAGCCAAACAAAAGCGCTGGAAATCATAAGAGAAAAAATCCTTCTTAAAAACGGTTCGACAGGAGTCCAAGACGCAATAAACACGGCTTACTTCAAGCTCCTAAGCATGATAACCGTTTATCCAGTTGAAGATGTAGAGCATTTAGCCAACCACAATGGTCGCGTGTTGCCAGACGCTTACCTCGTGCCTTACGGGACAACTGCCCATCAATTTGCTTACCTCATCCACACAGAACTGGGCGAAAGCTTCATTTACGCAGTGGACGCACGAGGAAGAAAAAGGATAGGAGAAGACGCGGTTTTAAAGGACAGAGACGTTATCTCCATTGTAAGCGCCAAAAAGCGCGCTTAAAAACTTTTAACCACAGATACCGAGAAGCATGAGGTGTTCAGGATAAAATCTTAATTTTTAATCCAGCCAACCCAACGAGAATGGGCGTACTTATAAGGTAAGTCAGCAAACTATGGCTTAGTTGAGGAATGTTTCATGAAGATTAAGACAACAACCATAACGCAAAAAGTCATCGTCTCGGCAATGCCTGAGGAGGTGTACGATGTTTATACGAATGCCAAAAAACACGCGGAGTTTACTGGAAGCAAAGCGACCAACAATCCCGTCGTCGGTGGGAAGTTCACAGCTTGGGATGGATACATCTCAGGCAAGAACCTTGAACTCGAAAAAGGAAAGAAAATAGTTCAAGAGTGGGTTACAACAGAATGGCCTGAAAGTTATCCTCCGTCAAGGTTAGAATTAACATTCAGAGAAGTCAGCGGCAAAACAGAGGTAACAATGGTGCATTCCGATATCCCAGCAGAGCAAGAGAACGATTTAAAGCAAGGATGGATAGATTTCTACTGGGAACCACTAAAAAACTATTTCAAAAAACGAAAGCACACACCATAAACTTTGATTGTAGCTTCAAAAGGAAAAGAATAAACAAACATCTCGGCATCAAATAGCAATGTGTTTCAGTTTTAGAACAAATTTTTATTTAACCAACCAACTTTTTATGTGCCGTAACGTCGCTTGCGCTTTTGAAAAGTTCGAATAGCCCGTAAAAGATCTATAAAACGGAAATCAGGCCAGTAAACATCCAAAAAGCAAAGTTCACTGTAGGCAGACTGCCAGAGCAGAAAACCGCTAAGTCTTTCCTCGCCCGAGGTTCTAATGATCAAGTCGGGATCCTGTTTAGCCATGTGCGAAGTGTACAGGTATTTCTCGAACGTGCTTTCATTCACATCATCAAGACCTAATTCGCCTTCCTTCACTTTCTCTGCAATCGTCTTAGCTGCGTCGACGATCTCAGCTCTGCCGCCGTATGCGAAAGCGAAATTCAAAAACTGACCATCATAGTTTGCAGTGGTTTTCTCCACATCCGCGATGAGTTGCTGCAGGCTATCAGGCAGAAGGTTTAAGCGTCCGATGACTTTAACGTGGACTTTGTTTCGGTGTATGCGCTCGTCAGTCAAGAGCTTGCGGAACTCTACCTCAGCAATCCGCATAATCTCCTCAACTTCCTCTGGCGAACGCCGAAAATTCTCCGTGGAAAACGTGTAAAGAGTCACAAATTTGACGCCGAGTTTTTCACACCAATCCAGCAATTGCTCAACCGTCTCAGCGCCTTTCTTGTGACCCAGCCAAGGGTTAAGCTCCTTCTCCGAAGCCCACCGTCTGTTTCCATCCAAGATGATGGCGATGTGCTCCAGTTTCTCGCCGTTCTTAACTTGAATCCACAACCACTTCTCGTACGCTTTGTATGCGCCGATAACGGAGAGAAGTTTCTTGAGAACCACTACGTGAACCTCGCATCTTTAAGGGTATCGTGACACGGACACTCTTTGCGTGCCAAGAGTAAAGCCCTAACGGTTTCAATTAAAGCTTGCTTTATTTCAGTCTCCCTCCGATGATGGCAAATTTAACTTTCTCCAAACTCGCCAACCTTTGCTTTTGACTTCTCGAAGAAGCCTCTAGCTGACCTGTGAATGATGAATATGACCAGAACTGAGGCTATGCCTATAAGGACGCCAACAACTATGGCGAAAACCAACTTTTCATATCCCAGTCCGGGATTGATGAGGATGTCTGCGGTTCCGTCAAGAATCCAACGGGACCAAGCAACGGACACTATTAGGGCAGCGTTTCGTAACATTCGCACGTCTCGTTCAAAATACAAGCGGATGCTCCTTCCGAACAGTATGGTGCCTATGCCTACCACCATGAGATCCATTACGCCTTTTATGAAGAAGCCCGCTATGACTGGAAGAGCGCTGAGCCATCCGGGCAAATCCGCGGGAACCGGTGCTATGTTGGCTGCAGCGCTTGCTACTCCCATGTATATGCTGATTGCTACGCATAGGATTCCTGCGATGGCAGTGTAGTTCGAGATTTGAACGGGAAGGGGTGGCGGCGAGTATTCTTTAGCCCACTTGTAGAAGTTTTTGGCTGCTTTGTCAACCCCGAAGCCCTTTACAAGCATGAAACCGCCAAAGATGATAATTATGGAGATGAGGTAATAAGTAACCGCGCCGAATATGGCGAGGATTCCCAGAATGAAAAACAGTAGTCCTGGTATGCCTAAGGCGATTCGGGAATATCGAGGGTTATCCATTAAAAGTCGGATATATTTTGAGAAGAGAGCTGCAGTTTCCTCGATTGATTCGCTGTGTTTGATAACTATTCGTCTAACGGATGAGACGGGAACTCTGGATTCTACAAGCGGCAAGACCGCTTCGTCTGAATAGCCGTCTGTGACCAAGATGACTTCGCTTGCGCTGAAAGAATCCAGTATCATGTTCAGTTCAGCAACAAGCTTTCTGTCAGCGCCCACTCCGCCCAGTTCTGACCCAGATATTGTTGCGACTTCGAAGGCTTCTTCGGGTTTCTTTTCGTTTTGCAGGCGGTCGTTGAGGCGGACTGCTTCGAACATGGCGTTGGCGTCTGGTTCTTCTGGGTCTCGCAGAGCTAAGGACACTGCGGCGTCTATGTTTGCGGTTCTTCCCATGAGGGGTGTTTTGATTCCCGCTTTTGCTTCCAGATCGCCGTCTCTGTCTACGCATAGGATGAGAATGCGCTTTTGCGTTTGTTGTTCCGCCGTTTCTTTTTCGTTCATCTGGTCTCTGCTCCTAATTATTCCATAAGGGTAACTTTAATCTTGCGTTTGGGGGTTGTCTTCTGCGAGGAGTTGGAACTCGTCCCAGCTTAGTTTTTCGCCGCGCTGTAGCTTTTCTTTCGCTTGAGACCCGAGCTTTTCTTTGAGAGCTTGCTCTGCTGTCTTCTTTTTTCTTTCGTCTTCTTCTCGCATAGCGTCCTGCAGCTTTTTCCTTTGTTCTATTAGTTTTTTTATTTCTTCATTTAGAGGCTTGGCTTGCTCCTTTGCTTGAAGGTAAGCAGAGTGCTGACTGTCGGCTTCGTCTTTAATGTTTTTTGACTCGCTGATTTTGGCGAGCATGTTAGCGTGGATTTCTTGGCTTTTTTGGGCTGTGACGGTTAGTTCCTGATGGAACGCGTCTCCTTTTGTTTCAAGCGTTTTAAGTTCTTTTCTTAGCTCGGTGATTTTCTTGTTTTGTTGTTCGATTTTCTTGTAAACGTTCAGTTGCGTTTCGAGTTGTTTGACTTTTTCTATTAGCTTTTTCTCTTCTTGCAGGTCAAGCGATGTAGTTTGGATTTTCCATTCGATATCTTCGAGTTCTTTTTGCAGTTCTTGACGGCTCCTTTCCGGCGTTTTCTTTTTTAGCTCTGTGATTTTTTGGCGGCGCGTTTTTATTTCTTCGATGATTGTTCGAATTTTTGTTCGTGCCTCGTCACGTTGCTGCTTCAGAGTTTTGACTTTTTCGTTTAGACTGTTGCGTTCATTTTTGAGTTCGTAGATTTCTTGGCGGAGTTTTTTGAATTGTTCGTTGAGTTCATCTCTTTTTTCCATGTATGTTCTTGTTTCAGCATTTGCCTTGTTGGCTTGCTCTTTCAACACGGCGAGTTGCTGGTTTATTATTGCTATTTCTTTTGTTTTTTGTTGTTCTGCCAAGGGTTTTCCTCTATGTGAATTGCCGTAATAGACTTGTGATTTTCAAATTAATATTGGTTTCACTGTGTTTTTTGTGTTTTTATGATGGTGTTTTTCTTGTTTTGGTTATTATAAGTTTTAAATAGTATGTTGCTTCATGTTGTTTTGGCGAGAGAAGAGATGAAGTATGACTATGATGAGCTGTTGAAGCGGGCGTGTTCGCAGATGCCAGAGGTTTCGCTGAAGCGCGAGCGTTTGGAGTTGCCCCAGCTGCTTATTTCTACGATTGGTATGCGTACGATAATATCTAATTTCAAGGAGGTCGCCGACGTTCTGGATCGTGATCCGCAGCATATATTGAAGTTTTTGACGCGGGAGATGGCTACGGCTGTAGCGTATCATGATTCGAGAGCGATTTTTCAAGGCAAATTTCGGCGAGATAGCTTTGAACGGTTGTTGCAGCGGTATATGGAGAGCTTTGTGGTTTGCCCTGTCTGTAAGCGTCCAGATACGAAGGTTGTGAAGGAGAAGCGCCTGTCTTTTCTAGTGTGTAATGCGTGTGGTGCGCGGTCGTCTATAAAGCAGTTGTGAGAGCGTGTTGAAAGTTGGACGCCTACGTTAATCTTAAGAAGGTTGGCAGGAACGTGCTTTTGGCTATTTGTGACTGCGAAATGCTTGGCAAGACTCTGAAGGAAGGGCAAATTGTTTTTCACGTGAAAGACGAATTTTACAATGGCGGCAAAGTTTCTGTCGAAGAGGCGGTGGGTATGATTGCGAATTCGACGATAGTGAACATGGTGGGCAAGAACTGCGTTGAAAAAGCCATAGAGAAAGGCTACGTGCACCCTGAAGCCGTGCTAAATATAGAAGGTGTACCCCACGCTCAGATAGTCAAACTTTAAGATGACTTACATTTCAGCAATCCACATGTCCGCCGAGTAGGTCGCGTGCTATAGCACCCTTAACAGAAGAAATAGAGTTAGCTGAACACATTAGAACCGATAAACCTGCCTCATTACAACTCGTAACGAGTGCCCAAGTAGAACTTGTAATCAAAATACCTAAACCATCCGTGTTCTTCCTCGAATTTAGCATGTTTCTGAAGGGCTTCTATATCTGGAAACTCCGAAACTGAAGAAAAAGCGTACTCTCCGTCTGACCAACGGCAGTCGCAGTCGATGACGTGTTTGCCACCAACCTCTTCAAGGTTCTTAAGATCATCTTCAAGGAGTTCTTTCCATTTCTTTTCGTCTTCCAGTAGTTTGTATCCTGCTTCCCTAATTTTCAGCAGGAGAAATCGGAAGATAGGTTTTTTCTCAGCCATCTTATCACCTCCTTCTAAATAAAAGCGCAAAAAATTATGTTTGTTTCTTCTGGCTCTTATTACTTTCGGAGGTGATTTTTGTGCGTGTGTGTGCGCGTTGTGAGTGAGTGTAGAGAATGGTTGAGAGCGTATGTGTTTGGGTTTGGTCGGGTTGAGATTAAATTTTAGTTCCCTACTTTCTCTTTTGGGCTGGAGGAAACGCTAATATCTCTATTGCTCAGTTAGTTTATGTGAGGCGGTTTGTTTGATTTTCATAAGCCTAGCCAAAGTAAAGAAGAAGCCCACTAAAGAAGGGACTGATAGATTCACCAAAATGATTGGCGAACTGAAGAAAAAAGGAATAAATATACTGGGTTTCTATTGGACTCTGGGACGGTATGATGGCGTCATGATTTTCGAAGCTCCCAGCGAGAAGGACGCCATGAAATTGGCTATCGACCTTGCAGAGGATGCAACTGTGGAAACGATGGTAGCTCTTCCAAGGGAAGAAGCGCTAAAGCT
>DATDQZ010000160.1:0-9935 GCA_035292005.1 Bathyarchaeia archaeon | reverse complement strand
TTCTCTGTGCCAGCGCGTCTTCTCTGCTCCTGCCCAGCTCCATGTACGAAGTTATCAATGCTCGTTCCTTTTCTGATGTATAAGGCACCGATCCCTTTTGGAGCGTACAACTTGTGTCCTGCTATGGTAAGCAAGTCCACGCTCAGTTTGTCGATGTTAACTTCGATTTTTCCGCACGACTGTGCTGCATCACTGTGGAAAATCACATCATTTTTCTTTGCTATTTGCCCTGTCTCTTCAATGGGTTCGATAGTTCCTACTTCGTTGTTGGCATGCATTATCGTGATGAGAACAGTTTCGTCTGTTATCGCTTTTTCTACGTCTGAAGGGTTCACCATTCCGCACTTATCCACAGGCAAGTAAGTTATTCTGAATCCAAACTTTTGCTCTAGATATCGCAAGGTTTCAAGTACAGATGGGTGCTCAATCCGTGAAGTAACTATGTGTCTTCCCTTTTTCCTGTTAGCGAGAGCCGTTCCGATAATGGCGTGGTTGTTGCTTTCGCTGCCTCCACCTGTAAAAACGATTTCGCTGGACTCTGATTCAATAAATTTAGCCACCTGCTCTCTCGCCTTATCTACAGCCTCTTTGGCCAATTTTCCATATCTATGATTGCTCGATGGGTTTCCAAAATGTTCCTTAAAATACGGAAGCATTGCTTCAAGAACTTCTGGGTCTATTGGTGTTGTTGCATTGTAGTCCAAGTATATGGGTTTTGTATGTTTCACCAAGTTACACGCTTCCTTAGTGCATGCGCAATTGAAGGTTATAGACTGACAATACACGCATTCAATTAAATGGACTAAACTCTGACATTACAAATATTTTTGATTCCTTTTAGAGTTTTGATGATTTCAGGACCAACTTTCTTGTGTAGCGCATAAACTGAAACTGCGTAGCCGCTTTTCCCAATTTGCCTCGAGTAGTTTGCTCTTATGTTTATGTCGTTGTCAGCAAGAACCCTGTCTATTCTTGCAAACACTCCTGGCACATCGCGGTGATGAATGAATAAGGTGTAAACTTGCCTTTCTTCCAGTTCGATGCTTTCTCCCGCGTTCACCGAGTTCGTGAAGTCTCCGCCTAATAGGTAGCCTGAAATGACGCGGGCGATTTCAATTGAAGTTTCTCTTTGGGCCTCTATGGTTGATGCGCCCAAATGAGGGCTGAAAACGACGTTGTCAAGTTCTCTCAGTTTGTTTCTGAACTCGGCGCCTTCCACTTCGGACTCTTCTGCATACACATCAAGGGCGGCACCAGCTATTTTCCCCTCTTTCAGCACTTTGTACAACGCCCGTTCATCAACATTAGCGCCTCTTGAGGTGTTGATAAGGTACGCGGTGGGCTTCATCAGTTGAAGTTCTTTCTCGCCTACTATAACCTCCTTTCCGCCAGTGTGAATGCTCACGTAATCCGCCTTTGCAAGGACCTCTTCTTTAGACACGTATTTTATGCTCGAATCAGCGCAAGGCTTTATGTCGTATCCTAAAACTTCCATGTCAAAACCGCGGCGGGCCAGTTCCGCCACTCGTTGCCCAATCTTTCCACAGCCCAAAATCCCTAAGGTCTTGTAAGAAAGCTCGGTTCCTCTGAGTTTCTCTTTCTTCCATACGCCACTTTTAAGTGATTGATGCGCTTGAGGAACATTTCTTGAAACATCCAGCATTAGGCAAAGTGTCAATTCTGCAACCGCGTTTGTGTTTCCATAAGGCGTAGACTTCACGATGACGCCATTTTCGGATGCAGCCGCCACATCAATGTTATCGTAGCCGACTCCTGCCCTTCCAACGATTTTCAAATTGCCCTTAGCGCCTGCTTCGAGAACTTCTCTTGTAACTTTTGTGGCGCTTCTCACAACTAACGCGTCAAATCGGCCTATATCAGCAACAAGCGATTTCAAATTTCTTTTTCGCGTATCTGTTTCTATCTCGTGTTCTTCAAAGAATTTTATTCCTTCTTTTTCCAAACCATCGTTTAATAGTACCTTCACTTTTTGCAGGCTCCTTTGAATTTACTCATGTTTTTTTGATGTAGTTTACTGCTTCTTCTACGCTCTGGAACCCGTACTTGACCTGGTTGAACTCTTTCTTCAAGGCAATAACGCTTTCTTTAACTTCGGATGGTTTGCGTTTACCTTTCATCACGCTGAGCATCAAATCGCACAAGTGTTTGATATCGCCCTCTCTGAACCCTCGCCTAGTTACGTCTTGAAACCCGATTCTCAGCCCAGACGGGTTGTCACGGTCATCCTGATCATCGTAGGGTAGGAGATTCTTGTTCAGGATTATGTTGACCTCTTCAAGTTGTTGGGCGACTTTTTTGCCGCCTCCGAAGTCACTGACATCAACGGCTATCTGATGGGACCTCGTGAAGCCTTTCGATTCGCATAGAACTTCTAAGCCGTTCTCGCAGAGATATTGCCCCGCCGTTTGAGCGTTCTTCACCGTCTGCCTAGCCAGCTCAGCACCGAAAAGTTTCATCTCCAAGGCAGCTATTCCAACGGCTGGCAACCGCCCGAGGTGAGTGTTTGAAGTGCTCAGCGGAAAGATGGCGAACTGAATAGCCTTTATAGCCTTCTCCAAGCGTGCGTTCTTGGCGTTTCCAAGTATGACGCCGCCCTGTGGCCCTGGAAAAGTCTTGTGGGTTGAAGAGGTTATGAAATCGGCGCCTTCACTGAACGGGTCTTGGAAGGCACCGCCCGCGATAAGCCCCAAAACATGGGACGCATCATAAGCCACATAAGCCCCAACTTCATCCGCAACAGCCTTCAGCTCCTTAACTGGATGCGGAAAGAGAAACAGGCTTCCTCCGAACGTTACTATGCCTGGTTTGGCCGCTCTTATTACGTGGGCTGACTTGTCGGCGTCTATGTTCAACTCTTTTATGCTGTAAACGTGATTTATGTTCTCCAAGCCAAGAACCGCGCCAGCTAAACCAGCATAGTCGTGAGATATGTGTGCGCCGCAACTGAGCGGTGTGACAACCATTTTCCGGTTCTTCGCCGCCTGAGACAACCCTTTAAAGGTGGCTAAATTCGCGTGTGTGCCAGAAACCAAGCGCACGTCCGCCCAGTTGCATTTGAATAAGCTTTTCATAAGGTCTGCTGCGTAGTTCTCGATGGCGGTCATGTACTTCTGGCCTTGATAGTGCCTCGTTTTCACGTGTCCTTCAAGGTCGTTTTCTCCTTCGGCGTATCTGCATTCCAGGTCTTTTGAAAGGCTGAGCATCTGGTTGACGGCTGGGGACTTTAGTCCCTCACTTGCTATCAGGTTTATGCATTCCACATCTCGGTAGTATTCATGGTTATGGCTAGCGTCTATCAGCTTAAGGATGAGTTCTGAGAAGCTCTCCATTTTTGTCCCACGCTCAAACATCAACCGAAATAGACTTTGCACTATTTAGCCATTACTGGAAACAGCGGCTGCTCTCAAATGTTTCATTTTTGGCATGTGAATGGGCGCATTTTCGGAATATGGCTTGTGTGGGCTGTTTTTATGAGTGAAGTTTTTTAGGCATACCTAAAAGTTTATTAGGTTCGCCTAACACGTAATTTAGGTGTACCTAAAAATTGGTGCGAACATGACCCGCAAAAGCGTTGAAGACTATCTCAAAGCAGTATATGAGTTATCTCGAAACGGAAACACAGTAAGCACAACTGAGATATCGCGAATATTAAAAGTTGCTCCAGCGAGCGTAACTGAAATGCTGAAAAAACTAGCCGAAAAGAATTACGTCGAGTACTCGTCATACCATGGAACTACGCTTACAGACAATGGCCGACGAATCGCCGAGAAAGTGGCTCGTAAGCACAGGTTGCTGGAACGTTTTCTCCACGACGTTTTAAAAATAGATAACGTTAAAGTGCACGGTCAAGCGTGTGAAATGGAGCACTCTCTATCAGACGATGCGGAAGAGTCACTTTGCAGATTTCTAAGGCACCCTGACCAATGTCCAGATGACGGAAAAGCCATCCCCCCATGTGACCTCCAAATACGAAGCTGTGAAGAATGCATAATGCTGCACAGTAAAGGCCTGGAAGAAGTTGGAAAACACACGCAAAACTTGGTTGCTCTAGACGACCTTAAAGAAGGGCAGTCGGGTAAAATCTCTTTCATCCGAGGCGGCCACAACCTGCTTCAAAGACTTTTAGACATGGGGCTTACGCCTGGCACAAAAATAGTTGTTGTCAAAATTGCGCCGCTTGAAGGTCCTGTTGAGCTTCTGGTTAGAGGCTCGAAGCTGGCGCTTGGGAGAGGCATTGCCTCCAAGGTCTTCGTGGATGTAGAGCATTAAAATTTGGTGTTTTCTCATGTCATGTCATCCAAGTTCAAACAGTAAAATAGTCAACAGAAAGAACAGCAAACACCTTACTATTGCACTGGCTGGAAATGCGAATGTTGGCAAAAGCGTACTTTTCAACCAGCTTACAGGCTCAAACCAGATAATCGGCAACTGGCCCGGAAAAACAGTGGACAGGGCAGAAGGCACGTTACGCTTTGAAGATTACGACATCTCCGTCATAGATTTGCCCGGCATATACTCTTTCTCAACATTCTCACTTGAAGAACTCGTGTCACGAGACTACATCGCTCTAGAAAAGCCTGATGTTGTCATAAATGTTCTTGACGCTTCAGTTCTGGAGAGAAACCTGTTTTTCACGATTCAGCTAATCGAAATGGAGGTTCCGCTGGTTGTGTGCCTCAACCAAGTTGATGTTGCAAAGAAAAAAGGCATGATTATCAACAAAGACAAGCTTGAGGAAGCGCTCGGCGTTCCTGTGGTGCTCACCGTAGCCACAAGAGGCGAAGGCATCTACGAACTGGTGAAAACAGCCGTTGAAGCCGCTACACGCAAGCCACAAAGAAAAGAAATGAAGTACAGCAGCGATGTCGAAGCCCGAATTGCGGAACTTGCGCGCCTAGTCGAGACGGAAAAACTAGAGCTCAAGTATCCTTCCAGGTGGGTCGCCATAAAACTGCTTGAAGGCGACCAGGAAATCACCAAAACAGTGGCGGCGAAATCCAAGAAGGTCATTGGCGTATCGGAGATTCTATCGCAAGAACTATCAAGCAGTTGTCAGGAACCCTGTTTCTCAATTATCGCTTCGGAGCGTTACTCTCTCGCAAGCATGATTGCTAGTCTTGCTCTTCGGCAGAACGAGGTGAAAAGCACTTTCTCGGAGAAGCTGGATTGGGTAACCACGCACAAGGTGCTGGGTTACTTCACGTCTGCGGGAGTAATAGTGGGTTTGCTTCTTTGGACATTTATTGTTGGCAATTTTCTTTCAGGTTTGATTTCGAATGCGCTTAGCTTCATTGCGCCTCTGGATCCGAAGGTGAGTGGATCGATTATAAGTATTCTTTGGAATGGAGTTTTCGGAGGCTTCGTAGCTGGCGTCACGCTAGTAATACCCTTCGTAATCCCGTTCTACTTCTTATTAGCCATGATTGAAGATTCAGGCATCCTGACTAGAGTGGCGTTCATGATGGACAGCGTCATGCACAAAATAGGCTTGCATGGAAAAGCGCTCATTCCCTTAATCTTGGGCTATGGCTGTAACGTGCCTGCAATTCACTCTTGCAAAATAATGGAAACAAGACGAGAACGATTGTTAGCCGCGTTCGCCATAACCTTCGCCCCATGCGCAGCAAGAACAATCGTGATTTTTGGTCTCGTGGGCGTGTTTCTAGGCGTGCAGTGGGCGCTTGCGCTTTACGCGGTTGACTTGCTAATCATCTTCATGTTGGGCAGAATCGCCATGAAAGCAGTTCCAGGCAAGTCCACGGGCTTGATAATGGAGATGCACAGCTTCAAAATTCCGTCGCTTTCTGTTGTTGGCAAGCAGACTTGGACAAGAACCAAGTCGATAATTTACATGGTTTTTCCAATTTACATAGTCGGCAGTGCGCTGGTTCAGGTTCTGTACGCGTTTAATGTTCTCACGCCTATCAGTGACGCGCTGGCGCCGTTGACGGTTTGGTGGCTCGGGTTACCAGTCGTCACAGGCATATTACTCATACTTGGTGTTGTGCGAAAAGAGTTCATAATTCTCGGCGCTGTAGCCATTTTCGGCTCAACCAATCTTGGGCTATTCTTTACGCCTGTGCAGTTGATAACGTTGGCGTTGGTGGCGATGCTTTACATCCCATGCCTGTCGACTTTCGTAATTTTGGCAAAAGAGTTCGGGTGGAAAGCCGCAGTAACAATATCATTGGCTAACATTCTTTCAGCAATACTCATCGGAGGCTTAGCATTCAGACTTCTCACGCTGTTTATTTGATTGTTTTGGGTTTGTACCTGTTTTTTTCGGAGAAGAGGTCCATAACTCTGGTTCTGCTCAGGAACGTGGCAGAGTGTTTTGCTCCAGCAGGAATAACATATTCGCCGCCTTTTTCGCAGATTCGTGGCTTGCTATTGATGGTTAACTCCATTTTTCCATCTATCACCATTCCCCACTGAGGATAGCCGTGACTGTGTTCTGGCACTTTCGCATAGTCTTCAAACTCGAAAAAGACCAGCTGACGCGCGTCAGCCTGCAGTATCCACGCTTTGACGCCTTCAAACGGCATTTCCGCTTCTGGCAAGGATGTTATGACCTCAGGATAACCAGATGTATGTTGACTTTTAATGTTGTCCAAGTGCTTTACCACGAGAGCATAAGCAGCACTTGGAAGTAAAAAATGCTTTGCTCTTGCATGGTTTTAGTCGTCCCATCACTTGACTGGGGTATGGTCCCTTTGATGGGCGCACATAATTTCTTTCATTATAGCTTAAAGTAGCACGAATGTTTGTTCCTAAATTGGCTAAAAATGGTTTTTATTGCCAGTTTAAGGTTCAAGGACTAACTTGAGCAGCGTGTGTGTCCACATCTTTAAAGCAAGTGGCTCCTTCTGGACTATGAGAGGTGAGAGAGCGCAAAATTAATTAGTAAGATATTTCAAACGCATCTAAATAGTTGAAAGTCAGATGTACATTTCAAAGACAGTTCTTTGTGCGATATTGCTTACGATTTTTGTCTTATACTCTTTTGCACTTGATGCTCAAGTGTCGGCTGGCTCTGACCACGCGATAAAAGCCTCGCTGGAGGAGAAGGGCGATTCAGTATGGGTCAAGACAAGCAATCCAACTGTTGGATATGATGTGGCCCGCGGTGTTGCTGTCGATAGTACTGGAGTATACGTTGTTGGGCATGAATCCACAGGGGATTATAACAGCCGATGGAGAATTGAGAAAAGGCGATTGGACGATGGGGAATTATTGTGGGCAGTGACGAGTGGGCCTAGCGATGAATCTGCCGAAGCTTATGGCGTTGCGGTCGACAGTAGCGGATTGTACGTGGTTGGGTCGGAATATTTCAGTCAACGCTGGCGTATCGAGAAAAGGAGATTAGATGATGGAGAATTGATTTGGGCAAAGACGAGTGATCCCACCGACGACTGGGACGAGGCTCAAGACGTGGCCGTTGATGATACTGGAGTATATGTCGTGGGATGGCAGGAGTTCTGGGGCCAGTGGAGGATCGAGAAGAGAAATCTGAACGACGGGGAACTCATATGGGCAAAGACAAGCGACCCAAGCAGCGGTTACGATGAGGCGTACAGTATTGCTCTAGATAGCAGTGGACTATACGCAGTTGGCTACGATAGTTCTCCAGGTAACAAGCAGTGGAGGATTGAGAAAAGAGAACTGAGTGATGGAGAATTGATTTGGGCAAAGATGAGCAATCCAAGCGAGGAGGATGAGGACTTGGCTAATGCAGTTGCTGTTGACGATACTGGAATTTACGTGGTTGGCTACAGCGGTCACTCACACACGGTTGACATATTCCAATACCTTTATTACTGGTGGAGGATTGAGAAGAGGCAACTGGATAATGGGGAATTGATTTGGGCCACGACCAGTAATCCGAGCATTGGAATGGATTTAGCCTATGATGTTGCGGTCGATAGCGCTGGGCTATATGTAGTTGGTTGCGACTGGTCTCCCGAAGATAGACAATGGAGAATTGAGAAGAGGAGTTTGGACAATGGGGATCTGATCGTGGCAGAAACATATAACCCAAGCGAAGAAGATGAGCGTGCCTACGGTGTCGCGATTGACAACACCGGTCTCTACATCGTTGGACTTGATTATTCTCTAGAAGACGATTGCCAGTGGAGAATTGAGAAGATAACCATTCCGATTACTCCAAGTCCCACTCCAACCCCTACTCCTACCCCAACACCTTCCCCATCTCCAACCGCAACACCAACTCCCCCGCCAACCCCAACTCCCACTCCGTCTCCAACCATATCCCCCACGCCTACGCCAACCTCGTCTCCATCACCTTCACCGACGGCACCTCCAAGTCCTTCGCCTTCTCCAACAGCCAGCCCTTCCACCTCACCGTCTCCGACACCCAGCGGCCAAGGACTATCCCTGCCAACGGAAGTTACCTACGCCGCAGTAGCCGCCATAGTAATCGTGATAGTTGTAATAGCAGTAGTAGTACTCAAAAAACGGCAAAATAAAATAGGCAAAGCCCCGTTACCGCCTCCTCCCCCTTCCTTTTAGCCGCCAATCAACACTAAGCCATACGAGGCGACCTCCTCTTCCTTTTTGGGATTTGGGGCATGTGCGTGGCAGGTCCCTTGGTGGGGCTGCCCGTCTTCATACCCAAAAGGGTTCAAATCCAAACAATCAGACTTAGTTGTCAGTTGAGAATGGTGATCTAGATAATCGTCTGAAAAACTGAGGCCTGTTCAGTCTTTACAATGCTGGAAGTTTTACTATCCCTTCTATTTGGTTGAAGTCCTCATCGAACGAATATATCTCTTTTATATCGTTTAGTCTCATGACATCGACGGCTAATGCGTCGTTGGCTTCAAGTTTCAAGTCGTCTCCTAGTTCAGTTGCTGCGAAATATGCTTCTCGGGTTACACCCACTATTCTCACGTTGTCTAACATGAATAGCCCACGTATGATTGCGGTTAGCTGGTCTAGTGGCATGCCGTGTTTGAGAATGTTCACTATTTCAGACACGTGAACAACCGTCATTATCACTTCTTCTTTCCCTTGGGACACTGCGCTGATTATCTTCTTGGCGTGTTCTTTCATTTGTTTCTCCTTTTGAGTTAGCTGCTTTTTTGGCTTGTAATACGCATAGATGAATACGTTAGCGTCTAAGAATTTCATGCGCCCGCCTCATAGAATTTCTTTTCGAATTGTTTCCAGCTTCCGATGGCTTCTACGCCCAAGTCGACTTTGTCAAAGTTTTCTGTTAAATCAACGCGGCGCTTGGGAACTATCTTCAAGTACCCTTTTCGTTTGATGATGTACAGCTCCCTGCTTTCGGTGAGTTCAGCTTCACGCCAATCTGCAGGCAGGATGAGACGACCCTGAGCATCCACTTTCTTGACTTCCACACCAGTTTCCAAAGGTTTTCACCATAAAATACTCTGTTTTGCCATGATTTAAAGTTTACTCCAGAAGTGGGGCTGCCCGGATTTGAACCGGGGTCTATAGAGCCCAAGTCTACAAGCCTAGACCAAGCTAGCCGACAGCCCCTGCTTTTGCGCTTTTCTCAAAGGTTGCAGAGAACATAATTTCGCTTGCATCATAAAAACCTTAGCCAAACTGTTTCTTGAATTTGTAAGATTTAAATTTTAACTCTGAGGTTCTACCTGTGTTTGAGTCTTTATATAAGGGGGTATAGTCTTTTCCGAGCAGCTAGTCACAGAGCCTTCTAGTTCAGTGAAATAATAGTTAAACCTATTTATAAGGGGGTATAAGTCTTGCCGAGCACACTAGAAACGGCTTATTTTTTGCGGATGTTGCATTGGAGCACTTTCGGGCAGATTAAGCATTCGTCTGGCAGCGGCGTATTCGGTGGCAGAGCATTTAGAAGTCCGTTAAAGTGGGCGCATTTCGCCGGCGAATCAAAAACTTTTGGATATTCA
>DATDQZ010000159.1:0-9746 GCA_035292005.1 Bathyarchaeia archaeon | reverse complement strand
CGCTTTAACATGGAAATTTATGGTTCAGCCATAATCTTAATTATAGCCGCGTTTATATTCGCTCTTGGGCAACGGGGAACAGACGCTTTTGCCAATCAATACTTCACCTACGGCAGGGGCATCCAAAATTTTCTTGAGGCATCATTACTATTTGCCACGCTTAAAGCGGCAGGATTATTCAGCGCACCGCTCTGTGGAAGACTCTCAGACATCTATAACAGAAAAAAGGTTCTAATCGCCTTAGTAATTATCGAATCCGTCTCGCTTTACGCGATTACAGTGACGCCGACTACGTTATTGGCGGCGCCTTGCTTAGTCTTCGGATTCGCCTCTTTCGGGCTACTCGCCGTAAGCGATGCGCTACTGGCAGATATAACACCTGAAGAATACAGAAGCACCCTTTTTGGTGCAAACGTCACAGTCAGCTTCACAAGCACCATTTTTCTCTCGCCAATCCTCGGCAGCATAGCCGACCTCTACAGCTTCGACGTAGGCTTCATACTCCTAAGCGCGCTAATGCCCCTAAGCATACTCTTCATACTAAAAGTAAAAACCAAACCTGCTCAACAAAACAAAAATACCTGAATAACAACTTGAAATACGAAAAGGTATAGTTTTTAGTCGTTAAAGAAAACTAGTTCAGAGCCGTTAACGATAAGCATTCACTAGTGGGTTTTACTTTAGTTTCAGCCTTTATATAAGGGGGCTATAGTCCTTTCCGAGCAGCTAGCTCTGCCTATTTAAAGAGGGGGTATAAGTCTTGCCGAGCACTAAAGCGCAAAAGAGCGTTTTGGCGCCGCCGATAGGACTTGAACCTATGACCGACTGGTTAACAGCCAGCCGCTCTACCTGGCTGAGCTACGGCGGCACAGCACAGACGCTATGCACTTTCAGTTCCACAAAAGTATTTAAATTTAGCCATTCACTGCAAAATGCTGGTTTCTACCTGCCGCGCTTTGCGCTTGGCTATTCCCGCGAAGACCTTGTAGAACTCCCTCAAAAAGCGCACATACCACTTGCCCGCAAACGCCAAATCAATGAGGTTATCCAGCCAGTAAAAGTCGTGTTCCACGCATTGAAACAGCAACTGCTTATGCAGCTCGGTCATTTCCGCTTTTCTAAACCAGTCCTCACTTTTCAGCCTGCCTAACGGAACAAAAAACAAGGGCACAATCAAGCTTCGGCAGCCTTTAAGGTCATCTATCAACTCCATCGTCTTCAGGACATCTTCCTCCCTTTCCTCGGGAAGCCCCACAATCAGCGTGCATGCTGGAATCAACATGTTATCATGCATTATTCCCATGCCAGCTTGGACAACCTCTGGCCACTCTTCCGCTTTAAACGGATGCGCTTTGGCTGGCATGATTTTCTTGGCTATTGCAGGCGACCCAGTCTCTATGCCTATTTCAGCGCCCCACCACTTTTGCTTTTGCCGAATAATCTCAGAAATTCTCGAGAAAAGCTTCGGCTTTGACGCTACTGCTGCAAGCGAACAGTGACTCCAGCTTATGCTGTCACATTTTTTCATAACCAACTCATGAAGCCTAATCAGTTTTTCGTCATCTGGCGAAGTGTTCTTAGAGCCGTACAGCATAACATCCTCCGCATGAAGGCAACACATGCTTACTCCTCCTGCGTTGTTAACGTTCATTTCCCGCAGTATCTTCTCGTACGGGTACCACCGTAACGGTCTCAACGTTACATTGCAGAACTCGCAGCCTCTGCAGCATCCGCGTCCAATCTCAACCAACCCATTAATCGAAGGACCAACAATGTCAGGTATCTCCTTCAAAGTAGGCGCATCTTTAACACTGACTTCATAGTGCTTAGGAACATCCTCGCCATTCAGAATAGCATTGAAGATTCTTCCGATGACGTTTTCAGCTTCTCCCTCGACAACGCAGTCTATCCCGCTCTTTTCAATAAATTGCGGCCTATACCGAAATTGCCATGCCCCTGGTCCTCCAACGATGATTTTTAACCCTCCCTTTTTCGCTTCTTTGATTGCGGGATTAGACAACAACCCGCGAAAGTGTTTCGCTAGGTAAGGTTCTTTTTTCAGAATAGCGGCAAGAGTGCTTGAAGCTGGACCTAAACCAAACGGATCCATGGTGTGAATGCCTATGATTTTGGCTTCGCTAATGTACTCTCCTAGGTGGTCTGGGCTGACTGTGACGACGTTAAACCCTTCTTTCAAAAGTTGAGCTTCGGCTTTTCTCAGGCCATAGGGCGCCGCAACGGGGATGCCGTTGTTTGATTTAATCGGCGGGAAAAAAAGAAAACCGTAAAACCATTCGGGGATGAAGTTTGGAGGAGCGCAGGTTCCAAATCCTATGAACTCGTTACCGTGGTAGTCGCTCATTAACGTTCTGTCACAGGTTAAAAGCACTTCTACCCTCTTCATCTCTCCGCCTCCCTCCATCTTTTGGACGGCAAAACTCTGGCACGTACAATTCCTAGAAATTTGAACTTCGATATAACTTTATTGTTATCCCCAATACGGCTTACAAAAAATCAAAAGGACGCATGAAGTTCAAAGTCCACACCACAACATCAAGCTTCACCACCTTAACATTTGGTACATCAAATTTTGTATTTTTCTAGAAAAATGTATAAAAGTGTATATCAAGGAGCTTTACTATTAATGAGAAACCATCGTGAGGTTAGGAGCTAATTGAAGAAGCTATTAGAGTTCAGGTGGCACGGCAGAGGTGGTCAAGGCGCATGGACAGCCAGCGAATTGCTTGCGCGAACAGCCCTCTCCGAGGGCAAGTACATTCAGTCTTTCCCAGAGTTTGGTCCTGAAAGAATGGGTGCTCCAGTGACAGCTTTCACGCGGATAAGCACTGAGCCTATTAGGATACACTGTGCGGTCTACGAGCCAGATGTTGTTGCCGTTTTAGATTCGACGTTGCTGAAGACAGTTCCAGTAGCGTCTGGAGTAGATGAGAATGGAATTTTCATAGTTAATTCTGCTGATGAACCTGCTAAGGTCAGAGAAAACCTCAAAACGGAAAAAGGAAAACTTTGGGCTATCCCCGCAACACAAATCGCCCTAAAAATCTTGGGTATGCCCATAACAAACACGGCCATGCTTGGAGCCGTTGCCCGAGCCACAAAAATAGTCAATTTGGAAAGTATAGAAAAAGCAGTTAAAGAGCGATTCAGGTCGGACTTGGCGGAGAAAAACTTCGCTGTAATAAAGGAAGCTTATCAGGAGGCAAAACAAGAATGACTACTCGCGAAAAAAGTTGGAAAGAAATTGCGCCTGCAGGCGTGTGCTCAAAGTCAAGCATTGGGTTCTTGACGGGCGATTGGAAAACGTACATGCCCGTGCGAGACTTGGAGAAGTGCACGCGCTGTTTGTTGTGCGTGCTCTTTTGCCCCGACGGAGCCATACGCTGGAAACCAGAGAAAGGAGACATAGAATTCGACTACAACTATTGTAAGGGCTGCGGAATATGCGCCAACGAGTGTCCGACTAAGGCGATAACGATGAAACTTGAACAGGAGTGAATGCCGACATGAAAAGTATAGCTAAACAAGAAGTCATGGCGTTGAACGGAGACGAAGCGGTTGCCTACGCCGCTAAGCAATCAGACGTGGATGTTGTTGCAGCTTATCCCATAACGCCGCAAACAATTATCGTTGAAAAATTCAGCGAGTACGTGGCTAACGGCGAAGTCCAAACAGAATTTATCTGCACCGAGTCTGAACACAGTGCTTTAACTGCGTGCCTTGCCGCGTCTGTCACGGGCGCTAGAACCTTTACTGCAAGCGCTTCTGCTGGTTTAGCCCTGATGCACGAGATGCTTTTTGTGACTTCGGGTTGCCGCGCACCAGTGGTGATGGCGATAGCCAACCGAGCATTGTCGGCTCCGCTTAACATTCACGGTGACCAATCGGACAGCATGGCTGAGAGAGATAGCGGATGGATACAGATTTACGTTGAAAACGCTCAGGAAGTGTATGATTCAATAATTCAGGCTTTCAGGATAGCTGAAGACCTTAATGTGCTTCTGCCAGTCATAGTTGGCTTGGATGGTTTCACCTTAAGCCACACGCTTGAGAACGTGAAAGTGCTTGTGGACGATGTTGTCCAGCGGTTCGTTGGAACGCGCCAGTTGCCAGATGTCCTTACGCATGAAGGAAAAAAAGTTCCTTTCAAACTTGATCCAGAAAGCCCCATGACCATGGGGCCAATAGCCCTGCCTGACTATTATTTCGAATTTAAGCGGCAGCAGGAAGAAGCCATGAAAAACGCTCTTGCCGTCATTCAAAAGGTGAATAGTGAATATGCGACGGTGAGTGGTAGAAGCTACGGAAACGGTCTTGTTGATGTTTATTGCCTTGAGGACGCTGAAGTCGCGGTTGTGTGTGTAGGCTCAACGGCAGGCACGATTAAGACGGTTGTGGATGAACTTAGACAAGAAGGCGTTAAAGCAGGGCTTTTGAGAATTCGCACGTTTAGGCCTTTGCCTGTCGAAGAGATTCGAAGGGCTCTGGAAAACGTGAAAGCAGTCGCCGTCATGGATAAGAGCATGAGTTTCGGCGGAAACGGCGGCGCAGTTTTCCACGAAGTTCGCCATGTACTCTACGACGCTAAAGCGCATCCTTACGTTGTGAATTACATTTACGGCTTAGGCGGAAGAGACACAAGCCCGCAAGAGCTGCGAGCAATCTACGAAGACCTGCAACGAATATTGCAGACCAAACGTGTTGAGAAACCAATACAATACTTAGGACTAAGAGAGTAAAGGAGGAATGAAAACGAATGACTGAAGAATGGAAATTCACCACAAAAGACATAGCTGAAAAACCAGACCTGTTCCTTTCAGGCCACAGAGCCTGCGCAGGCTGCGGACCCGCAACAGTCTTGAGGCTGATAATGAAAGCCACGAGAGGACCGACAATAGTGACTGAAGCCACTGGCTGCATGGAAGTAGTCTCGTCAATTTATCCGTACACGTCTTGGGCTACGCCGTGGCTGCACACGGCTTTCGAGAACGCTGCCGCAAACGCTTCAGGCATTGAAGCGGCTCTGAAGATAATGAAGAAAAAAGGGAGAATAAAGCAAGAGCACGTAGACGTCATTGCGCTTGCAGGCGACGGCGGCACCTACGACATAGGTATCCAAGCATTGTCAGGCGCGGTTGAACGAGGACACGATTTCCTCTTCGTGCTATACGACAACGAGGCTTACATGAATACGGGCATCCAGAGGAGCGGAGGTACGCCGCTAGGCGCAGCCACTACGACATCGCCAGCGGGCACGGTTATGCCGGGAAAGCTGGAGCCTAAGAAGCCTATTGCGGAGATTATGGTGGCGCATGAGATGCCTTACGTGGCTACTGCTTCGCCGTATTATTGGCGTGATTTGCTCTCGAAGGTTAGGAAAGGCTTAGAAGTGAATGGTCCAGCGTTTCTGCATGTGTTCGCGCCTTGTCCGAGAGGATGGCGAAGTGACCCGGCGAAATCCATAGAGTATTCGAAATTGGCTGTGGAGTCCTGTGTGTTCCCGTTGTGGGAATCAGTAAACGGTCAATGTCAGCTGTCTACGCCGAGTAAGCTTATTGCTTTGGCTCCGCAGAAGAAAAAACCAGTGACTGATTACTTGCAAGGGCAAGGACGTTTCAGACACTTGCTTACGCCGCAGAACCAGAAGCTGCTTGAAGAAATTCAGCGCTTGACAGATGAACGGTGGCAACGGCTACTCAAAAAATGCCAAACAGCATAAACTCTTTTCTATTTTTTGGAACAAGCGAAACTATTGTGTGAAAACACACTATAGCCCCCTTATATAAAGGCTGAAACATAGGTTGAACTTAAGCGTAGAATTATGTTTGAAGCCTTTAGATTTAGCATTTAGGGCAGTAGTATATTTGTCCGCCGCCTAAACTGAGCTTCTGCGCTTTGGTGCCTCGGGTTACTTCTTGATGGTTCATATATGCACTAAATTTTGTTATTCTTTTGTTTTGTATGGGCTTAATGCGATTAGGACTGACATGATTTCTACTCGCCCAATAGTCATCGCAGCAATCATCAGCCACTTATAGGCTATGGGCATGGAAACGGTTGTTGCGCCCATTGAGATGCCGTTTGTTGTAAGTGCAGAGCCTACTTCAAAAAGGGCGTCCCCAAAACAAGATTACACTGATACCAAATAGAGATTAACCACACCCTAGAAAGAGCCACTTTGGAAAGTAACTCCGCCACTATGCGATACCTTATACTTCTGCTTTTGTTAAGAGCTCGTTTGCGTTTTTGACCGCGACTCGATAGAAGAAGGCGGTTATAACAGCGGCGATAATTCCGCTCACAACAGTGGCTAAGTAAGGGTCTATGAATGCTTCGAACAAGCTTGGAACGAAAGTTGAAAGCACGTAGGGCACAAAAGGCGCCAGCACAGCTAAAGCGGCTAGGGCGCAGGCGATTAGGCTGATTATAGACCATTTTAAGCGTATCATTCTCGGCCTAGGCGCTTCGCTGAAGTCGGCGCCTTTTATGCCGGTTGACAGCGAAATTGACCCTAGCGCGAATACTAGGAAAACTGGCTCTAATAATGCGACGATGGCGGCGCGCAGTGACGGATGATACACCAAGATTCCGATTAAGCCCGTGATTGGCAAGACTAAGAGGGAGAAGAAAACGATGAAAAAATACTTGCTCTTCACCAAGTTCTTGGCTGAAATTGGAGAGGCGTAAATTCGCCAAACAGCTTGGCCTTCTTCGCCTATCATGAAGTTGCCCAAGCTCAGAACCAAGATAAAGGCTGGAAACAGGAAAATTGTGGCTTGCATAGACAGACTGAATTGAGGTGGAACCTGCTCGTTTGCCAAGCTTAAAGATTGCATGACGGGCACCATAATTACAACGATGGGAACTATGAAAACCGTCATTAACTCTCGTCGACGCGTAAACGCCCTAAAATCCTTTCTGACCAATGCTGCTTCAATCGTGGAAAACCCAAGTTTGCCTAAGAAGCCAGTTTTAGGAGCGTAAACTCCACGCGAAACCGTTATCGCTGGCGGCTCATAAAGTCCGAACCGCTTGTTCAGCAAGACGGCGAGGAAAACCAAGCCAGCGATAAAACAGAGCGAAAGAGCGAGGAACACGAGTCCCTCCGGCAGTAATCCCGCAATGGAATAGTGGAGGGTCATGCCCAACCACACGAAGGGAACAAACCAAACCGTGCTCTGAACCGAAGCGACAGTTTGGATGAACGTTAAGGCTCCAGAGCCAGAAGTTACATAAAAATAAACAGCGTAGAACACTATGAAGAACAGCAAAGAGCCGATGAACCGCACCCACACCGCTGCTCGCCCGCTGGACTTGTAAACTGCGCCTATGAACCGCATCTGCAAGATTCTGAAAATTTCCGTCGTAGCGCTAGCCATGAAAGCAGCCGCGCACACAGCAAGCACGGTCAGCACTGCTGCAAGAACTTGACCGATGACTATGGAGAATATGATGATGGCTGAGCCAATGAATGTGATTGAAGCCAACGGAAAGCCTGATAGATTGGCTAAGATGGATGCTAAGGTGTGTTCTTGCCAAGTGATGGGCAGCCAGTAGGGCACTTGAGACGAAAACTTGACGCCGCTGCGTTGAATCTGCTGCATCATCGTGAAAACCAAACTGTAAATCAAAACAAGCGTAGGCAACGAGAGAAAAAGACTCAGCGTCCCTATCTGAAATTGTGCTTGAAGATTTGGGTCGCCCGCTGAAATGGAGTTGTATGCCAAGCTGACCAGTACGCCAACTGCCAAGCCGATAGCCAGCGCAACCCAATAAGCCCAGTAAGCGAGGAACCTGTTCTCACGGTACCTTGTTAGTTTTCTGCCTCTGATGAGCCTGCCAGATTTCCTGTCAACCCGCATCAGGCTAAGCACGTTCTTCCAATTCATTTCAGCAGTTCCTCAACAACCGCTCTTATGTCATCCGTGCCCGTCAGCTTCAGGAAAATGTCCTCTAAACCAGAATCAGGCAGTTTCGACATCTGCCGCAACTCGCCCATGTTGCCTAACGCCAAAAGTTTTCCCTGATACATGATGCCTACGCGGTCGCACATAGCCTGAGCAATCTCCAACACGTGCGTGGATATTATGGTGGTTACGCCCTGTGTTTTCAATTCTTGCAGGAAATCTTTGACTATGCGCGCCGACCGTGGGTCTAAGGCGTTTAGCGGTTCGTCTAGAATTAACAGTTTTGGTTTGTGCAAAAACGCTGATATCAACGCGATTTTCTGCTTCATGCCTTCAGAGTAGCCAGTTATCATGTCGCCTTCGCGTCCCTCAAGCTGAAGAGCCTTCAAATACTCGTTGATTCGGCTCTTCTTCTCCGCAGTTTGCACACCATATATGTCGCCTATGAAATCCAAGTATTCGATTCCAGTCAAGAACTCGTAGAGACGCGGAGACTCAGGAACATAACCCACTAGTTGCTTTACAGCCACAGGATTTTTTTGCACATCAGCCCCGAGGACGGTGACTGAACCTGAGTCAGGTTGAACCAAACCCAAAAGCATCTTAAGAGTAGTGGATTTACCCGAGCCGTTTGGCCCAAGTAAGCCGAAGATTTCGCCTTCTTTTATGGTCAGATCAACATGGTCCACGGCTAAAATCTCGTTGTAACGTTTCACAACGCCTTTCAGTTCAACCGCAGATGTATAGCTCATGGTCATCGACGCCACGTTGACAATAGAGAAAACGAACGATATTTAAGCCTAGCGCGCTAAACTGCAAGAAACGCGCTATGTTCTCTGGATTAGTTCAATCAGTGTTCCGTCAGGGTCTTCCACGAAAGCAATCATCGGGCCTGTCGCGCTGAGTTTGAAAGGCTCATCGGTTATGGTGACTTTTTCTTTTCGCATCGCAGCGATTGTCTTCTCTATGTCTTTGACTTCAAAGGCAAGATGGTCGAACACGCGGTCTTCATAGTCGGCTTGGATGAACTTTTTCTGGTTTCGGTAGAAAGTCAGTTCAAGCGTGGAGCCTTTCGCCTCTGAGTCTCTTAGAAAAGCGATTTCGGCGTTGTTCTGCGGTATCTCTCGCCGACTAACAAGCTTAAGCTCGAAGAGTTTGGTGTAAAAGTCTATTGACTTGTCCATGTTGCTTGTTCGGATGCTGGTGTGAACAAACATTGGCTTTCTGCCTCCTTAGCGTGTTTTTCAACTTTCTTGGAGTGCGTCATTACTATAAAGAGCTTGCTATTGTAGAACGGGTGCTTCTAAGCGCCATAAACGCGTCATTTTTTAATTGCGACCCATACGAATAACTATAAATCTGTGTCTTTTGTATCCAAACTTTTGACAGTGACGAAAATCGATGCCCAATGTTATTGAGACTAACAAACTAACAAGGTCTTATGGCGTTGACGCTTTAAGAACGATTATTCTGGGCGGCGCGTGGCAGCCACTGTATCCCTTGTACTTTGAACTTGCCATCATAGGCGTTTTTGATGTAGTCATGATAGTCATTGGAACTTTGGCGTTTAGCAAAACGAAATAGAAGACTATGTATCTATAATCGTTTTTTCCAAAAATGGCTAAAGAAAATTAGATGTTTCTTGCAGAGGCTTACTTATTCGTCATTTCGTTGATCTGTTGTTCCATCGTGTGCCCGCGGCAGTAAACCAAAGCCTTCTTGACGCCTGGCACCTTCTTCGCAGCGGTCTTTATGTCATTGGCAAGCTTGAACGCTATGGGGCAGAAGGGGCTGGTCGGGACGAACTCTACTTTGACGACG
>DATDQZ010000158.1:0-6377 GCA_035292005.1 Bathyarchaeia archaeon | reverse complement strand
AGGCAAAAACTAGTCTTGCATCGTCTTTGCGTGCTTTTTCGAGAACGTTTAATGTTCCCCGAGCGTTAGTTTCAAAATCTTCTACGGGATTTTCCATCGAGTATGGAACGACAACTTGAGCTGCCAGATGGAAAATCAGGTCAGCCTTTTCCACACTGCAAAGTTTTTTGAAGTTCAAAATGTCGCCTTTTATGAAATTCGCTTTAGGAACGTTTTTTACGTTCTCCAGTTTTCCGCTGGAGAGGTTGTCGTATATGGTTAAGTTGGGAGTGAAATCTGATAATTTTTTGCACAAGTGGAAGCCTATGAAGCCAGCGCCGCCTGTTACCAGTATTTTTTTTCCTTTGAGTTGTTCCATGAAGTTCACGGCAAAGGCTATGTTCTTATTCGGTTCAGTGTAGGGTTATATGTCGAAGATGAAAGTTATAAAACTTTTAGGGATTTTTGGGAGATTTCAGACCGCTCGAGTTCTTTAGAAAGACTTAATTCGGCATTTGTTTTTCATGTGAAATAATAGGAGTCGCGCTACTCTTGGCTAGACTATCCGAGTTAAAGTTCGCCATGGGCACCTCAATATTCATAGCAGCCTTCATATTCGGCCTCTTCCTGTTCGCAATAATATACATTTTACAATTTGACGTAGTAACCAGCTTAGTCATAGGCTTAATTGGCGTAGGCCTTTTCATACTGCTCCAGTACCTGATAGGACCAGCCATCGTCGCCAGCACAACACGGCTACGTTACCTCAAGCCAGGTGAAAGCCCGTGGCTCGAATCAACAGTCAAAGAGCTCTCGGACAAAAGCGGTTTGCCGATGCCGAAACTGGCCATAGTTCCTAACGACACGCCGAACGCGTTTACTTTCGGCAGAACCTCCAGCGGTGCCACTTTGGCTCTGCATGAAGGGCTCTTAAAGAACCTGAATGAGGATGAAGTTAAAGGCGTAATAGCACATGAATTAGGTCACATTAAGCATAAGGATTACATTGTGATGACGGTTCTTTCAGCGCTTCCATTAATCGCGTATATAGTGGCACAGACTGCATTGCGGGCGGGAATGTTTAGTTCCAGAGGAAGGAGCAAAGAAGGAAACGCAGGCGTTGCGCTAATAGCCATAGGCGTAGTCTCGTTCATAGTTTACATGGTTTCTTTTCTGAGTGTGATGCGGCTGAGCAGGTTGCGCGAGCATTACGCTGATGCGTACTCCGCTTATGTGACTGGTTCTCCGCGAAGCTTGGAAAGTGGGCTGGCGAAAATCACTTATGGGCTTTCGATTTCGCCTAAACCGCCGGAGGGCGCCAGAGCCTTTTACATTGAAGACCCTGCCATGGCGAAGCAGGAAATCCAGCAGATAATGGATAGAAAAGAGGAATATGATTTAGATAGAGACGGAGTTTTGGACGAGCGCGAACTGGAACTCGCCATGGAAAAAGAATCGAAATCCACATGGGCGACGATGAACAGCTGGTTTGCTACGCACCCGCCAACGTTCAAGCGGATACTGCTCTTGCGAGAAATCGAGAATGAAATGGATACTGGTAAATACACGAGCGACCGAGTTTACGCTCACGTTTAACAACATAATTTTCAGCCTTATCAATCATTTTTAGAGGCTCCGTTCATTTTCTATGCTCAGCCTATTCAGCTTTCGCCGTAAGAGTTAAAGCTGAATCGCACTATAATTTGGATTGTTGAGAAGGTGTTAGTATATAGGCGCAGATGTATATTCATTGGTAATTAAAGATCATGTGGCAAAAAGTCGATCGGCAAACATGCATCCTGCCAAGTTGCTTGTTCTGTCGAGTTTATTACAGGAGCTTTTCGGTGTTGGATTGGAAGAGCTTATACCAGGCATTGAGAGTAAACTTGGTAGTAAGTTATGGGGGCTTAGAGGAAGCGCTGACCTAATTTTTTCTAATGTAGTTTTCGAAATCAAGGTCGACCTTGGAAATGAAGGCGATGATGCGAAAAAGCAGCTTACTAAGTATTTTCAAGTTCTTCATGAGAAAGAGCCTGATAAGAAACACATTGGCGTAGCGACGGATGTCATTGAGTTTGTTGCGTATACTCCTATTATTAAGAGTGAGAAAGTTGTTGGGTTGAATAAAATCGGTTCCGTAAATATTGCTGATGCTGCTGCGCCTGAAAGTGTTTTATGGCTTGATTCTTTTATTTTTTCGAAACCCAAGATTAGGCCCTCGGCTATGGATTTGAGATGGCGGTTTGGCCCAGATAGCCCAACCTATTGCGTCTCTGTTGATACGCTTGGCTCTTTGTGGCATGAGGTTAAGGATGAGAAGGGTGTGGCCTTAAAGTTGGATTTATGGGCGAAAAATATGGAGATAGTGTATGGTGGTAAGCCCGAAGTTTCTGCTTTCATGGACCATAGTTATCTTGTTACGTTGGTTAAGTTGATTGTTTATCTTAGGCTTAGCGGAGATAATGTTGTAATGGAAGATAGGCTTGTCAGGGTTTTGACTGGCGAGTATTTTTCTTCTTATGGTATAGCAAATCTAATCGAAGAGGATTTCTTTGCGTGGCTGTTGCATCCCGAGATAAAAGATAGAGCTTTGAAACTTGTTGGTGACGTTACGAGGGAACTGTTGAGATATGACTTGTCTCAAATTGACGAAGATTTTTTCAAGGAGATTTATCAGGAAATTGTTAAGCGTAATGAAAGACACAGAATTGGCGAATACTACACTCCTGAATGGTTGGTTGAGTTAACAATTAGGGAAAGCATGGATTTATGGAAAGAAACACATAAAGGACTGCCAAGGATCTTGGACCCTGGTTGTGGGTCAGGTACATTCCTTTGCAGTGCTGTTCATACAATTAAGAAAAAACTCTTTGAACAGAGAAAAGAACCACGGTACATTCTGGATTTTATCTTGGATAATGTAGCAGGAATAGACATTAATCCGTTGGCAGTGACAATCGCTCGGGCTAATTTTGTTGTGGCTTTAGGGGAACTAGTCCAACTGGGCCAACGCATTATACTTCCCATTTATGTAGCCGACTCTGTCAAAATACCCAGTGTCACAAAGACTCTTACAAAGGACGGGAGTGTAATCGTTTACGAGTTCAGTGTGCAAGCCATCAATGATAAAGCTAAACCGAGACGATATGCCATTCAGATTCCAAAAAGCGTGGCAGCACAGAAAATGGTTCTTAGCCAAATCGTGGAAGGTTATAAAACGGCTATAACTGCGTATAGAACGAGAAGAAATAGAAAAGAAGCTTTAGAAGTATTCGGGCGAAGCCATAGGGTGCAACTCTGTGGCGATGAATTGGAAGTTCTAAATGCCACGTTGAGCACTATTTTATCCCTCATGGATACTGGCCTAGATGCGATATGGGCCTTCATGCTAAGCAACATATACGCACCCATTACCTTGGCGCAATCGAAGTTTGATATGATAATTGGAAATCCACCATGGATCGCCATGCGATACATTGAGAACGTAAAATATCAAGACTTTTTCAAACATGAGGTTCTTTCATACAAACTACTCGACGCTAAACAAGTGCATCAGTTCTCAAATACTGAAGCCGCTACGCTCTTTTTCTGCAAAACAAGCGACCTTTACCTAAAAGAAAACAGTATTATATCTTTCGTAATGCCTAGAAGTGTACTTACTGGTGCACAACACCATACTAACTTCAAGCAACTTAAAAAACCAAAGATGAAACTATTAAAAATTCTGGATCTACAAAATGTGTCTCCTCTTTTCAATGTGCCCGCTTGTGTTCTTATTGCACTTAAAGGAAAAGCCACATCATATCCAGTTATTGCAATTAGATACGCTGGGATTCTTCCAGAGAAGAATATCCGATTGATTGAAGCTAAAAAACACCTAGCTACAGATGATTATAGGTACAGCCCTCCTCAACCGCTCACGACTTTCAGCAGCTACTATGATCAGTTGAAGTCAGGTGCCTATTTCTGCCCCAGAAGCTTCTATTTCATAGATTTTGATATTCATCCAGTTCTTGGAATAGACAAGACGACGCCGGCCGTTAGGACTTCTGAAGAAATCCAAGAGAAAGAGCCCTGGAAAGGAACAAGAATCCGAGGTAATGTCGAAGCTGACTTCATTTTTGCGACCATAATTGGCATTGATCTAGTGTCTTTTGGTTTTGTCAGGTTACACCCAATAGTACTTCCAGTTGAACGAACACGCAAGAATTATCGCTTGCTGGATGTAAAGGAGTTGAGGACTAGAGGATACACATTTATGGCCAAGTGGTTGGAGAATGCTCAAAAGATATGGGAAGACAAGAGAACTGGAAAGGCAAAGAGCCTTTTTCCAAGGCTTATTGAAAGAATTGATTATCAAGCATTGTTGTCGAATCAAGATTCAAAATCCCGTTACAATGTGATATATAACAAATTTGGGAAAAATCTGGTTTCATGCGTCATCGATAAAAGGAACTTGCCACTTTTCAATTACGGAAATGTTGAAATTGCACCGGTTGATTTTCTCGCCGAAAATGCCACTCAGGTATTAGCAACAGATGACCGAGCGGAGGCTCACTACCTTTGCAGCATACTCAATTCAAACGCCGTAAACGAAAAGATAAAACCTTACCAACCTCAAGGTTCTTTCGGCGAAAGAGACATTACCAGGCTTCCTTTCAAGTTACCCATACCCAAATTTGACAAAAAAGTTGCTGTGTATAAAGACCTAGCGAAGTTGAGCGAAACAGCCCATTCTATCATAGCATCCACCGTTTTTGCCAAAAAAGGCACTAGTGGATTAAGGGCAGAGGCAAGAGATGCACTTATCACTGACGTTAAAAAAATAGATAAATTAGTGTCTAACCTGCTTCGCTAAAAAGCAAAAGTCAGTTTTTAGCTGTTTTACCCTAAAGTTGACCTCGCCGTTCACTCTACACTTCAGCCTTTATATAAGGGGGCTATAGTCTCCGCAGAGCACATCAGTCACGAAAGATAACCTTATGCACATTTTTGCAAGTTAAAAAGAAAGCAGAGCTAAGCGAAGACTAATATCTTTCAAATTGTGCTGTATTTGGCAAGTGAGCGAAATGCCTTATTGCCCAGAATGCGGCGGAGAAATGCAATACGTGATAGCCACCAAACACTACGTTTGCAAGAGCTGCGGTTTATCCGTGACACAACAGGAACTCATGGAACTGCGGGAGAAACTGCGACCCAGCACGGAAACAGCTGAGGAAGAAAAGGAAAAACGAAGAAAAGAATACCTTAAATGGTGGCTCAGCAAGAAAAAATAACCGCCGTGAAAAGATAATGTTGCATTTTTGTTAGCTCAGACTCTATTTCTACCCTACCGCGCGTTTTGGGCTAACCGAAAATCTTATCAAACATCAACTCCACTAAGACTGAGGAAAAAAAATGAAAGCAAAAATGTTGACTGCCGCAGCTTATCCGCCACCACCGCCGCCTTCAAAGAATTCTCGCAGGTTGCTTGTTGTTGCACTTCTTCTCATTATTATAATTGTATCAGCCGGCGTCCTCGTTTACTTGGCAACCAGTCCATCTTCAACTAACCCTACTCCCAATCCTTCAGCTACGCCCACCGCAACACCCACCGCCACACATACTTCCTCTCCATCGCCAAATGTTACACCTACGCCGTCTGGCAACAACCAGCTAGTGAACTTTCGGGCTGGAACATGGGCTGAATACGTAATGAAGAGCTATAACACCACATCTGGAGAAGTAACCTCAGAAAACACAATGAAGTATTCCGTTGACGAAGATACTTACAGCGGAGTTGCATGCTGGCTACTGGAAATGGAAATGACGATGAACGAAGACGGTAATACACTCGAGACTGTGATGACTTATTGGATGAACAAAAATAATCTTGAAGGTATTCACGTGAAAACGCAGATGTACATGAACGGCAATTTGACCTATGAACATGAAGAGGACATAGACCCTGGCGAGGACCCTGGAGACATGCCTGAACCAATCGACCTCAGCACCGTCACTGGCCATGAAACAATAACTGTCCCCGCTGGCACATTCTACTGCGATAAAGTTACTGTCACAAGCGCGACAGGCGTTACGAGTTCGTGGGTGAACTCGAACATACCTGTTATTGGCTTAGTGAAGATAGAAAGCAGGTCTGACGGCGTCCTGACATCGACGACGGAGCTTACAGGCTACGGCGGCTGATAACTGTCTCCCTTTACTGGCAGAACCCTCGTGAGAACGAGGCATTGCGCAATGGGAAAAAAAATAGCGCTTTCCTTCCCATTTTTTACACCAAACCCAAAAATGTTGCGTTCTGCAGGTTGCTAGACCAAACAGTAACAAAAGGAAAATAACTGTCCAACCTTAATCATGTGACGGCTTAACGTGGGACAATGACTCAGAACATGGAAATA
>DATDQZ010000157.1:0-5610 GCA_035292005.1 Bathyarchaeia archaeon | reverse complement strand
TTTCTGTTTTTCTTTATACGCTTTATCTTTTTCTTTTCGCTGATGGTTCCCTTAAAGCTTCGAATGTTTTTCTCACAAATGTCAGGTTTCCATTTACATATGCCCTTGATTATTTCCTCGAGGTAGTGCTCGAATTCTTTGTTTGTTAAGATGCTGGAGCAGTCAACTCGGTAAACAATTTCCCTTTTCTCTCTGCTTGCTGTTATCGCAACCAAGACGTTGTCACTTGCCATGAGCGTAGCCCCAATTTTTATCAATGCACTTCACATTTAAGATTTTCCGATTAGCATATTACTGAATGGAATTCACGGATGCCCCGTGCACGAAAAAGTGTGCATCTTTCTCATTTTGTTCTGGTTTCTTGAATTTCCCATAACTCGAATGGCGCCGGGAATGGGATTCGAACCCATGCGGACCAGAAGGTCCACGGGCTCTCAAGGCCCGCGCATTAACCACTCTGCCATCCCGGCTCTTCAGTTTAATTAGGTTTCTTGTTTATTTCTGTTTTCTGTTTCTTGTGTTCAGTAAAAGTAATTAAGCGCTAGGCGTAATTGGGCGTTGTATGGTAAAGAGTTTAAGTGTTTCGCTCAGTGTGGAGTTGTTGGATGCGATTTTTGAAGGCGCCAAGCGGCTTTATCCGAGAGAAACAATTTTGCTTCTTCGAGGCAAAAAGAGCAAAGACGCAATCCGCGTTGAGGAGCTTGTTGTTCCGCCCTTGGCGACTTATGGGCATGGCTTCGCCAACATTCCGCTTCACATGTTGCCAATGGACTTTTCGATCGTGGGCACCGTTCACTCGCATCCTTCAGGAAGTTTGACGCCTTCAGATGTCGATTTTAACCACTTCTTCGGGCGGATACTTATGATTGTGAGCTTTCCCTTTGCCGATGAACAGAACGTTGCAGTTTACAACTCAAACGGCGAAAAACTACCGTTGCACATAGCCAAAGGTTAAGCGCTGTTTGCCGCTTTATACTCTTGGATGAATTCGTTTGCGAATCTGTCCGCGTTTCTTTCTGTTCCCTTGTGCTTTTTGTCTATTGACGTGCGCATGTGATGGTAGAACTCATGCAGGATCACGAAGGGGTTTCCTATCACGTCGCTGTTGAACACTGAGATGGTTTCGTCTTTGGGCGTGTAACAGCCATAAGTGTTCTTTTTGTGCTTTTTAGGCAAGCCTACCTTCAGTTTCGGCGTGCTCAACTTGTAGTTCTTCGCTAAGAGTGTTAGGGCTTCTTCTGTGCGTTTGTTCAAAATTAGCCAGACGATTAACGGTTTAAACTTGAGCTCCAGCGGCTTGTCACAGTGATTATCCGTGCGAGGCATGTGAAGACTGTAGTGGTTTCGGTTTTTATAACCTACGTTTGTTAACGTTTATGCGATGAAAAGTTCGATTCGAAATTTCGTTTAGCTCTCTGCGTGCTATATCGTCCTAGCGATTGCTATGATATTGTTCAGAACGGTGATTAAAAGGAATATCACTACTGCCATGTATGCGCCTCTAAGCAAGTAACGCGTGCGCACAAAGGCTTTGCTACTCTTGTCTTGGGCTTTCATCAGGATTTTTTCTGCTCTGTTGAATAGTAAGACTGCGAAGATTGTTGCTGCAAGTTTTATAACTGCAAACGCTGGCAGGTTTGTCATAATGCCCACGAGGAAGGGATTGCACTCTACGGCTCCAAAGTAGAGAATTCCCAGAGTAGTAGTTAACCAATCCATAGAACCCATCAGAACAAGCGCTAAACTGGGCACTACCCTAATTCTAAGTATGACAGCCTCCTCCCTTCCCTCTCTCGAACTACTCTCTTGGCTATCCTAATTTAAGTATTAAATTGCGAGTTACGACATATTTCTCAACGCGGACTAACAAGAAAACAACAAGTGGAACCTGCTTCTCTTGCCACCATTAACGATGTAGTTGCGTTATAAATTTTGCACGGGTTTATAAAAAGTCTTAAAAAACAGGCTGCCAATAACCCCTATACTAGCACGTGTAGTGGGGTAAAGCGCAGTGAAAATTAAAGAAGTAGTCATCGTTGGTGGGGTTAGAACGGCTATAGGTAATTTTGGTGGCGCTCTTCGGGACATCCCTGTGGTTCAGCTTGGAAGCAAGGTTATTAGTGAAGTCTTGAAAAGAAATGGTTTACGCCCAGTTCCGCCAAAGGAAAACGCCATGTTTCGGCCTAAGTTCTTGGACCAAGGAATAACCGAACTTGAGAAGAAGTTTTACGCATGGGACGATTCGTTGAAAGAAATCGCCGTAGATGAAGTTATTATGGGTAATGTTCTACAGGCGGGGCAAGGACAAAACGTGGCTAGGCAAGCAACCATCTACAGCGGACTTCCAAAAGAAGTGCCTGCCTACACCGTAAACAAAGTATGCGCCTCAGGATTAAAAGCCATCAGCCTAGGCGCCCAAGCCATAATGACCGAGTCAGCCAGCGTTATCGTCGCGGGAGGCATGGAGAACATGAGCAATGTACCTTATGCCTTACCCAGAGCCAGATGGGGCTATCGGCTGGACCTAAGCGGGCAAGGCGAGATACATGACCTTATGGTTTTGGATGGATTATTCGAATCCCTTTACGGATATCACATGGGTATAACAGCCGAAAACATCGCTGAAAAATACGGAATCACCAGACGAGAGCAAGATGAACTTGGGTGTCTCAGCCACCAGCGAGCTCGCGCCGCAATCAAAGACGGCATATTTAAAGAAGAGATTACGCCATTTTCGATTGCCCAGAAAAAAGGCGACCCAATAATCTTTGACACCGATGAAAGGCCTATGGAAACCTCTCTCGAAAAAATGTCAAAGCTTCCGCCAGCGTTCAAGAAAGACGGCACCGTCACCGCGGGCAACGCCTCTGGAATTAATGACGCCGCAGCAGCAGTTCTTCTCATGAAAGAAGAAGAATGCACGCAGTATGGCCTTACACCCATTGCACGAATTCTAGGCTTTGCATCTGGCGCTGTAGACCCAGCATACATGGGGCTCGGTCTTGTACCCGCTGTAAAAAAAGCATTAAAAATCGCAGGCATATCCTTAGATGACTTAGACCTCATAGAGCTAAACGAGGCTTTCGCGTCTCAAGCCATAGCCTGCATGAGGGAGCTGGGAATAAGCCTTGAGAGAACAAACATTTATGGCAGCGGCATTTCTCTCGGGCATCCCATAGGATGCACTGGGGCAAGGGTTGTCGTCACATTACTTCACGCAATGAAGCGAAACAATGCGAGGTATGGTTTGGCAACCATGTGCATAGGTGGAGGACAAGGCATGGCCATGGTTTTCGAGTTAGCCAGCTAAGAACTGGTTAGTAGTGAAAGTAAAAGCATGGCGCGCGCTATCTTCTTATCTTTCAGTGAAGATATTATTTAATTGAGTGCCGTTCACTTGTTAACCATAGGTATAGTTGGGAAGACAAACACAGGTAAAACGACCCTGTTCAATGCAGCTACCCTTCTGAACGCAAAAATATCCAATTTTCCGTTCACCACAAAAGAGCCAAACATCGGCACTGCATACGTCTGCGATGTCTGTGTCTGCAAAGAGTTAAGCGTAAAGGATAACCCGTTGAATTCTACCTGCATAGATGGTTGGCGATACGTTCCAGTTAGGATTGTTGATGTGCCTGGATTAGTGAAAGACGCATGGATGGGTCGAGGACTTGGGAATCAATTTCTCTCCGTCATTGGACAAGCCGACGCGCTCATCCATGTGGTAGACGCTTCAGGCTCAATTGATGCTGACGGCAAGATAACCCAGCCTGGAAGTGGCAACCCCGTGCAAGATGCCATTGACATAGAAATGGAAATTTACAGATGGATCGCAGACATAATCGAACGCAACAAACCGTCCATAACACGCGAAGCATCCGTCTCATCGCTGGAAGAGGCAATCGCGAAGTCCCTGTCAGGAGTAAAAGCTAATCCGTTACAGGTATTTCAAGCCTTAGAGAAGTCAGAGCTCAAAGACGTTCCTTTCGCCAAGTGGAACCTCAATAAGACCATCAAATTCGCTGCGTTCCTCCTTCCGCTTATTAAGCCTACGCTAATCCTAGCAAACAAGATGGACATCCTCACCTCCGAGAACTACCTTCCGATGTTAACTGAACACTATGGGCGCAGCCTTGTCGCAGCATGTTCTGCCGAAGCAGAGCTGGTCCTCAGAAGAGCGGAGAAGATGGGGTTACTTCAATATACGCCAGGTCAAGAGAAGTTCAGAATAAAAGAAAACGCCCAACTCACGCCAAAACAACAGGGCGCTTTGAAGTACATTGAAACGAGGGTCATGGCAAAATGGATGAACACTGGAATCCAGCAAGCCCTTAACACTGTCGTTTTCAAACTTTTAAAGAGTAATATGGTTTACCCTGTTAGCGATGAATTTAAGTTCACGGATCATCACGGGAATGTGCTTCCCGACGTGCACTTAATGTCAGACGGTTCAACACCTGTTGACCTTGCTCGAAGCGTACACACGAGCCTTGTGGAAAACTATATTCTTGCAATCGACGCTAAAACAGGAATACGACTCCCAAAGAGTTACAATCTAAGGCACAAAGATGTGATAAAGATCGTCACTCGCCCCAAAAGCAAAGCAGCAGAAACAGCAAGTGCTAAGTAGCACGCTCAAAACAGTAACGCGAAGATTCCAACAACTTAATATTTCATGTCTGCTTTGTATGTTTGGGTGATTTGTTCTTTGCTATTTGCTTGTGTCCTGATAAGAACTACCCATGGCAAGTTTGAGGATGTTGTCAAATCAATTCGCCAGTTAAAAGCGGTCAAGCGAGTCTTCCCGACTCTCGGAAGATATGATGCCGTAGTGGACCTTGAAGCCACAGACCTTAAGGAGCTAGGCGCTACAGTGCTGAGAATAGGCTGCATTGCGGGTGCAGTCTTCACCGAAACCCTCGTAGAAATACAACATTGAGGGAGGAAGGAAACGTGCTTAATGCGTGCATACTCTTAAAGGTCGTGCCCACGAAAGCCGATACAATTCTAGACACTATCAGAAAAATTGCTGGCGTCAGAAAGGCATACTTCACATACGGAAGGTTCGATTTAGCTGTCTTCGTTGAAGTTGAAGATTATAAAAAGTTGCGAGAAGTCACAACCCAAATTAACGGCATCGAAGGCATAAGAAGCACAGAAACACTGCCTGAAGCCTAATTTTCCCTTCTTTCTTTTTCCGTCTTTTCTTACCAACATTCAGAGGACTTTACAGAAAAGAAGAGAATCAAACTAGTTAGGAGGATAAAATCGTTTTAAAACAGTCTTCATGATAGTAACTCTTTGCAACTCCAAAAGTGTCCTTGATGGTTACTTCGTTACCTTCTTTTATTGGCTTTCCACATTCGTTGCATACTAATGCTTTCGTTTGTTTTCCAGATTGCAACTTCTTTAGTGCTTCACATTGTGCTCTCATTTCAGAAACTTTGCGTTTCAAAGACTGAAGTCTATCCAAAGCAGCCTGAACCTTCTCTTTACGCTCAACCACATCGCTGTGATAGCGAGTCTTGTTTACTTCCATTTTTCAAACCTAGCTTGGACAACCTACACAGAAGACTTTCCATCCGAATACATAATACTTTATTTCGCCAA
>DATDQZ010000156.1:0-21586 GCA_035292005.1 Bathyarchaeia archaeon | reverse complement strand
TATGGACCCTATCACTGGAGCGGTGGAGCGAATCGGCTGGCTCGCCGTGAACGTGAACGCTAATGACATAGCCACTTTCGGCGTTGAACCCGCCTTCCTCTTCTCGTGCATACTGCTTCCCGAGAACGCGGACAGAAAAATCGTTGAGACAATATGCACTCAAATGAACGCGGCAGCCAAAGACTTAGGAATAGCCATAGTAGGCGGACACTGCGAATCAACCATGGGATTGGCTAACCCGATAGTTGTGGGTTGCGTGATGGGCTTAACAGAAAAAGGACGCTACGTAACCGCAGGCGGAGCAAAACCAGGCGACAAGCTCATTTTAACCAAAAGCGCTGGTTTAGAAGGCACTGCGATTCTAGCGTCTGACAGAGAGACAGAACTGAAGAAAACTATTAGCGCCACGGTGTTGCGGAACGCAAAGAACTTCTACAGTAAGATAAGCGTTGTAAAGGATGCCTTGACCGCTTACAAGACAGGCGGAGTTCACGCCATGCACGACCCAACTGAAGGCGGCGTGGCGGGCGGAATTCACGAAATGGCAGATGCCTCAGGCTTGGGAGTAAAGGTCTTCGAAGACAAAATCGCAGTCCAGCCTGAAACGGCTAAAATCTGCAGCTACTTTGAAATTGACCCGTTACAGTTGATAAGTTCAGGCGCTTTGCTCATATCGGCAGAAGCGAAATCTGCAGGAAAGATAATCGAGAACTTGGAGCAGCAGCAAATTCAAGCTTCAATCATCGGCGATTTCTCGGAAAACGCCAGTGAACGGTTGCTGGTGCGGAAAAATTGCAAGGTGCAAGCTCTGCCACGACCTTCGTCTGACCATCTGTGGACTGCCCTTATGAAGTAATAGCAGTGGCATTTGAAGAGGTTAGGGGTGGCGACGTTTCATGTTACTTGAGAATAACTGGTATATGGAGTATGCTGTGTAAAAACCATAAGACAATATCAGCTTAACAATAAGCTTAAGGCTGCCAAACCTGAACGCGTCAACCACTATGTTTAGGCTGCCCTTAAGCGTCCAAACACTCTGCGGTCTGTAATGAATGCAGTATGGGTCATAGCACGCGATTACTTTGTAGCCTTTTTTGGCAATCCACTCTTTAATGTAGGCGTCCTCAAAAACATGAAGATTGCTAGGAAGGTGCATGTCTTTTACTGCGTCAAGGCGAATCAACGTGTCATGGGTTCCTCCTCGCGCGTCAAATATCTTCCGTGTTATCCGCAAGAACAGTTTGAGCAGGGTTGGATTGTGAATGGTTGACCAGACTTCGATTCCCCAAATGGCACCAGCATCATCTTGCATATAACGGCTAGCCTTCTCAAACCAGTTTTTGCATAAGACCACGTCGCTGTCAACAAACATAAACCATGGAGTAACCACTCTGCGAAGTCCTTTATGTCTTGCAGTAGCCCGTGTGCCTTTGTCTTGAACCACCAAGACGTTTCCATGCTTCTTCTCGAATTCGCTTAGTATCTCCAATGTTTTATCGGTTGAATAAGTATCAACAACAATCAAATGGTTTACGGGAACATTGGCATAAACAGATTCAAGGCATTCTCTTAAGTGCGTGTCGCTGTTTTTTGTGAGAACAACGATGTCGACTTTTGAGGTCTCCAACTAACGTTGCCGTCTCCTTTGTGTCATGTTTTCACATGAGAAACGCGACTTTGCGTTTTCACGTTGTTAGTTCGTTTTCCATTGAATCCGATTTCCTGCAAAAACCAGCCGAAACCAAAAAACCATGCAAAAAGTAGACGTTCTCTTACCAGTTTCATGTTTTTAAGCTCATGAAACGCGGGAAGTATGCTTTCTTTAGAAAACAAGCTGCTCATTGTTTTGTAGTGCCTGCACCATGAATCATAGCTTATGACGACCTTGTAGTTTTGTGCTGTAATCCAATCTTTTATGTAGGCATCTTCTAAAGTGTGAAGTTGCCTTGGGATTTTGATTTCTTTGATGCAGTCACGCCTTACGAGTATGTCATGACATCCGCCTCTAATGTTGAATACTCTTGTCTCCATCCATTTGAACATAAACACCGCAAACTTGTTTGCCACGTCTCCGGGTATGTCTACGCCCCAGACTGCACCGACATCGCTTGCGGCGTACCGCCTAGCCTTCTCAAACCAGTTTTTGCATAAGACCACGTCGCTGTCAACAAACATAAACCACTCAGTCGTCACTTCCCGTATGCCTCTCGCTCTCGCTTCTCCTCTTGAGCCATTTTGAGTTATGATTTTAACGTTCCCATATGCCTCGCTGAATTTGCCGAGTATTTCTAATGTTTTGTCGGTTGAATGACCATCGATAACTATTAGGCGGTTGACAGGCACGTTTTCATAAACAGATTCAAGACATTCGTTAAGCCATCGTTCGCTGTTCCTCGTAAGCATGACCACGTCCACTTTTGCCATCATGACAATCCTCTGCTATTTTCTGATCAGGATTCTGAAATCCAAGCCGAAGTAAGGTATTTTAAATGACTTGAAGAATAAGAGTTTACCTGCAACGCGCAAGCTTGCATCAAAAAACGGCTCAATTTTCAAAAAGTTTTTTTCCAATTTTTCATTTATTGCTTGCTCCCATTCCTTTTGTGATTTAACATTAATGTGCGTTTCATCAACATCACGCGTGAATTGCTTCATGGGTTTTTCCACCAATCGGTTAGGGGATGTACAGATAATTGCGTCCTTACACACAGCAGACATAATTCTTAGCGCTCGCATTGGATAAGCAAGATGCTCTAAAACGCCGAAGCACGTTAACAAATCAAAAGCGCCGTCTTTGAATGGAACACCCTGCTGCACATCGCAAACAATAAAATCTGGCGCAACGACGCTTCCTTTAGCTTTTTTTATTCCAAACTTGGATATGTCGATTCCGTAGGCGTCGTAGCCGAACGAGGTTAAGAGTTCTACTTCATATCCATAGCCGCAGCCTACTGCAAGCGCAGTTTTTCCTTTCCCATCGAAAAAATCCACGTCAGAACATTTGGAAGCCCAGCTGAGAACCTCCAAAAAATGCCGTTTAACCACGCATTCTCTAGACGAGTATTTACGGTTTTCAAAATACTCCTTCTCGAAGCTCAACAACTGTCGACCTTCACCTAAGACGCGCTATGCCAAGTTATTATTGTGAAAACAATAATAAAGTTTCTACTATTTTGGGTTTTACACATAGTGTTAAATATCTGCGCATGTCTTACCTACTGTCTCGGAAAATCAATTTAAGCTCAACTGCCAGCGGGAATGTTCGTGAAGGGCTCAATTGTTCAGAGGAAGACTATTCTCACCAGAACTATCCCGTTTATTATTATAGGATTGGCAGCCTTTATCGTGTATCTGCTGTTTTTTGTTGATGTTAATGAGATGCTGAGCATACTTGGGCGGACTAACTTTCTGGTTTTTTTGATTGCAATCACCGCGACCATCTTGGAAATAGTGTTCTTTGCGTTAACATGGCAGTTCTTTCTAAAACCTCTCTCCGCGAACGTACCTTTCAAAAACATCTTCATTTATACTTGGTTCAGCAACTTTATAGACTTAATCATACCTGCCGAGTCCATAAGCGGTGAAATATCAAGAGCAGTCTGCGTTATGCGGCACGGCGTGGACGGTGGAAAAGCGGCTGCGTCAGTGGTTACCCAGAGAATACTAGGTATGTGTATTGTCGCTGGGACATTGGTGATGGGTGCTTTTTCAATGATTGCGATGCAAATTCCTCTTCCAACCATAGTGCAAACCCTAACCTACTTAATCATCTCTGTGACGGTTTTTTTACTTTTTCTAGTAATGCTCATATTCACTAGGGAAAAGTGGGCGCATACAATAGCAGAAAAAGTCGTTGGTTGCGCAGGCTGGTTCAGTCGGGGGAGATTGAAAACTAATGAATTGAAAGAGAAAGCCCGTAGAGTCGTAAGCGTTTTTTATGAGTCTCTGCGAGTATTTCGCGCAAAGCCCCGCAGTTTTGTTCCGCCTCTGGCTTTTGCAATTGCTACCTGGTTTTTTGCAATTCTCGGTTATTACTTGGCTTTCGCCGCTGTGGGCTATACCATGAACTGGATTGTAGTAATCGTTGGGTACTCCCTAGTAATCGGCGTGAAAGCCATTCCCCTGGGCATACCAGCAGAAATCGGCATAATCGAAATCGCCTTAACTGTTATCTTTGGAGCTTTTGGCGTACCCTTATACATAAGCGCCGCAGCGGTTGTCTTAATAAGAATCATGACAGTATGGTTCAGACTAGTCATAGGCTTCATAACCTTTCAACTCGTCGGATTTCAAATCATGGCTGACGTTGAAAACATGTTTTTCAACAAAAAATAATGCAATGCTGTACGGTTTTTATAGGTCTAACCTAAAAACCTTGACGATGTCTCCCGCGCAATCCCCTCTTTCTATTTTAGCGAATGAATTGTTTAGTCGCGCAATTTTAGAGGTTTTTTGTATATTTCTTCTCGCCATTTCCTTTCCCAGCTTGCCCATCCAGTCTTTACGAGTCCTTCTCTCAAGTGCGGTCTTTCTGCAACCCATTTCAGCAATGTCCAAAAGCGTCTCGTGTCTTGAAGTATTTCTTCGGGGACTCCTTCTTCAACGCACCATCTTACGTAGGCTCTTTCAACCATAACCTTAAGCTCGCCTGTGGCTTCGACTTTTTGAACTTTGAACCCTCGGTTTTGCAGGTGCCTGCGTACGCTGGACAGAACGTATTCTGAGCAAACCTTAAAACAGGTTCCCATGTCAGGCTGCATAACCTCGACAATCTCATCGGCAATTTTCACCGCGTCATCCAGATATTTCTTGTTCTCGAAATTGGGCGGCTGAAAAGATGAGGTGGGGATTCTGCGTTCCATGAGCATTTGGTCTGGAGGTTTAAGCGCACCTATCACTACGCCTAATAAGAGGTCGCCCCATCCTACGGCATCTATTAGAATATCCTTCGCAGAAAAAAAGCAATCCAACGCCAAACCAATCACCATAGGTTAAAATAAATATACTACGTGTTTGTTTTTCTGTTTTTTGTTCATTGGACAAAGGCGAGTGCATAGCGTTTTTGGATAAAAAAAAGATTTTCTCTGGGAGCTGTCGAGAAACATGCACGGACGGTACACTCTGCGAAAATTGAAAAAAGAAACCGTTTAATGTGTCCCCAAAAGAATTTATTGCCTAACTTGCGTCTCATTTATAATTCGATACTTGACGTAGGAAAAGACTTAGTATAGCCTGCGCTTTACCACTTTTGGGGAGGCGCTCATGAATGTTTGAAGAGGAAGAAGACGTTGAAGGCGACGAGAGTTGGGATGAAGAAGGAGACGACTGGTAGCAACAACTACCCTTTTTTTCCCGTTGGGTAAAAAGGAGTTTGCTCTTCGCTTGTCGTTTACTTGACTACTTCTTTTTAGTATGTTTTGCAGGCAGGGAAACTTGTTTTTTCTGTTTTCTTTTCATTTCCTTCTCTCTTTGAAGTTGCTTATGTTTTTCCAGACCCGCAGCTTTCTCTTTCTTGCTCTTAGACATTTTCTTAATCACCAACAGGTTTTATGGCATTATTACCACTTTATAAAAACATTACTATTTTTGATATTCTATTTTAGCTATGGTTAGCAAGGCTCGCAAACTCCAAATAGCATTTCCGTAAAACGCTTAAAAGACAAACGAAGGGACTACCACCTGACGCAGTTCAGAGTACAGTTAAAGTGGTTTTTAATAGGACTACAACAGTTATTCGCTGGAGAAGAGGGGAACAATCACGCAGGAGAGAGAAGCAAAAGAAGCTAACGTGGATTTTTGCCGATGCCCCTTCTGTCCATGCTGTTTCTGTACCAGCCAGGACCTTGAAAGACACATTGCGGCTTTCGGCAACCATAGAGAGGAGCATCCTGAAAATTACAGGAGAACTCACGGTAGAGTAGAGCATGGATCAGCTAGCGGTCCACAATAAAAAGTATATGAGCATCCAAAAATGTCTTGAATAAACGCAAACATTTTAAGCGACCAGAAAGCGTCGGTAAGAACTCAAGTTTTGATTCGAAACAAGCGTGGGCACGGCGAGGAGCTGGTTGGCGAGGAAGAAGGGAGGTAAAACAGAAAAAATGGAAAAAGTACGTGTGCGCCTTGCTGCCTACATTCAGGTTTTGCCATGGGCACACTCATCTTTGAAAAAACCGAAGGCGAGTTAAAATTTAACAAGATGTTTCTTTGCCTTCGCAGAAAGGTTTAAACATGATAGACTATACTGGGCTTAGTCTGGATTGGTGATGTTTTGAAAAGAAATATTGCGTTGGTAGCGCACGATAATAAAAAAGCTGATTTGGTTGAATGGTGTGACTTCAACAAAGGAACATTATCGCTTCACAGCTTATACGCTACCGGAGGGACTGGGGTAAAGATTAACGAAAAGACGGGCTTAAACATTAACTTGCTTAAAGACGGTTCTCACGGTGGATACTGTTAAGTTAAGTTACCCATCAAGAAGAGACACAGAGAAAATCGTCAACCGACAACTTTACAGAACCTTTACGCAAATGTTATAAATTAAGCCAGTTAATAGAGTCAACATGCTTGACAGACATGATGCTGTCTTGGAACCACTTTGTTATAGTCGCGCTACAGTCACATCAACTAATATGAATCTTGGTTTCATAAATGTTACAAGAAACAAACTGGAAAGAACAGGGTCAACTGTTAAATAGGTTGGAGCAAACTTGATGGTTCCAAACAAGGGACTTGGAGGATAAGGGATAAGGGTGGTAGGCGCTAAAGAGTTAAACGGATTGCTAAATAGAATTGGCAATTTTGACTCGGTTCAATTTACAAATGATTTTGACAAGCGATTAATCTTGCAAAAAACGGTTTATTTACTTCAGGCTTTCGGACTTAACATCGGTTACCGTTATAGCTGGTATCTTCGTGGACCTTATTCTCCTGAACTGGCTCATACGGCGTATTCAGTTGCCGAGAACTTTGATTCTCAGTTAGTTGTTCAGTTTACAGAATCTAAATCTGAAAGAAGATTTGAGGAATTCCTGAGTTTCATTAAAAACAAAAAGGATGACCAATATTGTCTTGAAGCAATTGCTTCAATTCATTTTCTAGCTAAGTTGTACGGCGAGAAAAACGAACAGCTAATTTATGATGAAGTAAAGCAAAAAGTGGGTCAGATGCTGAAGGAAGAGTTCATTTGCCTTTGGAATGAACTATGGCAAAATGGATTATTAGACAAGAAAATATGAGGGAGATAGTTGGCAGTACTAGAAAAACAAATGTGTAATGAAAAAGGGGAATGGTTATCTGGAAATCCAGAAGAAATTGAAAAGATTCTGGCAGAGTTACATGAGAAACCTGATAACGCCAAAGCTGTGAAGTTGGTATGTTCAAAATATGGTACCCCTGCGTGGCTTTATAGTGTTAATGTTTTTCAGGGTATTCAAAGAATTGGTGTTCACCCCCTGAGACTTTCGGAAATAAAATCGAGAATAGTAAAGGTTGACGATTTTGAGGTTTGCCTAATTCAAGACGAAGGTGGGTTCTCAGCCACCGTTGCTTCATTGCCTGGGTGCATCTCTCAAGGTGAATCAGAAGAGGAAGCAATAAACAACGTCAAAGACGCAATTGGATGCTATATAGAAACAGCAAAGAAGTACGGGATAGCCATAAGGCGATAGCCTCATTGTCGTTCAAATTCACACCAATGTCTGGCAGAGAATTAATGAAAATACTGTGCAACTATTTTGGTTTTGAACTTGAGAACAATTACGGCAGCCACGTAATTCTGATAAACAAGAATTACCATCCACCCTTACTCATAACCGTGTTCATGCATAACAAACTTTTACCATCATCAATAAGCCATATTGTAGCCGATGCACACATTGATAGAAAAGAATTTCTCAAATATTGTTGAGAATTCTGAACCTCTCTTGTTACTTAACCTTAATTTTTTCCTTTATCCGTTTCTCATATTCCTCTTCCGTTATGATGCCCTTTTCAATCAACAAGTCAACTAGGCTAGAGAGCATGTTGTCTAAGAGGTCTATTTCTTCAGTGGGTTCTCTTTCAACTTTTGCTTTCTTCATGTTTTCCACCTTTCGCTAAGTAGCCTTGTTCTGAGAGCCAATTCATGATGATGTTGCGGAGAGTATCACTGTAGCCATCTCCAAGTTTGCCTATTACTTCTTTGTCTAAGATTGCGACTACTCCATCGGGTAATGAGACTAAGATTTTCTTCATTTACTTATCACCTTTATTCCTTGTTTTTCTTCTGCTTTGTTACCGAGTACATTTACTAACAGTGTTGCTTCATGCTTTGTTGCTTGTTCTATCAAGCCTTTCCAGTTGTTAGGAATGTCCATTCTTGCCACTTGAGCTGGAGTTTTCCCGCCTAGACTCTGGTGAGGTCGAACGCAGTTATAGTGTACTGAGTATCCTTCCAGTAGCAGTTTTGTTGATTCAAAACTCTTTAGTCCTCTCATTGGTTTTGTTCTATCTTTGAGTGTGCCATGCAGTCTTTCAACTATGTTGTTTGTTTCTCTCGCTCTTATCCCGACTCTCTGCACTAACTCTGGTCGTGTGTCCTTCCGCATTGTGTAGAATACCTTGTTGAATGCACTACTGTAAACAAAGCTGCCGTCAACGAATACTGCTCTCGGTCTAACCTTGCTTTGTTCCGCGCCCTTCTTGAATATAGCTACTGTGTCTTCGAAGGTTCTTGTGTTTGAGATGTGAGAAGCAACCATGAACTTTGTATCTTCATCTATCATTTCCCAGAACCAAATACTGCGCCCTTCACATTGAAGCATCGTTTCATCCTCATGCCATAACCCTGAGAGCTGCGGAACTTGAGCAATCATGTACTCTTTTACGAGTAATGAGTATTTCTTAATCCAATTTAGAATCGTGACTTGTGAAACCTTTTCTCCGAAAATCTGCTCCAAGTTTCTTTGAGCCTTTCGGAGAGACAAACCATCATAGTAGAAATTCAAAGCTGCAACTACCATGTTTTTGTCGTTTCTCATTCTTGAGAACTTGCCGTTGGGAACAAATATGTGACCGCAGTCTTTGCACTTGTAGGTTTGTTTGTTGTGGCGTATGCCTTTCTTTGTGACGTTTTCGGAGTTGCAATATTTGCAGTTCATTTGTTTCGCCTCTTACAGGTATACTATAGGATACCCTTAACTATTTATAGCTTGTGGTATCTCTACAGGATACCGTAATCTAGATATAACAGGTATACTATAGGATACAAACAAGGTGCCGAGAAGGGGATTTGAACCCCCGACCTACCGTTTAGTAGACGGTAGCTCTATCCAACCTAGGCTATCTCGGCACACTAACCTTTTCTTAAGATTCTGCTTTCTGTTTTTCTTTGACTTGTTGTTTCATGAACGCTAGAGCTTTTTCAGCAAATTCAATGGCTTCAATGTCATCTGGCGGGATTTGAATGTGAACTCCTCGGTATTTTATCTCTAGACTTTGTCCTATTGTTATTGGCATTTCTTCCCTCCTGCCTTTGCCTTCACTCTCGGATTTCTGGGATTCTAAAGGCGTATCGGCAGATGTTATGTAGTTTGCCACATTTTTGTATATTTTGTCAACACTTGGAGCGAGTTTTTGTGCTTTGACAATATCCACAAATGCTTTTTGCCTTAGGAATGCTTTTATTTGCTCTCCAGTCACGTTTTTGCCGTACTGTGAATATAGCTCTTTAAACAATTCAACATTCAAAGCTGCCGCGTTCAAGGCTTGTTTTTTCTCTGCGTCGTTTCCATATAGTGCAAGTTTTCCTATGTCGGTGAGTGTGACCTTGCCACTTCCCGTTTTTACAAGTCCGTACTTTTCCATAGAAGAGACCAAATAGGCAAAGCCGCCCCCACTGATGGACATTCCCAGAATATCCGCGACAGCTCCCCTTTCCATTTCATTCTCGCGTAATGCTTCATGAATTTTTTTCAGTTTGTCTGTGGTTGAGTTCAAGTCAAAGAATGGATATTCATATTTTCCAGCTTTTGGCATTCTGAACCTCGGTATCCTAGAGATAGCTATCTACTATAAATGCTTTGTGCTATATTGTCAAAGTAGACTGCTCTTTCAACATGAATTGATGTTATTTTTACGTAAGTCAACGATTGGTGAGCTACTAATCATAATTAGTGTAAATAGTACATGGAAAATAGAATTGGGCGTATTCAATTCTAATCGACGAATTAACATCATAAAATACGTTTTGGACAAGTTTTGAGACAAAATGGAAGTTTGCCACTTCAAATTTTACCACAACAAATTTGCCCTCATCTAATAGTCTTGACGAAAAGCTTTTCATGTTGGGTAACAACAGTATCCGCATACCGCAATCAAAATTAAGCACAAGTAAAATGCAAGAATGCTCTCAGTAAGTATTGATGAAAAACTTCGAACAGGATAAACTTGGCAGTCTCAAAAACAGTTGTTGTTGGCTAATAGCAGTCACATATTTTCTTTAAACTCGTTTGTGAATTTAAAATATTGACGCCAAAGTCGCAAGACTTTTGGACTACGCAAAAGGTTTAAGTGTAGTATCGTATCGTACTATTCATGATTATGATGCGATGAAGTGACGCGATGCCCAAGACTCGGTTAAAGCTTAAATATAATAAGTGTAGTAACTTAAGAACGAAAGGTGGAAAGGAGAAGAGATATTTGTCGCTTCTAGTCGAAAAATCTAGGTTAACTTCTGCGACTGAACGGGTATCATTTGAGCGACGTCAGAATTTACGCGCTGACTACAGATGGATTTCTACGGAAAAGAAGAAACTACTTAAGAAGTACCTGAACAAATACGTTGCAGTCAAAAATGGAGAAGTTGTACTTGCCGATAGTGACGTGTACAATTTGGTTAGCGAACTAAGAGAAAAAGGCGTAGAAGTGGATAGCGTTGCGGTAGAGTTTGTAAGTAAACATCCTTGTTGTTTCCTTCTCTAGGTGCTTTTTTGCAGATAATTGCTGACATATACCCGACAAGTCCACACGCGAAAATAATAGGTTCTTTGAAATGCTCTCAATTCAGCGATTTAAGGACTCTTGAGTTTGTTGTAGATTCTGGTGCGACATTTACTACGCTCTTGCCCTATCATGTGTTAAGTCTTGGAATAGATTGTTCAGATCTAAGCCGCACAACGAGACCCTGTTACTCAGCAAATGGCGACCCAATGTATCCTTATGAATTACCTAAAGTAGAGCTACATTTAGATAAGAATGATGGAAAAACGAACGGTGTCGAAATTTTTGTCTTGCCCTTAATCCATTGCATGCCTCCTCCTCCGCGAGACCCGCAACAAGAACCGCAACAATTCCGAATTACAAATAGTTTGCTTGGCATGGATGTTCTTAAGATATTCAAAAATTGGATTTGGGATTTTGAAAATGGTCAGTTACATTTGAACCTTTAATTTGCCCTCACAACAACCCTCTGTTCTTGGGTAACTTAACTTAACAGTATCCTCACGGTGGGGACATGGAAATCGGGGCTTTGATTGCTAACGAGAAAATGGATTACCTGATTTTCTTCTGGGATCCTCTAGAGTCCCTCCCTCATGATGTTGACGTTAAAGCTCTTCTCAGGGTAGCTGTCCTTTATAATGTGCCAACTGCGTGCAATCGAGCAACAGCTGATTTGATAATTTCAAGTCCACTTTTTCAAAGTGGCGAATACAAGCGGAAAAAGGAAGCAGAAAAAAGTAACCCTTCACGTGCCGTTGTACTCTAACTACACTAATTCAACGGTTGTTCCTAACGCCTGGCCAGGCACTCCTTTTCGGAACTTGACTCTGACCAAACCTTTCTTGCCGTGGAAACCAGCAATTTTCCCAATAAACTTGTTCTTTCCCTGCTTCCAAACTACTTTTCTCCCAATAAGTTGGCCTGCTAGAGAGACGGAATTTACATGTGCAAATTGGATTAGGCACTCCTTAGACATTTGCGTTCTGATGCCTATGCGATAGTTCACTATTCTCCCGTAAACTGGTTGAGACAAAATTTTCACCGTTGTAACGCCTACTCAAAGACACAACTAGCTTTTAAACATGTTTCACTCAGCGTTTCTTCACTTCTACAGAAAACCCAAAAAGTATGGTGTTAAAGTCGAACAATGGTTTTTATAGGTCTAACCTAAATATTTCAATACTAACGAAGCGGTTGAGTGACGTATTATTTGACATCAAGTCTCAGAAAAGCTGCGAGTGTTGCAGCGCGTTCGCTCGTTCCAAATAGACCTCACCACGCGCAGTGGATGATTACTAGGAAATGCAATTACCGTTGTGTAGGCTGCAACGTTTGGCGAGAACAAGACAAAAGAGAATTGTCAACAGAGGAAGTCAAAAGAGGATTAGACATACTTAGGAAACTTGGCATCATAGAGATTGTATTGTCTGGGGGAAACCCGCTTTTAAGAGAAGATGTAGAGGAAATCCTTGATTACACTTCACGCCATTTCGTAACTACAGTTTACGACAATGGAAGCATGGCGGCTGGAAAAATCGAGGCTTTACGCAACATGGACTTTGTAGCGATCTCCATAGACAGTTTAGACGAGGCTAGAAACGACCACATAAAAGGCGTCAAGGGGGCTTGGAGCAAAGCCATGGAAGCCGTGGAAACGTTGCATAGCGAAGGGATAAACGTAAGCGTGACGCCGACAATCTCGCAGTTAAACCTTAACGAGATCGTGGACATTACAAACTACTTCTCTCAAAAAGGGATTCCTCTCTGGTACTGCCTTTACTCGCATGATCTTTCTGCAGACGCAAATCAACTTTTTAGAATCGGCAAAGAGAATGATGAGTTTGTGATAAGAGATGCGCAAGCGATGGTTAAGCTCTGCGATTCTCTTATCGAGATGAAAAAGAAAAACACGAGAATTCTCATGACAACTCAGCTGTTGAAGGCGCTTAGAAGCCTCTATCTAGAAGGAAAAAGAACGTGGAACTGCCGTGCACTTCAGAACTTTCTCGTCGTGGATCATCTCGGCAGAATTGCTGGATGCCACAGTCACAATTTTGCAGCTTCAGTGTTTGACTTACCAAAAATATGGAAAAGCGAAAAGTTTGATTTGCTGCGTAAAACTTACCGTAAATGCACGCAATGCACCTACTTGTGCTACATTTTCTATTCTCTTCATGGAAGCCCATATGGAAACTTGGCGTTGGCCAAGGATCAATGGAAGAACGCAAAGCTTCTGTTAAAGAAAAATAACACTAAACCTCTAAGTTGGGCAAAACTGCAATAATTTTCGCGAGCGGTCGGATCAGGGCGCTGTCAAATCTTTGCTCGTTTTCAATATTTGCTATGAGAATCATACGCACTATTTGGATTTGCACTTCAGAAACATTTTCCATTATCATCCGAGGGCCTCCGTCTTTTGGTTTTTTCAGCTCAAGAAGAGCTGGTAAAAGCATTATCAAGATGAGAATCGGTATCCCCAGAATTAATATGGCAACCATCAAAGTCAGATTCGGAATCATCACAATCTTTGAAGTAATATGACTCAATTCATAATATAACAGTTTCCATTACCCCAAATGCGATGACTCTTTTTTTTACATATTTACAATTTATTTACAAAATATTGTAAAAAAAGACAGAGGGCGATGCCAAGCAATACCGCGAAAAAGTAACAAAAGCCACGCACTTCTGTCTATTGAAGACTGTTTTGTTTTCTATTTTTACAAAAAATCTATCAAAATATTGTAAAAAGGAACAATGCCATAGAACATGAGCAGGTCCATTAGAAGGAGGTGAAGACATTTGAGGAAAACTGCTCTTGTTTCAATCGCTTTGATTTGCTTGGTGGCTTTTTCAGTTATTTATGGCATAGCTACTATACCGATATATAATGCCGATAACGGAAGACCGTATTCTACACAGCCAGTTGAACCACTAGATAATGGGAGACCCTACTCAATCCTGCCAGTTGAACCACTAGACAACGGAAGACCATATTAGGGCAAAATTGAAATGCCACCGAAACCAAGAGAGTATCAGAAGCAAAAGCTAACAGAGAGATGGCGATATGGACCAACTTGAAGAACTCATAAGAGTTTCTGGGTACATGAAAATGTTAGATCAAACAAATGCAAAGATAATAGAGGCTCTAAGCAGGCACGACCCGAGAAATATTGTAGCTATAGCGAAATCGGTGGACCTACCTAACTCGACTGTGGCGTTTCGTATTAAAAAGCTGATGAAGAAAATTGATCTCGAGGTTAACGCTCGTGTGGATTTCAACAAGCTAGGACTGGCCAGGGCATTCGTCTTTGCAGAAGCTTTCCCCGGACGGTGGAATACGTTGTGGGATGCCTTAGAAGATCTAGGCTATTTAACATACATCACAAAATGCTATGGAAGATTTTACGGTTGTTACTCTATCTTCGCATTCCCAGCCGATTGCAAAAGGAAGCTTAAGGAATACTTCGACGAGGCCAAACGCTTTAAAGCCATCTCCAATTTTCTCTTCTTTTGGACCACTAACCTATGCGAAGTTCATCCAAATTTTGACTCTTACGATTTCAAAAAGAAAAGATGGATCTTTCAGTGGGAGAAGTTGATGGAAGAAATTAGAAACGCATCGGATCATCTCTCTGAGAAACTGTTGGATCCCAAAGACTACCCCATAATGGCTGATGAAAGAGATCTGGTCCTACTGAGGCATTTAGAGAAAAATGGAGTGCTTACGTTCAAAGAACTAGCAAAGACCGCTAAGATGTCACCGCGAAACGTTGCATACCGGTATAAAAAACACCTAATTGAGCGGAAACTCATAAGCGATCATATGGTATGGTTTCTTCCATATCCTTACCAAATTTCCGACATCTGCAGCTTTGTAATCGAATTTGAAAATGAGAAAGCCCTTGCAAAATTCGCAAATTCTCTCGATGATAAAGTCTTCATACTGAGTTACGCAAAAGTTCTTAGCAAAAATACTCTCATAACAAATACATGCCTTCCAAAAACAGAATTTCCCAAGTTCATGGGATTGCTGAACTGCTTGGCTGAAGCCCATCTAGTAAGAGACTTTTTCCATGTGGCTTTGACTCTCGACCCTCACAAAAGAGGTGGAGTGCCCTACGAATTTTTCAAAGAAGGTACCTGGAAGTGCAATATTGATAAAAACATCGAAAAATTGAGGGACATGTTAGAGGATACCCAAACTTCTAGGAAATTCTCACTCTAATTTGTTCAGATTCAGAATCAGATATATAACACGGAAAGACTTTTAACCTATTTACAAGAAATTATAGATTTCTTGTAAAAAAATGATTGGCGGCGATGTTATGCAAAGAGATTTCGTGGAAGATCTACGGGAAAGAACCATAAAAAGTTTCATGGATATTTTGGCCTTAAAAGAATTAGAAAAAGAGTCTGCAATCAGCAGTTACGATTTAATAATGTTGATCCATAAGAAGTTCGCGGTACTGGTCAGTTCAGGAACTGTTTATGCTACAGTTTATTCGTTGGAGAGAAGAGGCTTAATCGAGGGCGCAAAAAATCGCAGAAAAACAGTCTATATGCTTACAGATAAGGGTGAAAAAGCCCTCCAAGATATTAAGAAGGCAAAGAGCGAACTTCAAAGCCTTATGACAATAGTTTTCTAGAATTAGCGCTATATACGCAAGAGAGACAGAAGCAATTTACTATAATCATATATTCCAACAAGGGCATATTTACGCATATAACAATCCCACCTTATCAAAGAATAATGCTTCCATTTTTAAAATTCGCGAGTGATAGAAAGGAACATTCTTTGTCCGAAGCATTGCAGCACATAAACGGACTCTTCGGACTGACAGAGGAGGAGAAAAGGGAAACCCTTCCGAGCGGGCTGCAACCGATTATAGATAACAGAGTGGGTTGGGCAAGAACATACCTCAAAAAAGCGGGATTAATTGAATCTACTAGAAGAGGGTATTTCAGAATTACTAACAGAGGACTTGAGGTCTTGAAGCAAAACCCTTCTGAAATTAATGTAAGATTCCTGATGCAGTTTGCTGAGTTTGTAGAGTTCCAAACCATCAAGAAAGGCGAAAAGAAGGATCAAGCTCAGAAAACAATTGCCGAATCGCTAGACCCAATGGAACAATTGGAAAATTCTTTTCAGCGCGCGCAATATGACTCAATTCATAATATAACAGTTTCCATTGCCTAAATGTGAAGTTTTAACCCAAACGCTATGATTTTTTCTAAGGATCTTTGATGCAAGTATATCTAGAAAGGCCTTCGTACAGATAGGTATGTTGTAAAAGAAAGTGAAGATCAAAAGAGGAATAAGCCATTGGATTCTCGTTCTGCCATCTAAGTACGCGCCGATGCCTACTTCAAAAAACGGCGCGAAGTTTCCGACGAAACTGTAAAGGAAAATTGGCATTGAAAACCAAAGTGCGCCAACAAACTTGGAAGACTCAAAGAAAATGAGCGGAACGCCGATAATGAGTGAAACCAACACGATGACCGGCATAAAGTACACGTTTAGCAGAAGCAAACCGTCAATTTTCTCTTTTACCTCTAAGTTTTTGCTTTTCAAAACTTTCAACGAGTGCTTGAAGCAACATTGCATGTGCCCTCGTGCCCACCTGTATCTTTGATTCCGGTACGCTTTCCAGTTGTCCACGGCTTCTTCGTAGCATTCAGCGTCGCCAATATAGCGAACTTTGTAGCCTGCGAGGTAAACCCTGAAAGTTAAGTCTGTGTCCTCTGCTAAGATGGATTCATCCCAGCCACGTAAGCTTTCTAATACGCTGCGTTTGAAACCGCCAACTGTGCCCCCGAATTGGGTAATGAGACCTAAATCATCCCGCGCTTCTTGGTCGACACGGTATCCGCCTATTCTTTCCAACGCCACTAATCGCGTCACAATGTTTTGAGGTTCATTTAAGACGACGACTCTTCCTTGCACAGCACCAACGGTTGGGTCTGCAAATTCTTTCGCGAGTTTCTCCACAATATCTTTTTGGGGATAGTAATCCGCGTCAAAGCAGAGTATAATTTCGCCTGTTGCGTGCTTGAAACCAGCGTTCATCGCTGTTGCTTTGCCCTTACCGCCGTCTCTTTTGTCTCGGTGTAACACTTCTATGAACCTGTGTCGACTTGAATATTCATCTGCGATTCTTCCAGTGCTGTCAGATGAAGCATCGTCGATGATTATGACTTGCAGTTTTTCTTTTGGATAGGTCAGCTCGACCATCCGCTGCAGCAATCGCCCAATCACTCTTTCTTCATCACGTGCTGGAATTAGAATAGAGACAGTCGGCTCAAACTCTGCGTTTGCAACGGCATCGACCCCTTTGGCGTTCTTAGCTCTTCTCAAAACAATTAACGTAAAAACATAATGCCTGACAAGATAAATAATCATCAGGGCAGTTAAGAATATGAATACAACTTCCAAAGCTTCAAGAATCAAGGTTTCGCCTCTACATACAGGTTTTTAGGTTTAGGAAAAGCAGCCAGACTCAGCGACCAAAAAGATATGATCCACATGAAGTTTAAAAAAGGACGGAAAATTGCGTAAAAAACATTGAACCCTTCACCAAAATACACGGTTCCTGCAATGGTGAAGAAATAAAGGATAAAGTTCCAAAATAGGCCAATGATGTTGCCTAATGCCAACATGCCTAATTTTCTATTTAGTGTTCCATTCAACTCAAAAGTGAGAAGGGTGAAAAGGAAATTGAAAAACAAGAGCGTGACTGTGGATTCGATGTTGATGAAGTGGAAAGACGCAATCACGCATAACGCGATTGCTTCTAAGAAGAGTCCCGAAGCCAAACGATTACTTTCAAATTTCATTCGGTTTCCTCTCTCCTTCCTCCTTTGCAGTGCGGCGGTATAGAGAATAGTTCTAGAAAATAGTTCTATAATTGAGTTATAGTATTAAAACTTGCGATATTTCTTCCATAAAGAGCCTAATTATTAGGGCTGAGTCTAGAGATTTTTGCTGCTGAGAACTACGTTGTCCATTACCGTGCAGAGAACTTGAAAAACTTCTTCCGCGTTCAAGTTATCAGTGTCCAAAACCAGATGAAACGGCGCGAAATCTTCACCTAAAGCAAAGCCGTAAAGTTTCTTGTAGATAGCCTTTGTTCTTGCTTCTTTTTCTGTTAATATTTGTAAGGCGTCTTTTGCAGTGATTTTGTCTCTCTTGGCAACTCTTTCGGCTCTTTTTTCCATGGAAGCCAACAACCATATTTTGAAACCCGTTTTAAGCAGCCACGGCATTGTCCAACTGTCTAAGAGAACATTTCCTAGCTGCGCGTATTCCAGAAGTTTATCATCTACCGCCTTGTCGAATTTCAGGTTTTTCTCTCTTTTCTTTAGAAAGCTGAGGCCTTCGGGGCTTTCCCACCAGCCGCGACTGGACGAGTTGTAGCCTTCTTCTGCTGCTAAAGCTTTCAGGGCATCGCCGCCTGAATAGTACTTTAGCCTGTATTTTTTGGCGAGTTTTTTGGCTAACGTGCTCTTTCCGGTTCCAGCCATTCCAGATATGCAGACAACTATTTTTTTCTCTTTAGTGCTCTTCGCCTTTTCATTTCTGCTCATGGCGCCGCCTCAACTGCGCATCTTATTCTCATTGTATGGGCGTTATACCTATTACTTTGCCAGCGAGTATTCCGAAGAAAAACGAGCAGACCAAGTACCAAATGAAGAACGGTTGCGGTCCGAATCCTGGCACATGTGCCACAGGGTTTGGGTAGAACCCTGATAGAACTGGCCATATTATGATGTAAATGAAGGTTATCGGAAAGAGGAGCAACTGCGGCTTGGCCATCTTCATTTGCATAGTTTTTATTTGCGCATCCTTCTTTTTCAGTTTCTCAAGAAGCTTGGTATCATTCGCGCGCGTGGCTTTCATCCGCTGAGAATTATACTCTGATATTTCCTTCTGCATTGCTCTGTATTCGTGCCAGCCGACCATGCGGCTGATTAGAAAACGGTTAAGCCCATAGTTCATGAACGAAATAGCTGCTGCAATAAGCATTATTGACACTGTCGCCCATGGTATGGTGGAAATATCTACCATTATCTCATTCCTCCCGCGTTACTATGCGCTCTTTAGCCTATTCTTGTTTTCTCGTTAATAACCATTTTTGCTTTTTGGCACTGTAAAATTATTTGACCAAAAGTTCAACGTATATCTAAGGGAGGGGGTAAGCACTTCACAGTCTATAACAGCAATTCACTCCACAATTCAGCCTTTATATAAGGGGGCTATAGTCTTTTCCGAGCACTAGCCCAAAACGCTGTCAACCTCTAGTTGACTCTATATATAGAGGGGGTATAGTTTTTTCCACGCGCTAGAGTCTCCAACTATTCGCCCAAGATTCGCCTAAAAGCAGGGAACATTTCAGCCGCTCTTTCACGCATCAACAACTCGTAATACTGATAAATTATCCCCACGGAAAGCAGAATACCCGTTCCTGAACCGAAAACTCCCAAGAAATCCGATATTCCAGCCACCAAACCCACAACTACTCCGCCTAGAATCGTAACCACAGGAATATACCGTTTAAGAATTAACTCAATTGGCTTTCCTGACCGCCTATACCCCGGAATCTGCATGCCAGAATCCATAAGTTGCCCCGCCACTTTAGATGGACCAAGACCACCAACCTCAAGCCAAATAAGCGAAAAAACCGCGCAGAAAACGACAAGAATCCCCAAATAAACCGCCGCTCTCACAGGCTCAGCCGCCACGTTTTGTATGCTGTGAGGCGGCGTGACGAAATACGCGATGCCGCCTGCTGGCTCTATACTTGTCTCATTGCCTGACGTTACTGTTTTGTATGAACCTATAATGTCTATCAAGAGGTTCGTTCCGGGCGCAGGCTGTCCACTGGTGCTCCAGATGAGTTGGGCAAAGAAATAGACGTTGGCGAAGAGTGCGGATGCAAAGATAACTGGAAGATTGGAGACGTACAAGAGTTTGATTGGATAACGGCTACGGAACCCTTTATACCCCGCATAAGTCATTGGAAGCTCAACCCTAACGCCTTCCATGTAAATAATCACTAGGAACGCGCCGATGGTTGCAATGAACCCAATCAGGGATGGATAGTTTCCTGAACCAAGGACCCAGTCCGTTAATGTTCGTTGCCCTCCCAAAAGCTGGGAAAGCTGCGTAACGAACAAGCCGTTGGCTGGAGAGAAAGTTTGCCAGAGAATATTCTGTGCGACTCCAGCCATGATGAAGAGGCTTATTCCGCTGCCAAGTCCCCAGCCTTTTTGAACTAACTCGTCAAGCAGCATTACCACTACTCCAGCACTCAAAAGTTGCAGAAATATCACTATAGTTGTTGTCCCTGCGAGGGTTCCGTACATTCCGCTGATTAGGTATGCGGAAGCCTGAATTCCCGTGAGAATTATCGAGAAGACTTTGCTTGCCACCGTGAACAGACTTCTGTCTTCAGGAGTAGACATGTCACATTGTATAATAGCAGAGCCGACTAACAACTGCAGTATTAGTCCTGCCGTGACTATTGGGCCTATTCCAAGCTCCATGAGGGTGCCACGGCTTGAAGCGAAAATCACTCTCAAGGCACTAAACTGCTCTTCTACTGCGCCAAGTCCGTAAAGGGGAATCTCGGACATGATTAGATAGACGATTAGGACTAGGGCGGTCCAGAAGATTTTTTCGTTGAAGCTGACTTTGCGTTCGGGAACTTTGATTTCTGGTAGTATTCTTCCGATTGGTTTGAAGAGGCTCAGGAATCTTCCGGCCATGGTTTAATCGTTACTCTCCGTGTTCTTTGGTCGCGGTTAAGATTTGTCCGCCTGCTTTTTTTATTTTTTCGGCTGCGGTTTTTGAGCAGGAGAGTATGTTTACGATTAGGGCTTTTGTGGTTTGGCCTGTGCCGAGGAGTTTGGTGTAGCCTAGGCTTGTTAGGTCTATGTGTTGTTTGCCTTCTTTTTCGCCTTCTTTTTCGGTTGAGTGTTTGGTGGATATTTCGTCGAGTTTTACTATGTTTATGATATTTTGTTTTTGTCTGAGGCTTTTGGGTGAGGTGAATCCTTTTTTGCCGAAGTAGTTTGGTTCGTATGTTGTGACGTAGCTCCACAGGTGTTTGTGTCGTCCTGCTTTTCGGTATCCTTTTGAACCGCTGTCTCGGTGTTGTCCTACTCTGCCGTAGCCTTGGGTTCTGGAGCCGCGGTTTTTTCTGGTTTTTCTGAGTTTGTGGGGCATTTTCTAGTCAGCTTCTTGTTTTATGGTTTCTTCTTTTATGGCTTTTTTTAGTTTGATTTCGAGTACGCCGTTTTTGTATGTTGTGTGCATGATGTTTGGAATGACTACTTTCGGTAGATTTAAGCTTTTATAGTATCTGCGGTCTTTTGCTTTTGCGGATAAGGTTAGTTTTTGGTCTTTCACGTCTATTTTTAATGTTTCCTTGTTAAAGCCTGCGATTTCGGCGATTATGGTTATCCAGTTTTTTTCTTGGAATATGTCGATGAGAGGTTTCGGTGGTTTCCATTTTCTCTTTTCGTAGCTTTTGGAAAGTTGACGTCTCTGTGGGTATATGCCTCTTATCGTTCGCATGTTCTCGACACGCAGAAATCTGGG
>DATDQZ010000155.1:0-4481 GCA_035292005.1 Bathyarchaeia archaeon | reverse complement strand
CGCCATAGAAAAGCCTTCACCTCCAGATGTTGTGGAGAAGGGCGAGTGCCAAGAAACAGTTGAGAAAGATGTTGATTTAACAAAGCTCCCGATAATGAGGTATACAGAAAAAGACGGCGGAAAATACATTACGTCCGCCGTGGCGATAGTGAAAGACCCAGAACTGGGCAGAAACATGGCTTTTCACAGGTTAATGCTAATCAGCAAGAACAAGTTTGTGGCAAGAATCGTTGAAGAACGCGGAACGGACACCGCGCTCAAAAAGGCTGGCGGTGAACTCGACATAGCATTCTGCATAGGCAACTCAACCGCTGTTCTCCTTGCTGCGGCCACGTCTCTGCCAAAGGGTGTTGACGAACTGGGAATGGCTAATGTATTAGAAAAAACAGAGTTAGTGAAGTGCAAGACTATCGATCTTGAAGTTCCTAGAGACTGCGAGATTGTGCTGGAAGGAAGAATAACAAAAGAAAAAACAGCCGAAGGGCCATTTCTAGACACAACAGGAACCATCGATAAGATACGACAGCAACCCGTCATAGAAATCAAATGCGTAACTCATAGGGAAAAACCAATTTACCAAACATTGTTGCCTGGAAGGAATGAGCATAAATTCTTAATGGGCATGCCCAAAGAACCAACAATCTTTAATGAAGTGAACAAAGTCTGCGAGTGCAAGGATGTTTATGTCACTCCAGGCGGGTGCAGTTGGCTGCATGCAGTTGTGCAGATAAAGAAGAAGAACGCGGATGATGGCAAGAGAGCTATTGGCGCGGCTTTTGAAGGCCACAAGTCACTTAAACACTGCGTCATAGTGGATGATGACATAAACATTTATGATTCAAACGATGTTGAATGGGCAATTGCAACGAGGTTCCAAGCAGACAAAAACGCGATAATATTGCCAAATCAGCCTGGTTCATCTCTGGATCCGTCTGGAGATTTGACCGAGGGCAAAAAGGCAACTACCTGCAAGATGGGGCTAGATGCCACAGTGCCCTTTGGGAAAACAGACAAAAGCTTCGCGAAAGAGCAATACAGAAAAGTGAACCTAAACAAGTTCCTGTGATTAGTCATGTACCTCACAGAAAAAGAAGAAAAAATGCTGAACGGCGAAGAAGGCTACGCCGTAAAAAAATCCATGGAGATACTCGTTGCCCTCGGCAACATTTACGGCGCAGAGCAGCTCATAAAAGTGGGCTCCGTCCAAGTGGCAGGAGTCTCCTATCACAACCTCGGAGACGCTGGACTAGAATTCCTAAATGAATTGGCAAAGGACGGAAGAGTCAAAGTGCTTACCACCTTGAACCCGGCGGGAATGGACTTGGAAAACTGGAAAAACCTCGGCATCAGCGCAGAGTTCGCAGAAAAACAAAACCTGGTAATAGACGCCTTCGAAAGAATGGGCATAATCATCTCTTGCACGTGCACGCCGTACCTGATAGGCAACTTGCCAAGATACGGCGAACACGTTGCCTGGTCCGAATCTTCAGCAGTTACCTTCGCAAACTCGGTTATCGGGGCAAAAACGAATAGGGAAGGCGGACCCTCAGCGCTCGCAGCGGCTTTCGTTGGCAAAACACCCTGCTACGGGCTGCACTTAGACGAGGACAGAGTGCCAGACATTCATGTGCAGGTAACTGCCAGTTTTAAGAAGCTTTCAGACTGGGGCGCTCTCGGCTACTGCATCGGCAAGAAAGCGGAGAACAAGATACCGTACATAACGGGCATAAAAGACGCGGAATTGGACGAGTTGAAGTCTTTTTGCGCTTCAGTGGTGACTTACGGCGCCAAACCGCTTTTTTACATGCAAGGCATAACTCCTGGCTCCGAAAACCATCAACCTCCAAAAGAGAAGGTCACTATCGACGACAAAGACATCAAGGAAGCCTACGAAAACATCAACGATGAAGTTACTGAAATAGACTTGGTGTGTATAGGGTGCCCTCATTGTTCGATTAAAGAAATCGCCCAAATAGCGGAACTTCTCGATGGCAGAAGAATCGCTGCCAACACGGAATTTTGGGTGGCAACTTCAAGGTCTGCGAAACAAATAGCTGACAAACGAGGCTACACGGAAATAATTGAGCGCGCGGGAGGAAAATTCGCCTGCGACACGTGCATGGCGGTTGCCCCACTGAAAGGAAGATTCAAAGCCGTGGCAACAACCTCCGCGAAAGGATGCTACTATTCAAGACAAAACAAAATGATGACAAAACTGGGAAGTTTAGAAGAGTGCATAGACGCGGCGGTGAACGGAAAATGGAGCTGAAGGGAAGAATTATCTCGAAAGGAAAAGGCGAAGGCGAAGCCTTAGCAACTTCCCAGCCAATCTCATTTTACGGTGGAGTAGACCCGAACACGGGCGAGGTAATCGAGAAAGGACATGAATTGCAAGGAAAAAGTGTGAAAGGCAAGATACTTGTTTTCCCAACTGGGAAAGGGTCAACCGTTGGCTCCTACACGCTGTATAGAATGAAAAAGAATGGCATGGCCCCTGCTGGAATCATCAATAAAGAATGCGAAACCGTCGTCGCCGTTGGCGCCATAATATCAGAAATACCTTGCGTTGACAAGGTAGACGTTTCAAAGATAAAAACGGGAGATTTAGTTCGCATAGAGAATGATGTTGTCACAGTTCAAGTAGAGGGCTCTTAATTACTCCAAAAACAGATAAAAAGTGTTAAAGTTGAGTGAAGCAAAACCAACAGTCTTGAAAATCGGCGGCTCAGTGATTACTGATAAAAATGGAGAACTCGCCGCTCGAACCGAGGTTATAAACCGTTTGGCAGAAGAAATACAGAAGGCAAACGTAAAGAACCTGATAATAGTGCACGGTGGCGGAAGCTTCGGGCATCCCACTGCCCAAAAATACGGCATAAAAGACGGTTTAAAAGACGACGCGCAGAAAGCAGGGTTTGCTGAAACCCACCATGTGATGACTGTGCTCAATGGTTTAATCATGGACGCGCTAGTGTGGCATAGCGTTCCAGCAGTAAGCGTCACCCCGTCATCTTGTATGATAACCGAGAATGGCAGGATAAAATTCTTCGAAGACACTATTTTGAGACTGTTGCTGGAAATGAGTTTTACGCCTGTTCTTTACGGTGACGCAACCTTAGATGAGAAGTTAGGTTTCACGATACTCTCGGGCGACCAGATTGTTTCGTACTTAGCCAGAACATTCAACGCCCACAAAATAGTGATAGGCGTCGATGTCGATGGACTGTACGACGCAGACCCTAAAGCGGCTAAAAACGCAAAATTGTATACACATCTGACGTTGCAAGAATTGAAGGATGTTCAGGGCAAACTTGGCAAGCCCACAGCGGCTGACGTTACAGGCGGCATGCTCGGCAAAATAACCGAGCTCATTCCAGCCATAGAACAGGGAATTCCCGTAACAATCATAAACGCCGCAAAGTCAAATCACGTTTACAAAGCACTTATCGGAGAAAAAGTAGAAGGCACAATCATAGAGAAGGGATAGAATTGGCTGAAGAAATGAAGAAGCGCAAGGCAGACCACATCAAAATCTGCCTAAATGAGAAAGCCCAAGCCAGAAAAGCCACAACAGGATTCGAAGATATCCACTTAGTTCACAGGGCTTTGCCAGAAATCGACAAACAGAAAATCGATTTATCCACAACCGTTTTTGGCCACAGATTTGCTGCGCCTCTCATCGTGGGCGCCATAACCGGCGGAACAGCAGAAGCAACACAAATAAATGCCTCGATAGCCGAAGCCGTAGAGAAACTGCAACTGGGAATGGGAGTCGGAAGCCAACGCGCAGCCATAGAAGACAAGAAACTCGAAAAAACCTTCGCCATAGCGAGAAAAAAAGCACCCACCGCCTTCCTAATCGCTAACGTAGGCGGAGTGCAACTCGCCCACGGATACGGTCTAAAAGAAGTGAAGAAAGCCATAGAAATAATCGACGCAGACGCCGTGGCAATTCATTTAAACCCACTGCAGGAAGCCGTGCAGCCCGAGGGCCAAAAAAACTTCAAAGGAGTTCTCGCGAAAATACGCGAAATCGCAGGAGAGCTGGACAAGCCAGTAATCGTTAAAGAAACTGGTTCAGGCATTGCCGCGGAAGACGCCAGAGAACTCGAAGCGGCAGGCGTGAAAGGAATAGACATCAGCGGCTCTGGCGGAACAAGCTTCGCAGCGGTTGAACACTACCGTGCGAAGGGACAAGAAAATAACGTTCAACGCTTATTGGGCGATGCTTTTTGGGACTGGGGCATCCCAACGGTTGCGAGCCTTGCAGAAGTAGCGCAAACGGTCAAAATACCGGTAATCGCTTCTGGCGGAGTGCGGAGCGGCGTGGACATGGCTAAGGCTTTAGCCCTTGGCGCTAGTTTGGCAAGCCTTTCTCAGCCAGTGCTCCAAGCCGCAGTTAAAGGTGCAAAGGATACGGAAAGCATACTTTCGCTTTTGATAGAAGAACTGCGGAATGTCATGTTTCTTGTGGGAGCAGA
>DATDQZ010000154.1:0-4872 GCA_035292005.1 Bathyarchaeia archaeon | reverse complement strand
AAGCCGCCACTGTCTCTCACGAGCTTGAAGGCTTCCACGTCGGTTATGCTATCGCCCACGTACATTACATCCTCAAGCGCCGCACGCTGCTTTTTGACCGCTTTTTCGATGGCTTCAGCTTTTTGGCTCCCACCAACTGGATTCACTTCCGCGAAGATTTCGCCGAGACCCATGCGCGCTATTTCGCTCCAGAATACATCATCAAGCCGTTTGATTGTTTCTTGGTCTCTATTCGAGAAGTCTTTCAGGGATTTCGCCATCGGCGGGATGTTGACGAGAGGCATCTGCGCGATTTCTCTTGCTATTTTCTTCAGTGTCGACTTCTCTTGCGCGGTGAGTGGGTACTTGTCGATTTTGAGCTGGGTGCAAAACGTGTTTTCGTAGGGGAAATCTAAGGCTTTGCACAGAGCCCGTATGTAATGCTCGTAGCTTGTGCTGACAATAAAGGCGCTTGCTATGCTTCTTACGTGCTGTAGGGTGTCTTTGCTGTTTGCGATTAAGACTAAGTTTTGAGCGGAGAATTCTCTCATCCGCTTGTCTGTAACGTCAAAAGCCTTCAGGAAGGGCAAGATTAGCTTCAGCGTGTCGCCAGCATGGTAACCGGGTTTTTTCAGAACATCTGCAAGCACGTCGTCATATTTGCTTATTATCGTGAAAAGCTTGTCACCGTTTGGAACAAAATGCGCCGTTACCTCGAAGGCATTGTCGTTTTTAGATATGGGTCCTTCGCAGTCCGATATGAAAACGCGTTTCACGGCTTACTCCTCAACTGCGCCATGTGGCTTACGCTTTTTGCAATGTGCTGTTTTGAGGCTATAGCCATCCTGTTCCATAGGGCGCCGCCTTTGACAGCTTTAACGCCCTCCAGAGAGATTTGCCGCGCTTCCTCGATGCTTTCGCCAACGCCTAAGACTCCGACCGCTCTAGATTTTAACGCGTAAGCTTCGCCATTTCGGGTTTCCATGGCTCCTAGATACACGCGAATTCTGTCGTCGTACTTGCTGGTTAACGCATAAGCCTTTGAAAGATCAACTGGCGTGTCAACTGCCGCTTTATCCACCATGCTCGGAAAAACCTCAGCGTAGCCTCCGTAACTGGGCGGAACCTTGTAGGTCAGCACGGTTGCCGCTTTTTCCAATTCAACCCGCGTCAAATTGCCATCCAAAATCTTGAAGCAGACATCAACAAAATCTTCCTTCAAAATTGGAAGGATGTTGATGATTTCAGGGTCGCCGGGGCGGCTGTTGTTTTCGAGGATTTTAAGCCCATCGCCCGTGTGCATGAACGCCAAATAGAGTGGCACGCCTCTTAACGCGGAGTCATCGCTTATTTTTTTCTTCCATCTTTCGAATATTTTTGTGGCTGTGGCGAGTTCACGTTCTCGGTCAGCCGTGGTCATGAAAGGCAGCGCGTCGCCAACGTCTTTGTACGAGCCCATCCCGCCGGTGTTCTGTCCTTTGTCGCCGTCAAACGCGCGTTTGTAGTCCCGCGTTTCGGGCAGTGGGATTAAGTGTTTGCCGTCGCATAATGCTTGAAAGCTGGATTCTTCGCCGTCTATTTTCTCTTCAATTATGACTGAGCTGTACTGGAAGTTTGATAAGAAATGTTCGAAGAGTTGTTCCCGCGTGGTGAAGTGGTCTCCCCAGACGCCAACGCCTTTTCCCGCTGCTGGTTTGTCAGGCTTCACCACAGCCTTATTCTCAAGCTCATCAAGCCAACTGTAAACAGCTTTCTTGACTTCTCCTGTGCTTTTGTAGTCGTTTGGGTTGAAAATTCGAAAGCGCGGGTTAGCTTCTGGCGCTATTTCTTGGAATAATAGGCGCTGCTGCACTTTGCTGGCTTCTATTGCGTATTCTTGCTTTGGGCAGATAACGGGGATGCCTGTTCGCTGTTCCACGAGGTCGCGTATGCCCTCAATTATTGGTTTTTCTGGACCAACTATCGCGAAGTCGATTTTTTCCTTGTTGGCTTCCGCAAAATCGCAGATTTTTTCGATGTTTAAGTCAGGTATGACCACGTGTTTAGCGGCTTTTCCCACGTTGAAAGGGTTGCGTTGCTTGTCCGCAATGTATAGTTCTGCTTTGTGGTTTGGGCTTCTGGTGAAGGCGTCAACCAGCGCGGCTTCTCTTGCCCCGTATGAAACTACGAGTATGCCTACCTTCTCCATAAGAGACACCCATGTTTGTTTAGAGAGTAAACTGGAACGCCTAATTTGCTTTACCACTCTGCTTCTGGTGAAGTTTCTTCTATTTCGTAGATTCTTCCTTTTTCTTCATAGCCGTTAAGGAATTTCTGTTTCATTTCGTCAGCCATTTTCTGCGCTAAAGGAGTTGGGTACTTGCCCGTGACGCACGCGAGACACAATTGATCACGAGTGAGTCCAGTGGCGCCCACTAATCCTTCGATGGATTGGTAGCACACGGCGTCCGCGCCTATGATTTTCGCGATTTCCTCCACGCTGTGCTTCGAGCCTATCAACTGCCCGTAAGTGGACATGTCTATGCCGTAAAAGCACGGTCCAATTATGCGTGGAAAAGTAACAAACATGTAGACTTTTTTGGCACCTGCTCTGCGCAGTTTTTCTATGATAACTTTCGTTGTGTCTCCGCGAACTATGCTGTCTTCGGTTACTATGACGCGTTTGCCGTCAACCTTCGCGCCGAGAATGTTTACTTTGCGGTCTATAGTTGAGTAGCGCTCTCTGCTTAGGAGAATGAAGGCTCTTTCGGTTACGTAGCGGTGCCTGCGAGATGCCCGTTCCCATCTCAACCCAGACGCTTCGTGAACGCCCATAGCTGAATCGTCGCCAGTTTCAGGCACCGAGAGGATAATATCTGCGTCTTTAGCAATTTCAGGATACTCGCGTACAATGTTTCTTCCGAAATCCTCACGAATTTCATAAACATATTTGCCATCAAACCGCGAGTCAGGTCTCGCAAAATAGGCATATTCAAACGCACAGAAAGCTTTGCGTGGGTTCTTGACGATTTGTTCGCGTTCAAAGCCGTTTTCCGAAACCTTTACGAGTTCGCCTGGTTCTAGCTCGAAGTCTCTTACAAAACCGTTCATGTCTAAGCTGACGGTTTCAGAGGAAAAAGCATACGTTGCCCCGTCTGGGCTGTGTCCAGCGCACAAGGGCTTTATTCCATGCGGGTCTTTGAAGGCGAAGAAGTCGCCGTTGCCGGTTATTCCAGTAACGGAGAACGCGCCGTCGAGGCTTTGCATGCACGCGTTAACGGCTGATGTTAAGTCTTTACTCTTCTCAAGTTCTAGTAGCAGTTTACGGCAGACCAAGTCCGAATCACAAGTGCACAGGAAGTCTGGGAAATGCTGGTTCATTTCTTTTTTTAGTTGGAGCGTGTTTACAATGTTGCCGTTAAAGGAAAGGGCAAGTTTTAGCTTGTTTGTTGAAGCTGTGACTGGTTGTGTGCCTTCTAATAGCGATTTGTCGTCGCATTTTCCCGAAGTAGTGTATCTAACGTTGGCGATGCCGATGTGCCCGGGCAAGCGTCCGAACCATTCTTGTATGGCGCTGGACTTTAATTTGGGCACCAAATCGAGATTTTTATAAACGTGAAATTCTCCTTCGTTGTACGTGAGGAACCCGTGGGATTGATGGCCTCGGTGGTTTTGGGCGCGGAGACCCCAGTATATGTATGGGAAGACTGGTTGTTTTTTGAAGTTTATTGCGCCGAAGACACCGCAGCCTATTTTGGATTCCCCTCAACCGATGTTGAGAGTAAAGAAAAAAGGGGTTTATCAGCTTTTAGTACATTTTCGGCTAAAAAGCATGGTGATTTTTACACGATTCGAGTGAAACACATGAGCGAAACACGTCAAAACTTTTTCTGCTGCGAAGACTAAAGTAGAAAGCAGGCGGGCGTTGCTGAGGTAGTAAGCGCTCTCAGCGAGACTATAGCCCCCTTATATATAGATTGAACTTTCGCATGAAAAACTCGTTCGGTAGTAGTTTGGAGTCATAATAACGGAAAATGTGGCTATTCTACAGTGCTGGATGTTATGGTTAGTTCTGCTTTGGGAATCACGTGAATCCACCAGTCAAGAGGTTTGAAAGAAGCATTGTCTTAGGGAAAGAAACGTTACGGTGTCAACCGTAGCCTGTCTCGTGGATAGAACGTCACTTCACGTATGTTCTTTTTTCCAGTCAACATCATAGTAAGCCTTTCCAAGCCTATGGCCCAACCCGCATGGGGCGGCATTCCATAGTCAAAAGCCTGAAGATGATAATTAAAAGCGTCAGGGTTTAACCCTTTCTCCCTCAACCTGTCCACTAAAAGCGCTTTTTCAGCTATTCTTGTTCCGCCCGACACTAATTCTATCCAGCGCCACATCAAGTCAAACCCTTCACATAGTTCAGGCTTATTCTCCCGCGGTTTTATGTAGAAAGCCTTAGAGCGCGTAGGCCAATCAGTTATGAAATAGAAGCACGGGTACAGCTTGCCTAAAACTCTAAAAGCCTCGGTCGGTATGTCCTCGCCCCATGGAACCTCAACACTTTCCTTCTTCAAGTCGTTAAGAACCTTGTCATAAGTTAAACGCTTGAAGGGAACTTCTGGGACTTCGATTTTATGCTTTAGCGTTGCTAGCTCTTTTGAGCACTTTTCCTTCACGATTTTACAAACGTACTGCATCACATGTTCAAGAAGACGCATGACATCCTCAGCATCGGCGAATGCTTGTTCGATGTCTACGGAAACAAATTCACTTAAGTGCCGTCGCGTGTGCGATTCTTCAGCTCTGAAAAAAGGTCCAACTTCAAAAACCTTTTCTAGGCTCATCACTAACTGCTCTTTGTACAACTGTGGACTCTGAGCGAGAAAGGCTTTTTCGCCGAAGTAATCCACAGCGAAT
>DATDQZ010000153.1:0-5443 GCA_035292005.1 Bathyarchaeia archaeon | reverse complement strand
TTTTTCTTCGGCGTAATCTTCGCTATGGCTGCCTCGGTTCAGGCAACTGCCACAAGGCTCACGGTCAGCGTAATGCTATTTGCCGTTGGCTTCGCAATAGCCGCGATAGCCTATTACACAACGCGCAAGCCAAAAACCGTCATTCACCAGCTGGAACTCTCAGGACAGATGAAAGCCGCTGCGCTGAAGTGTCCCAACTGTTCAGCTTCGGTTGACGCAAACCAGATTAAAATAGTTTCAGGCGTGCCCTACGCCACATGCCCCTACTGTGGCAGTACGTTTGAGGTTACTGAGGAGCCGAAATGGTGAAAAAACGACTTTGCTTGCTGACCATTGCGTTCATCCTAATCAACGCGATGGGGGCTGCAAACGTTGCTTTTGCGCAACAAACGAGAGTGTACCATTTTAATTATGAGTACGCGAAAATCTGGATAACCCCAGACGGAACAATCGACCTATTTTATAATGTTAGTTTAACACTCGACTCAGGAGACAACATTAACTTTGTACAAATAGGACAGCCCAATGGCGACTTCCAAGTAGGCGAAGCATTCGACCAATATGGGCATCAATTGCAGGCTTCTGATGACAGCGAAGGAGACAATTACCGAGTGAAAGTAAACCTTTACGCGCCGCTGACCGCTGGCAACACGATATGGTTTAGCCTCCTAACCAACGTTGGAAATATGATTAGCCCTGACACAATGAACACTGGCAACTTGGGCATGCTGTTTGCGCCAGCATGGCGAGAAGACGTACCAATCAACCAAGTGCGCATTCAAATCGTCCTCCCACTAAACGTCACCGTAAATGAAGTGAAAACAACTCAAGAAGCCTACTGGAACGGCACAGCAGACGAAGACGGCAGCTTAACACTTTACTGGGAAAAACACGACCTCGCACCAAACGAGCAGTACCCAATAGGCATATCCTTCCCAGCAGAATACCTGCCAAACTACAAGCCACAGTCACCGCCCAGCGAAGACACCTTTGGAACTTACGCCTTCGCCATCATCGGAGCCGTAGTCGCCATATTTGCAATCGGTGTCGCAGTTTACGTTATCCGCAAAAAACCCTACACAACCCCAAAAGTCAGCATGGAAACGCTTGGAATAAGACGTGGCTTAACAGCCGTCGAAGCCTCTTACCTGCTTGACATGAAGCCACCGCAGGTTGTCACTGAAATTCTTTACAGCCTGCTGCAGAAGAGAGCCGTGTGGACTGAAGCAACCAACCCAGCGCTTAAGCTGCGAATAATGCCTGAGTTCAAAGACAAAACTGGAACCGCGGAAAACCCGCTAAGATACTACGAAATCGACTTCCTCAACGCAGTGAAAGGCGACGGGACTCTGGACGAAGAAAAACTTGCGCACACAGTGATGTTTCTGAGAGATACTTTGGAGCAGAAACTGCGCGGATACAGCCGACGCGACACAGTGGATTTTTACAGAAAAATCGTGGCGAAAGCGTGGACGCAAGTGGAGCAAGCTGGCACGGTTGACTTAGCGTCTAAGGCTTATGATGAACAATTGTTATGGCTTCTGCTCGACCCGAACTATCGTTCTCGCACAGAAACAGCCTTCCAAAACCGCGTCTTCGAGCCAAGCCCATTCTGGTTCTGGTACTGGTACGGCTACCACCATTATCAGCCCAATCCCGCGTACACGCCAAACGTGAATGCGCCTGCTCAAGCCGCTAAGCCACCAACGATTCCAGGCGCAGAATTCGCAAACAACATAGCCACAGCGGTAGAAAAAACCTCAGGCAACATCGTACTCAACGTCGAAAAATTCGCCAACGCCATCATCCCAGCGCCGCCTCCAACGAAAGCGTCACATGAACCTGCCCGCCAAGGAGCTGGCTGCGTCTGCGCATGTCATGCATGTGCCTGCGCGTGCGCCTGCGTATCATGCGCTTGCGCTTGTGCGGGTGGAGGTGTCGGCTAAAAATGAGTTTCCTGCGAAAAATCCTGCGTCCGCCTACAGTTCCTCAAGGGCGTTATACATACCGCGGAAAAGACGAGTTTGCAAGAATGTCGCTTCAACTTCGCATTGAGCCAGACCAGCGGGGAGTCATGGTGATAAACGCGAATACTGTGCTTCACCTTAACGAAACAGCGTCTGCCTTCGCCTATTATTTCATGCAGGGCATACCTGAAAGCCATGTTCTGAAGAAAATCCGTCGCATGTACCGCGTAAACGCAGCTAAAGCAAAAGCAGACTACGAGAAACTCGTCTATACAATTAGCACGCTGGCACAAACCGAGAAGGTTTGTCCAGTGTCTTTTCTCGAAGTGGAAAAAGAAGAACCCTTTACCTATCAGTATTCAGCGCCGTTACGCATGGACATGGCGCTCACCTTTAAGTGCCAGAATAACTGCGTTCACTGTTACACTGGCGGACCTCACGAAACGGCAGAGTTGAGCACTCAGCAATGGAAAGAAGTGATAGACCGCCTCAGCCAAATCGGCGTTTTCATCTTAACCTTCACAGGCGGCGAGCCTACACTGCGCGAGGATTTGCCAGAGCTACTGCAATACGCTCAGAAGAAAGGCATGGTCACGGGGTTAATAACCAACGGCAGGAAACTGAAAGACAAAGCGTACGTGAAAACTCTTGAAGAAGCTGGCTTAGACTTTGTACAGATAACCCTTGAGTCACATGTGCCTAAGGTTCACGATTTGATGACCGCGGCGAAAGGAAGCTGGAAAGAAACAGTGGCTGGAATAAAAAACGCTGTGCAATCGCAAGTCTACGTGACTACCAACACGACGCTGAGCAAGTACAACGCTTCAGATTTCCTAAAAACCATCGACTACATCAAAGAGCTTAACGTTGCCGCTTTCGGCTGCAACAGCCTCATATATTCTGGGAAGGCAAATGCGGTAAGCCAAGAATTCGCGTTACCCGTCGAAGCGTTAACTGAGCTTTTGCCTAAAATCCGCGACAAAGCCCAGCAGCTTGGACTAAAATTTCTGTGGTACACGCCCACGCAGTATTGCTGTTTTGACCCTGTTCAATTGGGTTTAGGCGTCAAATCCTGCACAGCGGCGATGATAAACATGTGCGTTGGACCAAACGGAGATGTTTACCCGTGCCAAAGCTATTTTGAGAGCCTCGGAAACATTCTCGTTGACTCGTGGGAAAAAATCTGGAATCATCCTCTCGCAGTGAAAATTCGAAACAGAGTCTATGTGGAGCCCAAATGCAAAGACTGCCCTCAACTGCAAATCTGCGGTGGAGGCTGCCCGCTGGAACTGCAGAATGAAAAGTACGTTTGTGGCCAAACTGGATGATGAAGTTTCTACCTGCGTATCGCAACTCATTTTAGATATAAAACGTCATTTATGCTTAGAAGACGCTCATGCCGCCACAGAACCACAGACACATAAAATAGATAAAACTTTTCCCGAGAACACAAAACAGACGAATTCGCTCTATGTAGGCAGTTTGGTTCGTGCCAATCGTGGAGGTGTCCTGAAACTTTTTTCTTTTTGTTCCCTTACAAGTGTGATAGGCCCGTATCTTTCTTCGCGGGATCTTTCATCTGTAGTGTTCTGCCATTTCTTTGTTGAAGGGCAGTGTTAGGATTTCTTTGACAGTCTGTTCGGCTTGTTTGAATGACTTCGTTCTCGGATCATTCAGGAGCCATTCAATCAGCAAGTCTCTATTGCCTTCTAAATAAGCTTCGAGTGCCCACTCCATTCTTAGCATTCTAGGGATGATTACGTGCAGCATCAAACGTTTCGGGAGTTTTCCCACGCGCAGTCTCTGGACTCCGCTTCTGCTTACTATGGCCGGAACTTCGACGACAACATCGTCTGGGATACCGTCGATGGCCCCTCTGTTTGGAACGTTGACTTGAAACGTGCCTTCTTTGTCGTTTACTATGGTGTCAACGATGGGTACGTGCTGTTCCCCGCTCTTCTCAGCAGGAAACTCTTCAGTTACTGAGACAGAGGGATCATTATAGATCTTAAACATTCTATCATATTGTCTTCTCAGATCTGTTTGGTATTGTGACCAACCGATCTCTGAATCAAAACCGCCCAAGGGACCGTACCACCTCTTCTTTGTTTCAAGATCGATGTGATATTTCCAGCCGCCACTTCTCGCCGTGTCGCCGATTGGAAATAGACCGAATCTTTTGTACATATCTATCGCGGCGGGGGACATGTCCGCGTCATAGTACTTAGGGTTCCAATTTTTCCAGAACTTGTGCGCTTTGGTTCTGATCCACTCATCTATTAGGGGATAGGCGTTCTCGCCGTCGTATTTGAATGAAGTCATCCAGATGCAATGGTTGAAACCGATTGATTCGGCTTCCACCTTTTTTAAGTCAAGTCTGAGGGTTTTCGTCACTTTCTCGTAGCCAAAATGTCCGTGACAAAGACCTATCACCTTCAGTTTGGTCTCCCTCGTCGAGAGAGTGCAGATTTCGAAGAGTGGGTTTGCCGTGTGAATCAACCATGCGTCAGGACAAATGTCTTCCATGTCTCTAGCGATGTCTAGGGACAGCTTCAATTGATTATATCCGCCAATAGTGGGGTAGTCCGAAACCATATTGTGATCGACACTGTCTATGCCTCTGTAATATCCATTCTTTTCTGCAACATTGCGCTGTGTCTCGTAGCTGGGATGTCCACCAGCTAGCGCCGTGTTGAAAACGAAGTCCGCGTCCTTCAATGCCTTTTTCCTTTCAGTGGTTTTTTCAAATCTCAGCTTGCCTTTGACCTCTGTTGCGAATCTTTTCGCAAGGCCATGCACGACGTCGAGACGTTTTCTATCAACATCCATAAAGGAAACCGTGCTTCCTTTGAGGCCTTTTGTTAAACAAAGATCCTTGACTAAAGCCATGGACCATGCCATGCTTCCGGCACCTATGATACTTACTTTAGCCATTCAAAGCTCACTGTTTCTACACAAGTAGTTTCGCACATAAATAACTCTAAAGGTACTAGGGAAGAAACAAATATTAACTGAGTTGTCGCCTTTCAGACACCTGCACTAATTTGAAAGTTTCTTGGCGGATAATCGCCTATATCCTGCACTTGCATAGAGCTTTAATAAGGTATACTAATTAACCTTTCAAACCAAAAAAGGCTAAGCAAGTGGTGGACACGGTTGTTGGAACAGTTGATAAACACGATAATCCTAGGCTTAATCCAAGGCCTAGCAGAATGGGCATTCAGGGTCAAGCGATAATAACTGGGTAGACGTGAAAACAGTTGGCGACATCACATGGTAGAGAGCCAAGGCTTGTGGTTTTCGATGTTGAAGGAGTGCTAATCCCAAAAAATCGTTTCCTCTTCGAAGTGGGCAAAAGCTTAGGCATTTCGCAGTTGATGAAAGTGCTCTTATTTGGTTTTCTTTACCACATAGGCGTAATCCAGTTGAAATCAGCGCTAAAACGCATATTCAACAGTTTACGAGGCATTAAAATT
>DATDQZ010000152.1:0-4991 GCA_035292005.1 Bathyarchaeia archaeon | reverse complement strand
CCACGGCAAAATTTTTCCGCAAGGCTACCTGTTCCTGAAGGAGTTTTCGGTTGCCCCCTTTCCAAGATACGTTTACAGCGTGCAGGATGTTGAGGTCACGAAGACGATTTTCATGCCGCGAGAAAAAAACGCTGTGGCAGTAGTTTACAGGGTTCTGAACGGAAGCGGCTCTGCTGTTAAATTCAGGATTTTTCCGCTGCTTAGCTGTAGGCATTTTCACTCGGTTGTAGACAGAACGCGAAACCCGTTGGACTTTAGGCAGCAGCAAAAAGGCAGAGAAGTAGAAGTGACTTTCAATGCTCCAAGCGCTGCAATTATGGTCAGAGCCACTAAGGGAGAGTTCCTTGAGAAAAAAAACTGGGTAGAACGCTTATGCTACCGCGAAGAAGACAAGCGCGGCGAAACAAGCACCGACGACTGCTACCAGCCAGGATACTTTGAAATTCCAGTTTCACCAAAACAAAAAGAAGAATTCGCCATAGTCACAGCAGCAAGCGAAAGCAGCCAAGAATCCAAGGAAACCTTGGAAGCCATCGGCACCACATTATATGATGTTGAAAGCTTACTCGCGCAGGAGTTGAAGCAGCGCAGTGACTTGTTGGTAAAGTTTTACAGTTCACACAAGAAAATGCCGATAAGCGACTGGCTAAGTTGGATTCTCTTGGCCACGGACGCCTTCATAGTCAAGGGCGCTGGCGACAAAAAATCTGTTATCGCAGGTTATTTCTGGTTTGAAGCTTGGGGAAGAGACACTTTCGTTTCACTGCCTGGCTTGACGCTTGCAACTGGCAGGTTCGAGGACGCAAGGAAGGTTCTCTTGGATTTCATGGGGCATTGCAGGCAAGGTTTGATTCCTAGTTATGTGCAGGATAAATCTGGAGGACCATGCTACAACTCGGTTGACGCCACGTTGTGGTATGTTAACGCCGTTTTGCAGTATCTCAAATACACTGGCGACTTTGAGTTCGTTCAGAAGCAGCTGTGGGAGAACCTGAAAGCGATTGTTGACTGGCACGAGCAAGGCACGGCTTTCGGCATACACTTGGACGGCGACGGCTTGCTTGCTCACGGTCCACGGCTTACGTGGATGGATGCCGAGGTGGACGGCACAGCGGTTACGCCGCGGGCTGGGAAGGCTGTAGAAGTCCAAGCGTTATGGTACAACGCGTTAAGAACGATGCAGTTGTTGGCGAACAGGTTTGAAGAGAAAAGCCTAGCAGAAAAGTACGCTGAGGTGGCGGCTAAAGCGCGAACGAGTTTCAACCTGAAGTTTTGGAACGACGAGAAGAACTGCCTGTTCGATGTCATGGAGGAGTCTGGCGCTGACACATCTTTGAGACCCAATCAAATAATCGCGGCGGCTTTAGACTTCACGATGCTAGATAACAATAAGAACGAGCGGGTTGTTGACGCGGTGCAACGGGAACTTCTGACGTCTTGCGGTCTGCGAACCCTTACACGGAACGACCCTAGATATAAAGGCACTTACGTTGGCGACAGGCGAAGCAGAGACCAAGCCTATCATAACGGCAGTGTTTGGGCTTGGCTGTTAGGACCTTTTACAACGGCGTTTCTTAAGGCGAAAGGACACGGTGATTACAGGCTTGATTACGCCTTGAAAAAGTTGATTGTGCCTTTATTCACTCAGCAAATTTTTCAAGCAGGACTGGGGACGCTGAGTGAGATTTTTGATGGAGATTCGCCCTACACGCCCAGAGGATGCATCGCTCAAGCGTGGAGCGTGGCTGAGCCTTTACGGGCTTATGTGGAAGATGTGATGCAGGTCAGGCCGAAATTTGAAAAAGAGGTTCTGCAAGCTTAAGCCGTTATGGCTTTTCTGAGCTCTGCCGCTGCGGTTTCCGGCGTGACCGTGTTTATGTACGTTCCCGTGTTCTTTTCGAACCCAGCCCAAATGGCTAATTTGGGATAAACTTCCAGGTGCCAGTGGTAGCAGTTTTCGGCTTCTCTGTTTATGGATAGGTGAAATCCGTAGTTGTAGGGCGGGTCGTTCACCAGGTCTTTTAGCGCTTTCAGGCTTGCTTTTAGTGTTTCGGCAAAGGCTTTCATTTCGGTTTGAGTTAAGTTGAGCAGGTTTGCGTCGTGTTTTTTTGGCAGTATCCAAAATTCCATGGGGTGAACGCTGGCGTAAGGAGCTAAAACCACAAAACGCGCGTTGTCAAGCACGAGTCTTGGGCTTTTTGATTCTCGCTCTATAACGTCGCAGAAAACGCACTTTCCATGCTGGTTCCAGAAGTTTCTGCTTGCGGCTATCTCTTTGTCAACGATTGTGGGAACGAATGGCGTGGCGATTATTTGGCTGTGGGCATGCGAAAGCGAGGCGCCTGCTTCTAGCCCATGATTGCGGAATATTGAAACATACCGTACATACGGTTTTGCCGACAGCTCACGGAGCCTATCAACACAAGCGTTTATCACGTGCAGTAGCTGTGGCAGTTCAGCGTCTGCTGGGTCTTCATCATGGCAGGGCGATTCCACCAATACTTCGTGATGCCCAATGGCGCAGCCGAAACTATCGCTCTTTATAATGTGTTGCTGGTCTTTCGGCTCTTTTGGCGGGGCGAAGGCTGGAAAAAGGTTGGGAACGCATCGAATCAGCCAGTTCTTGTGGCGCAAACCGTTCGTGTCTTTGTCTTTCCGTATTTCTCCGTTTGATTTCAGGTAAACCAGAACGGCTGGCGGCGTCATGTGCTCGTTGCCAGGGCAGAGAGGGCAGACGCTGGCTTGGGCTGGCTCCTTTTTTTGTTTGGCGAAGTCCGTGGGTCTTCTGCCGCGCTCCGTGGCAATCACGACCCAACGGTCAAGCAGATAATCTTTTCTCAGTTCATTGTAGGGCATCGCTTTAAGCTCCAGTCATAGTAGACATTGTGCGGCAGCATTTTAGCGTTTCCGAAAAATTAGGCGCTTTCCCGTAGGGGTTCGCTGGTTCGAATCCTGCCCACTGCACCACTTGTGTTTTCACCAAAAACTGTTCGGGAGTTCTGGAGTTCTTCAAAACTGTTATATATACCCTTCCAAGTCTTGAAAAATAGAGATTCTATGCGACTTTGGTGAGCAAAATGAAAATAGTTCAAACTCTTAGGGAATCTCAAGTCAAGAATGGCATTTTGGACATCCTCAAAGAAGCGCAACCTTATTTTCCCAAGTCTTCCGTTTCGATGAAACTTTGGGTGTTTTTTGATGATGATACCTCATCCAGAACCGTGAATCTGACAGGATGGAAACACAACACGCCGATGTTAACAGGACTGAGAAAATGGTACGACAAAAACTCAGCGGAGATTGGAGACAAAGTCGTAATAGAAGTTTTGGGAAACAGTAGGTATCGGTTGAAAATTCTGAAATCACAAGAAATCAGCTTACTTAAACATCAGACAACAAAAAATCGAATGCACACCGTTAGAGATCATGCTTGGGAGATTTTCGATTATAGAGAGGCATCCGTCATCTTGAAGAGCAAAGGACTGTTTGCTGAAGTTACACAAATACTGCGGCAAATCAACAAGGCAGATCATAAAGAAATTCAAAGACTATTCCATGAAAAAAATTGGGAAATAGAAAAAGGAATCACTTCTGGAACTGCTTGGGCATGGGATGCTTACAAAGATAGAATAGTTATGTCAATAGAGTTTAGCTTGATTGATGCGGTTCATCGAGATTTTTTCAGGCTTCTTATGTGGCATCAAGACAACCGAGTGGAAGCGGTCATATACATAACTACTACGTTTAAAGAGCCAAAATTCCACAACGTTAAAAGGGACATGGAAATTCTGCAAAATCACTATCCAGACTTGCTACCGGTTCCAATATATTTGGTTGGACTGAAACAATGAGACTCAAGATTGCGTTTGGTCTGTAATGGGTCTCTATGAGATATCTTTCCCCGTAGGGGTTCGCAGGTTCCAGCTCCTGCCCGCCACCATCCTGTGCTAGTATCGATGAAGCATAAAGTTAAAGAGTGTTTTCATGGTTTATGGATTCGTGGTGAACTGGTGGCGAAAGTTAAAGAACACCTGCAAAGCGCCGAAGAATTCTACGCTCTGGGAGCTAAAGAGTTCGAGGAAGGTCGCCGAAAAGGCGATTTGACACGTATGAGAGAGGGATGCGAAAAAGTATTTCATGCTTACGTGGAGGCTACAGCCGCGTTGATTCAAAAACGTGGTCTTCCAGAACCTGAGTCACATGGGGAACGCTGGGAAATCCTAGACAAGATGGGAAGAAACGCATTAATTGAAATTGGCGATTCAGCCTTTCTCTATTTGCATCAGTATGGTTACTATGGAGGAAAGATACGTCCAGAAGTAGAGAAAACAATGAAGGCAGTGAAAGAAGTCATAGAGCAGGTGCACAAAGAAACAGTCCACGAATCTTAACAGCAGACCTCGCGCCATAAATTTCCATTAAAAGGCGACGAAAATAAAGCCAAACCCTGAAGCCTGAAACTACACTTCACGCACAAGTTCAATCTATATATAAGGGGGTATAGCCTTTTTTTCACGCGCTAGTGCGTAAAAGGCTATAGTTGGATTATTTTTGCTTCGTTCCTATCCGTGTCCAGCAGAGCCATGGTGGATTTGCCGCTCAAGTATCCACAAACTTCTCCAGGATTCACGATTAAAGTCCTTCCTTTTTTACGAACACCCGTCATATGCGCATGCCCATGAATTATGGCGTCGAAACATTCGCAGTTGATCAGCGCATTCAGGAGTTCTTCCTCGTCTCCGTGGAGTAAGGCGATTTTGAACCCGTCTGCGTCGATTTCGGCAAATCTGCCTCTTATTTCGCAGTTTTTGCACTCGCTGAAACGTTTTTTTAGGAGTTTGTGGTCGCCGTCGTTGTTGCCGAAAACGCCGATGAGCTTAGCGTTTAATGCCTTGAATTTTGGAATGACAAAAGGTGCCACATAGTCTCCTGCGTGAAGGACAAGGTCTACTTTTTCATTATTTAGCCTTTTCACGGCTTTTTCAATCATT
>DATDQZ010000151.1:0-6026 GCA_035292005.1 Bathyarchaeia archaeon | reverse complement strand
ATGACGCTGTAGGTGACTTCGTCTTCTGCGCTGTGGAAAACTGTTCCTCCACCGCTTATGCGTCTTACGATGTCTATGCCCATTTTGCGGCAGTTGTCTACGTATAGTTCGTTTTGTGGGTTTTGGTTTTTGCCGATGCTGACTGCGCTGGGTTGCCAGCGGTAAAGTCTAAGCGTATTTGGAGCTTTGTTGGATATTCTTGCTGTTAGGATGGCTTCGTCGATTGCCATGTTCATGAAAGCGTTGTGTGTTGTGAGCGGGAGTAAACGCCATGTTTCCATGTCTTGTGAATGGTTTGCGGTTGGCTTAAATCTGTTGCGCCTTCTGCAGTTAGCATTACATCTTTTTGAAGTCGTGAGAACTAGCGCGTGGAAAAATCTATAGCCCCCTTATATAAAGGAACTATATATAGCTCTGAAGGAAGTGTTGCGGATAGACCCTCTATAGGTTTCTGCATTGATTGGCTAATAGGCTCCAAATATGAAGGGCTTGAACTTTTGTGCTCGGAACAGTCTATAGCTCCCCTTTTAAATAGTTTAAATAGGTTGGGCTTCCTTCGGTTGGTTGGATTAAATTTTAATCCCCAAACCAAAATTACTAATTTCCTTTCACTCATTCTTGTTTTCTCATATTCTTTCACACTCGCTCCACTCTCATAACACCACATAGCACGTGTATTACAAAATAACAAAACATAAAACCGCTTTGAACCAATGGTCTTATGCAAGTGTTTAAAATGAAACCAATATCCGAAAAAAACCGAAGGATAAGTCTGCTACTGAAAGGGATTGCCTGATGCCTAAATCCTACAAGCGCGTGGGATATGTTTCAATATCGTTTGGTCTGCTGTTCCTTTCTTTCGCCGTGGTCTTTGGTTTTTATTCAGTAAATGTTTTAGAAATCCCACTTGCCCTTTACGCAATGCTTGGATTCCCTATTTTTGCCTGTGGGCTGGGGCTTTTTCTCTGGGGATTCAAGCATATCTGGGCAGATTATCTAGAGTATTGCAATTCGCAACTGAAGGCACGCGAAGAAATTCAAGAAATTGTTTCGGGAAAAATAGTAGAAATCAAGAAACTCACTGGTGAAGTAGAAAACAGTGGCACTTACTTGATATATTCTAGCAAGAACAGTGTTTTGTCAAAAATAGCAGACCTCAGAAAAGAAGTAAATGCTTACACCGTTAAAAAAATGTTAAAAGCCGATTTTGCCAATAATACTGAAAAAATCCTTGACGATTGCACTGAGCTTATCTCAGACTACAACCAAAAATTCATTCAGCAAAGAAAAAAGGACTATTGTTATCTTTGGGAGAAGGACAAAATTTTACTAGACGACGAGCAACAAACAGCCATTGTCACTGATGATAAGTACAATCTCGTTGTTGCGGCTGCAGGTTCAGGCAAAACAGAAGTGCTCATAACCAGAATCGCCTACTTGATTCAAAGAAGCCCAGATGGAGTCGACCCTAAACGGATTTTGGCAATAGCTTACCAGAGAAAAGCCAGAGAGCAGATTGAACAGCGACTGCAGAATGGGTATGGAATTGAAGATGTATTCGTCAGAACTTTTCACAAGTTGGGCAAAGATATTCTTGAGCGTTCAGGTAAAACAATATATAGAACAGATATTGTTGATGAAAACAGAAAGTATGAATTTGTAAAGAGCTTTTTCGAGGAAGAAGTACGTACTAATCCAGCTTTCTATCAATTGTTTATTCGTTATATAGTAACAGTTTGCGGTAAAGATTCTGAGGCAACAGAAAACGACAAGGAAGCGGTTGTCGCTCATGCCAAAGAACGCAGCTACATTTCGATTAACGGTATAAAAGTGAATAGCAGAGCTGAAAAGGAGATTATGGATTGGCTCCTTACCCATAAAATCAATGGGGAACCAATCGACGTTAGATACGAACCTGATGTTGGCTGCCTTTTTAGACCAGATTTCCATCTACCGCAATTTGATGTTTTCATTGAGCATTGGGGTCTCAAGAAGGATGGTGAAGTGCCAGAATGGTTCAACCAATCAACCTCAGAGTACAAGGATGCGATGGAAAAGAAAAAGAATTGGTTTGCTGAACATGGCAAACACCTTGTTGAAACTTTTGCCTACGAGTACACTTCTGATAAACCTCAAGATTTTGGCGAATTGCTGAAAAACCGCATCCAGAAGACACTTGAGAAAAGGTTTCCAGAGAGACACTTCGAGTTTTCTCGCTTGAACTATGAGGAAATCTTGGAACTGGTTTGGGATTCTCAGAAAACACCAATAGATGACATACAGAACTTCATTACAATAGCGAAAACCTACGGCTTCAATCCAGAGCAAATTGCCGAGAAACTTGAGAAAGGAAGATGGAGCACCAAACAATTAGCTTTCGGTAGGCTTGCTTTACATGTTTTTCAGGCATATCAGGCGCAATTGGAAAGATTGGGAAAGACAGATTTTGAGGATATGATAAACGAGGCAACAGCAGCGTTGGAGAACGACAAGAGCTTATACGCAAACTTGTATGACCAAATCCTGATAGACGAGTACCAAGATATAAGTGCTCAAAGGTTCAAACTTCTGAAGAAACTACTTGACCGAAACCCAAATTGCAGGCTTTTCTGTGTAGGTGACGATTGGCAAAGCATAATGGGATTTTCAGGTTCAAACCTCAATTTCTTTGTAAACTTCGGCGAATACTTTATGAATCCGGCCATTAGTAGGATTTGCACCAACTATAGAAGCATTAAAACACTTGTTGATGCAGGGGCTGAATTGATAAAGAACAACGGAGCCAATCAGTTGCAAAAGCCTGCATTATCAAAGAATAAGGAAACAAGACCAATCTTCGTTTATAACTCCTCACAGATAGATGATGAACTCTATCGCGAGCAAACTGTCCAAGATTGCCTGAGCCGAATTAGTGAATACTTGGAAAAAGGCTTCGCTGCGCACGACATCCTTGTTCTCACACGGTACATGCGGACCAAGATTAAAGGCAGAACTGAGTTCTTTAAAATTGTTCGAGCATTCTTGAATTCGGCGAAACAGAGAGGCGTTAGAGTAGTCGAAGACCGTGGTGAAGGGAATGGCATCAGACTACTTACGGTGCATAAATGCAAAGGCTTGGAGGCTAAGGTTGTTTTTGTCTTAAACGTTGTTAAAGGTGAGTTCGGCTTCCCAAGTGAAATCGAAGACCCTGCGATTCTTGAAGTTGCTCGAGGAGACAATGGGATACACGACCAAAAGGAAGAGGAGAGGCGGTTGTTTTACGTAGCTGTTACAAGAGCGAAAGAGGACTTGTACATATACACGAAACAAAAGGAAAATTCCGAATTTCTCACTGAAATAGCTTCTTACACAACGCTTGTTCATTTTTAGCTCAGAAGCCCTAATCCAGCAAGTATATCCTTTTACCCTAGTAATATACGCGTTTTTTGCTGTTGATTCTAGTCCTGTATACCCTTCACTTGAAAAGAGTATGCACGTTCCCCCTTCCTTGGGGATATAGGTGATTGGCATCGCCAAGCTGGGGTTGGGGCACGTAATCCCACAAACGAGTACGTGGAAAAACTAAATTTTAATCTTCCCCTTAGCCTCTTCTTTTTTTGCTCATCCCTTGGTAATTCTAGAGAAAAAACTTAGCAATCAAGAGTTGTTTGCATTGAACTGGGAAATAGCTGCAGCATTCAAAGTTGTGCTGTTTTGGTTCGTTTTGTTTATATATGTGTGTTGGTGTTTATGCTGTGCAAAAGAGGAAACATAATACATGGGTTCCAAGTCTCCGAGGGGCGAATTCGCCGCCCGACAACTCAAAAAGAAACGGAAAAACTTCCGTTGGTCAGACCGTTACTATAACCGCCGCATGCTCAGGCTCGACCAGAAAGTAGACCCCATGGAAGGCGCACCAATGAGCAGAGGCATAGTACTAGAAAAAGTAGGCGTAGAATCAAAACAACCCAACAGCGCCATACGCAAATGCGTACGCACACAACTAATCAAAAACGGACGCGTAATAACGGCTTTCCTGCCAGGCGACGGCGCACTAAACCTAGTCGACGAGCATGACGAAGTAATCGTCGAAGGCATAGGCGGAACACGCGGCGGAGCCATGGGCGACATCCCCGGCGTCCGCTGGAAAGTCATCACCGTCAACGGCGTATCCCTAAACGAGCTTGTTTATGGAAGAAAACAGAAACCCGCACGGTGACCCGAACCATGAGCACAACGCAAACCGCACCATACGAAATCAAACTTTTCCAGAAATGGAGCTTCAAAGACGCCCAAGTCAAAGACATAGGCTTGCAACGATACCTAAACCTGACACCCATGACCGCGCCACACAGCATGGGCAGACACGAACACCAACGCTTCCGCAAAGCAAACGTCAACATAGTAGAACGCATAATAAACGGCCTCATGCGCCCAGGCAAAAACTCAGGCAAAAAAGCCAAAACCACAAACATCGTGAAACAAGCCTTCGAGATAATTAATCTGCGCACTGGAAAAAACCCGATAGAAGTTCTCGTCAAAGCCGTAGAAAACAGCTCACCATGCGAAGACACAACACGCATCAGCTACGGAGGCGTAGTCTACCACCTATCCGTAGACGTAGCACCACAAAGACGCATAGACCTCGCGGTTAGGCACATCACGGAAGGCGCAAGACAAGCCTCAATCAACAACCCACGCTCAATCCAAGAAACCCTCGCAGACGAACTCGTATTCGCCGCAAACCACGACATCAAAAGCTACGCCATCTCAAAACGCCACGAAATAGAACGAGTAGCCCAATCCTCACGGTAAACGCTACCGCACATGAATCTCCACCACATCACCGTCTTCCAACACGAAACCCAACCCAACCTTTTGCGGACTAAAAGCCAACCGCTTAGACCAAACTTTCGCAAAAGCAAAATCCCGCTCAAAATCCGTGTGAATGCTCTTCGCCAAATCATGCAGCGTGGCTCCTTTCTTTAAAGTGAAAGGCTTCTTGGAGAAACTTTTGGCGCTAGGCTCCTTTGTGTAAACACGCATAATACCCAACGTCTTGAACAGCGCTTCACCCAGCTTCTCCAAACCAAACCTTCTTTCGCATGAAACAGCGATTACGGGCATTTTCTTGTCAACATACCGTTCCAGCCGTCCCAAGTTTGCTTCTGCACCTTTCACGTCAACCTTGTTGGCAACAACCACCCCTGGCCTATACGTGGTGCTTTCAAAAACGGCGTCCTCAACCACATCCAAGGTGACTTCACCCGAAATCTTGACAACAGCATCAGTGATACGGTAACTTCTCAGGAGCTCTTCCACCTCTCTCAAAGTGCAGCCAACAAGCCTTCCAGTCAGGATTAGCCGCATGCCAGCGCCCATGTACCTTCTCTCGATATCCACGCGTCCTTTCGGTTTACTAACCAATATGCGAGCCTTCTCCAATTCGTTTAGGATAAGCGATAGTTGTTGAACAGGGTTTTTGGATAAATCCACCATCAACACTAGCCCATCAGCGTTTCTTGCCAACGCTAGTGTTTGCAGGCCCCATGCTCTCCCGTCAGCAGAGCCTTCCATCAGCGCCGGCGCTTCAACAATTTGAAACTGCACACCTTCGTAATTCATGATGCTAGGAACAGGCGTTCTGGTCGTGTAAGGGTTAGAGGAAACCTCTATCTTGGCGTTTGTTAAGGCTGAAAGCAAGCTGCTTTTGCCAACGTTAGTTAAGCCCAGCAACGCTATCTGGGCGGCGCCTTCTTTCTCGATGAAGAATTTCGGTCCGCCTTTTCCAGCTCTTTTCTGCTTCTTTTCCTCCATCTCTTTACGCATTGTTGCCATTTGCTTCTTAATTTGGACGCAAAGCTTTGCAGTGCCCTTGTGCTTCGGAACCAAGCTTAGGAATTCTTGCATGCGCTCAAGCTTTTCCCTGGGATTATGTGTGGCTTCGACTTCCGCCCACTTTTTTATTGCGTCAGGAGGCAAATTCGTCGGCATACTTCAAGCGCACTCGCTAGATATTTCCAAAATCAAGTTTAATATCATTTCTA
>DATDQZ010000150.1:0-8169 GCA_035292005.1 Bathyarchaeia archaeon | reverse complement strand
AAGCACCGTGTTCTTGCCTTTACTCGTAAGAGCGTATTTCACTCTCAAGGGCGGCCCAGTGTCCACGTCTCTTTTGATGTAGCCGTGTTTATTGAGCAGCTTAAGCTTGTCGGACAATGTGCGCGAGTTGACGCCGAGGGTCTTCTTGAGTTCGCCGAAGCCGACGGCGTTTCTTAAGAACAGCGTATAGAGGATTTCCAGATTCCATTTCTGGAATAGGATGTTGAAGCTTTCTTCAAGGCTTTTCAGTTCTTCTTTCAGTTCTTTTGGGGTTATTTTTTGTTTTTCCAGTATTTGGTTAAGCGTGTCTTCTATGCCCTTAAGCGTCTGTTCAAGGCGGGCTTCCACGAGCTTGCGGAGTTCAGTGCTTAATGTTAATTGGGCGCTCATCTCGTTTACACTCGGTGTGATAGGACTTACTTCATAGTTTATAAGAGTTTACTTATACAACAAAGTATAGAAAATACATCATAGGTTTACGGAGGACGTGCGTGTTGGAGAAGTTTGACGCCCTCGTTGTTGGCGCTGGAACAGCAGGCTGCTTAGCCGCGAAAACCATCGCCGAAGCAGGCTTGAAAGCGTGCTTGGTCGAGAGAAAGCGGAAGGAAGAAATTGGAGAAAAAGTATGCGGTGACGCTCTTGGCGAGCATCACTTGAAGACTTTAGGCTTAGAAAAGCCGCAAAGCGGGGAGCTTGAAAAGAGGATTGAGGGCATCAGGATTTACTCGCCAGACCAGAACACGGTTTTCACAATAGCGCATGAGGATTTTGTCGGTTATTTGTTGAATAGGCGGCTTTTTGGGCAGTGGCTTCTGAGAAAAGCGCTGGACAAGGGCGCTACGCTTATGGATTCCACGCAGTTTTTGGAACCCATAATCGAAAGAGGATTTGTAACAGGAATCTCGGTTAAGAACCCAAAGAGCAAGACTGTGGAGTTGAAAAGCAGAGTTGTCGTGGACGCCAGCGGTTTCATGGCCGTGGTTCGCCATAAACTTCCGCCGCAGATAAATATAGAAAGGGAAGTTGCGAATGAGGATGTGGAAGCCTGCTACCGAGAGATAAGACAGCTTAAGCAGGAAACTGAGAACACGAAGTACTGCGAGATTTACCTGAGCCAAGAAGTAACGCCGGGTGGGTACACGTGGATTTTCCCGAAAGGCGGAGCCAAAGTCAACGCTGGCTTAGGCATCTGCATGCGCGGCAAGTTCCCCAATCCAAAAAAACAGTTCTACAAGCACATTTTGGCTAAGCCCGTTTTTGAGGGTTCATTGCTTCTGAATGGCGGCGCGTGGTTTGACCCGACGCGCAGACCACTGGATAACATGGTTGGAAACGGCATTTTAATCATCGGCGATGCCGCTTGTTTGGTTAATCCGATTCACGGAGGCGGTATTGGACCGTCTATGCTGAGCGGGTACTATGCGGGACAGGTGATTGTGAAAGCGTTGGAGAAAGGCGAACCTACGCAAGAGGCACTGTGGCCTCTTAATAAGAGGTATATGGAGTCTTATGGGAAGAAGCAGGCGAGCTTGGATGTTTTTCGGATGTTGTTGATAGCGAGTAACGATGCGGATTTGAATTATGGCATGGGCTGCAAGCTGTTGACAGAAGACGATGTGTTGAAGGCTGGTTTGGGCGAGGATTTCCGCTTGAACATGACCGAGACCGCAAAACGAGTGTTCAGAGGCTTAAGGCGCGTGCGTTTCCTGAACAAGCTGAGACTCACGGTCAACATGATGAGACAGGTCAAAGCACACTACGACACGTACCCTGAAACGCCTGAAAACTTTGAGAAATGGCGTTTACAAACGGAAGCCCTCATAAGCCAGGCCAGAACCAAACTCGTAGAACAAACAGTAAACTAAAATCAAAGTTAGACAGCCACAGAGATAATCCAAGTTCAATCTATATATAAGGGGGCTATAGCTTCAGAGAGCACAACAGTTCTCATAAAGAATGGCAAGCGACTAAAAAATTGAACTCTGCAGGCCCTTCCAGATGTTAGCGGCAGTTACCGTTTGTTTCTGGGAGCATATCGAGCGTTCTGAGTATTTTTTTGAATTCTTCTTCTTTTAGTGAAGCTTTTCTTCCGTTCTCGTAGATTTCTCTAACTTTTTCTACTACTGCCCTTAGGGTTTGGTCGTCTGGAGTTTTTCCTGTGATTTCGGTTATTTTGTGTTTGATTATGCCTTTTCCCGATTGTTTGCCTATGGTTAAGCGTCGTGTGTTTCCTACGAGTTCAGGCGGATAAGGCTCGTATGTCCAAGGGTCACTTAGGACTCCGTGAGTGTGAATTCCTGATTCATGCGCAAAGCCATAAGCGCCCACTATCGCCTTGTTCGGCGGAACCACATAGCCTGTTGCTTTGCCTATGAAATCGGCTAGTTGTTTGAGTTTTTGGGTTTTGCCCTCAAATTTTTTGACGCCATAATGCATGTAAAGGTTCAATAGGACTTTTTCGGTTTCAGCGTTCCCTGCCCTTTCGCCTATGCCGAGAAACGTGGTGCTCACGTAAATCTTGTCCCACACACCTGAAGCTGCTCTTACCGCTGCTATAGTGTTTTCAACCGCGTTTCCAAAATCATCATGCGCGTGGATTTCAATGCTTTTTATTTTTGTTTCTTTTTTGATTGCCTTCACTTTGGCTGGAATCCCATTCGGCAATGGCGCATTTATGTCTGATAAGCCTATGCCAACCGTGTCGCATATACGATAGCATTCTGCACCTGCTTGGGCTACGGCGTTGATGAATTTCTTTTCGAAGTTCCAGTCCGCTCGGGTGCTGTCTTCTCCATGAACGAACGTTCTGAGCCCATGCGTCTTAGCCGCGTACTCCACCACTTCGGCTACATTAGCCAATATCTGGTCCGGGGTTTTTTCTGGCCACTTAGCCTTGAAGTGTATGTCCGAGACTGGATGCGCTATGCCTACTTCTTTGAAGCCGCATTGCAGCGCGCTGTCTATGTCCTCTTTAACCGCGCGGCACCATCCAGCCACTCGAAGGTTGAGGTTCATTTTCTGGATAAGTTCTGCCGCTTTCTTGTCGGGTTTCTGGTAATGGTAGAGTTCGATTCTTTCCACGCCTGTTTCGCTGAGGAGTTTAGCTATTTTTGCGGCGTCTTTGGGCCTTGCGGCTAAACCGGGCATTTGGATGCCGTCTCTTAACGTGGTGTCATCTATTATGGGATTAGTTTTTAGTGAGAGTTTGAAATAAAAGTTGTCGATGTCCATTGTTCACTACTCTGCTGTATTGTTTTGTTCTTCTCCCTGCGAATGTATAACGCTAAGATAAATCGCTGGTCATTGATAAACGTTTCTGCATATTAATTGCAAGTTTGTCCAATTGAGAATGAGACTTTAATGCAAGTTGTCTTTACTTTTCATCATAATAAAGTTTACTTTTAGAAAATCGCTTAACAATGATCATGTGACAAATACAGCCGACAAAAGTGAACAGACAAAGGCAAGCAAGGCGCAAAAGCTAGCTCTCAGCAAATTACCATTTCAACTTCTCATACAGCGCCTTTATTGTGCCTGAAACGGCTATGACATGCACTGCCGCTTCCCTATCCGCAACAGACGTAATCGAAGCCAACGAAGTTCTAACCATGTTCACGGTTGCGAGGGCAGCGCGAATCACCGCTGTCTTTTTTTCTGCGTTGTAATCGATTAGCGCCAAGCCCGTAAGACTCGCGCCGTACTCACCGTAAAGTTTCGTGACAGCGCCCCAAACGGCGTCCATAAACTCTTTCGGCGTGGGCGCTTCGTCCGAATCTACTTGTAGCGCTAGGTATCGTCGTTTAACTCTTTTCAACAGTCCTTTCCTTCCTTGATTACGCGTATTCCAGGCGCCACGAACTTGGGACTAAGCTTCTGTCTGTTCCGTTTAACGATTGACACGGGATTCTGCGAAACCGCCTCCAACGCTGAAGCTTCGTCCAAACCGAACAGAGACGTTAACGCAGCCAGTTCTCGCGGTTTCCGCAGGAGCATTTCATTCGCGACTCCGCTTGAGACAACAATGGGCACGTGGAATTCTTTGGCGATAGAGGTTTCTCGGCGCAAGTTCGAAAGCAACCGCACTCTCGCAGGTCCCTCCAAAACAAGCAGAGGCTTCATGTCTATTTCCAAGGCTGCTAGGCTGTTGCTGGCTAATTCGGCTTCTGCGCTGTCGAAGAATCTCTTGCGGAAATCTAGCGAAGGGAAATTTAAGAGGTCAACGCGGTGGTCCTTGGCTGCTTGTCTGGCAACATCTTTATTCTCGCAGGTGACGCAGATTACTTCGAATTTTCGCCTAAGCCTTCTCAACTGATGCGTTAGGTCATTGTGCGTTTTTGGTTTTATGTCTACTCGCGAGGCAAGATCTATGTTGGCTTCGCTGCAGATGCGTTGTAGTTTCATTTTTTCGTCTTCGCGTGTTTCAGGCGAAAGGGGCACTGCAATTAAGCGGTAGCCGAGTGTTGCTGCCTTGTTTATTATTCGCGAAGCCGTAGCAGGATCTTTCAAATTCACGCACAAGTGCAAATCCGCAAAGGCTCTTTTCATGGAAGCATCCCTGTTTCTCTGCAAATCTCCATTATCTCTTCAGGAGTCTTATTCTTAAAGTGAATCTTAAAGTGTATTGGATCGTTTGAGGAAAACTTCAACTTGCCCATGTAAGCGGATTGCTTGTCAAACCTGAGGTAGAGGTTTCGCTTTTCCAAGTGCAGTTTCATCTCGCTATCCAGCGTTTCCTTGTCCAACGCGCTAAGGCTGTTGGCGATTTTTTTGAGAACCACTGGAAGCGCTTGCTTATCGGTGAGTTTGGCTTCGAAAAGAATTATTGGGTTTCTGTGATGTCCCGTTAAACTGGTTTTTTGGAAAACGGCGTTTGCGCTGAGTTCTTTTGGCAGGGTGTTGCGAGCAGCGGTTAAAACTTTTTCTGGATCTTCGGTGGCGTGGGCAAAGACTCGCATGTCAATGTATCCTATAGGCGTTTTAGAAGACACAGAGGCACCATTATTTTGTTACGGTGGTTTCTGGCTTTTAGGTTTTTTCTTAGGTTCAGTTTTGGGTTTGGGCTTAGGTTTTGGTTTGGCTTCAGCCTTTTTCTTTTCCACGTAGGCTTTGATGACTTCAACGTTTTCGTCGTGGGCTGTTTTCCTTCTAAGGTCGGCAGGTATGCCTAGTCTTGAGGCTTCTGTGGGGTTTAAGCCTGCTTTTTTTAGTTCTTCAGAGCTGAAGCCTCTGCCGTTGCGTTGTTTTCCGTTTGGCTTGAGGATTTTGGGTCTTATGCGGTGCATTTTATTGTGCTCCTTTTGCGCCTTTGCGTTTGCTAGGTCTGAACTTTTCTGCGCCTCTGCCTTTTCTTCTTAGGCTTCGGACTTTTTTGCCCGCGCTCGTTAAGCTTCGGAGTGCTCGGTTGCGGTGCTGTTTCTGCGTTATCCAGCTGATGTCTTTGTCGGTTTTTATCACTGGATGATTAGGGTCTAGCATTATTACTTCGAACCATTTGTGTCGTCCGTCTTCGCCTACCCAGTAGCTGTTGAGGACTTCTAGGTTTGGGAATTTTTTTGCTGCTCGTTCTTCGGCGATTAGGCGTAGGCTTTTGGCGGGTTTGAATTTTTTGACTCCCATGCGTTTGGGTCTTCTTCCCGATCTGGGGCGTTGTTTTCTCAAACCGCCTCTTCTTACGCGGGTTCGGGCTATGACGAAGCCTTGTTTGGCTTTGTAGCCGAGTTTTCTTGCGCGGTCTAGGCGTGTGGGTTTTTCTATGCGCGTTATCGTGTGTTGTCGTCGCCACTCGATTAAGCGTTGGCGCATAAGCTCTTCTACGAAGGATTCTTCTGGCTTAGCCCATTCTTCGGCTATGTATTTGTATGCCATTTCTTTTTCTACCTCTTATGTGCAATGTTTGCGGTTCAGCCCGTTGTGGGCTACATCCCAGCGGACACGGTTGGTCCGCGTGCAGTTCTGCATTGTTAGCTGTGCGCCTGAAAATAAACCTTTTCCAGCTTTGAATGGTTTGTTTTCTAGTGCTCGGAAAAGACTATAGCCCCTTATATAAAGGAACTATATATAGTTCTGAAGAGAAGCTCGCTGAGTAGACCCTCTATAGGTTTCTGCAATGAATTTCTATTAGGCTCCAAATAGGCTGCGCCTTGTCTCTCTTGGGTGTTGTCCACGTTGAAGAAGTAGCAAAGGCTTTATTTTAGGCGAAAGTGACCTTCTAATTGGGGGATGATGTCGCCGTCCCAGTCTGATCGGGAAAGATGAAGAATTCATGACGGACAGACCCCTCTAAGGCAAAGCGGTTCATAAGCGGTACTGTTTTTCTCGTTTCTTTTTCAGTCTAAGACCGAAAGCTAATGCGATTATCATGCCTGCGACGAAGCCGCCTATGTGCGCCCAAAACGCAATGTTGCTGCCTATTTCGAAAAACGCGGAGAACCACTGCAAGCCGAACCAGATGCCCAAGAAAATCACGGCGGGGATGGGCACAAGGATTATCCAGCCGTAGAAAACCAACGTCAAAATTCTGGCTTTTGGAAAGAGCACTAAGTAAGCGCCTAAAACGCCGCTTATCGCTCCCGAAGCGCCAACAACAGCGTCGAGAGGACTAACGCCCTGCAGCGTCAATATGTAAGTGCTGCTGGCGGCTAACCCGCTGACCATGTAGAAAAAGAAGTATTTGACGTGGCCGAAAACATCCTCGATGTTATCGCCGAAAACGTAGAGGAAAAGCATGTTCCCGATGAGGTGGAACCAGTCGGCGTGGATAAACATGGACGTGAAAAGCGTGTAGAGCTGTTCGCCACGTACAACATGATACGGGTACATGGCGTAATTCTCGCCTATGCTTGCGATAAACCTGTTCGGGATAAGCCCGATGTCAGAGAGGAACATGAGAACAAAAACGGTCACGTTGACTATTATCAACATGCGGTTAACGTGAGGCTTAGTTAAAGAACGCTGCAAATCCTTAATGGGAATCAAAGACTAACCCTAAATACGAAAAATGCACAACATGTATTTAGTTGTTGAGATAAAAAGCAACTAGAAAACTTTAGTTGGTGGGCCATCGGATTTGAACCAGCGGCTTCCGCGTTTCGAAGATTTTCTTTGGTTTTGCGGGTAAGTAACAAGCCTTAAAAGCTGACCGCTAGAGAATGAGAAACGGGAGAATAACGCTTTGAAGCCAAATTATCTTGGAATCGTCGGAGGCATATTGGCGTTGGTTAGCCTAGCTTTGCCGTGGTGGACGATGTCTATATCGTTTTCTAATGGACCCTACCGTTCCGTGGATCTTTCAATTCTGTACACGGCAAGTCAAAATGATGTTGTAGCACGCCTTGAACCAAACTGGTACCCTGAACAATACGTGTTTTTTGGCTTGTTAGCGATATTTATAATGGTGATGGGCGGAGCAACTGCAATCGTAAGCGGAGTGAGACCCGACATGCTGAAAAACTTCAGACGTGGAACATTCATTTTGATTTCCATCATATCTTTCGTGATAGGTCTAGAACTCATACTTTACAGGTGGATAGGTTGGTTGAACGTATTCTTGTTCGGCAGCGATGAAGTAATTATCATCGGAGAGCACGTAGAGTTCGTAAGTTATTCCTCCTATTTGTCTTTCGGCTTCTGGCTAGCTTTGGCTGCAGCAATCATTATTTTTGTCGCTTTTAGGAAGAAACCTGTTAGAGCTGCAGTGGCTCCCCAACCTTCTCCGCCTCCAGCTATGTCGCAACAAACTCAAATTTCCAAGTGTTTTTTTTCTCGACAGAACTAGCCGCGTACTTCTCTTGGCTCATCTTCCTATAGCAATCTTGCTTTCAAGGAAGAAAAACTTGCGTGGTGGGCCGGGCCGGATTTGAACCGGCGATCTTCGCCGCGTGAGGGCGATGTCCCTTGGCCCCTAAACGGGCTAACCAGCTAGACTACCGGCCCTACTGTGCATTCTGAATTCCAAATACTAATCTTCCCTTCATAAAACCTTTCCTTAAAGAGTACAAACAAGAATTAAAGGTGTACGATGTTGCACAAGTCGAAAAAGGACGAATTTGAAGAAGAACACAAGCACGAACGGTTTCTGCTGTTCTTGTGCTTCCTAACCAGCGCATTAATAGGGTATTTCCTAACAAACCACGTAGCACTATTAGGCGCTTAAGCGTCTTGCACAACAAT
>DATDQZ010000149.1:0-2855 GCA_035292005.1 Bathyarchaeia archaeon | reverse complement strand
TGGGAAAATGTTGATGCACTGTCCCTGCGTGGCGGCTAGCCACCGTGCGTATTTGTCTGCTGTCAGCGGCCACTCGCTCCACCATCTTGCTGAGAACCTGAAGCCTATGTCGTCTGTCAGCTTGTAGTTTCGCAGTAAGACTCTGATTTTCTCGCAGCCTTTTGGAGTGTAAAGGTAGTTTGGCGATTTTTCGCCAAGTATTCTCTCCACTCCTTCCGTGAAAATCCCTTTATAACCAAGATTCTCCACGATTCGCGCTATGGCGTTGTTGTAGAGCAATTCGGTGTTCTCAAAAACATTAGGCGCAAAACCAAGCAGGTCCTTCACTGCCTGCCTGTGCATTTTCACCTGTTCAATAAACTCGTCTTTCTCGGGGTAAAGGCTTGAAATCGAATGATAATACGTCTGATTCAAGAATTCAACGCAGCCCGTATCCGCGAGTTGCCGAAAGCTTTCCAGAAGCCCTTTGTCGAACATTTCACACTGTTCCAAAAAAACGCCTGAAACGCTGAATGAAACCTTAACCTGCCTTTTCTCCTTCCTATGCCTATCAATCAAGTCGAGTAATATCTGGTTGGATGGAAAATAGCACTTTCTCGCGGCTCTTTTGAAAATCTCCCTGTCAACGTCATTGTCGAAATAGTAATTGAATAGTTCTTCTTTTTTCAAGCGTTTGAAGACTTTGCCTTCCCAGAATAAATTACGCTTCAACCTGTGCGGCTGATGAACCTCAAACACAAATACTATATCAGTCAAAGCTGAGTCCCTCTACAATTATGAAGTAAGTGGGTTTATTTTTAATTTGTCATGCAAGACATTCTCGATTAGTGCCTTGGCTTCTTGAAGTAGATCAAAAGGCCTGTTCTGGCAGCAGTGTATTGTATGTGTTGTATTTCCTAAAATTACATTATAGGAAATACATAAAAAGCAAAGGAGACACAGGTGGAATCCATGGCTAGTGATGGGCAGAGATTTTTTGAATTGCTTAAGAAACGTGAGAGCCTAGAAGGAATGAAGATTTTCAGAATGCTCCTCAATCTAGCTACTTCACAGTATGCCGTAAATAGAAACTACCACGAATTGTCTTCTGCAATAGCCAAGTACGAGGTCGATTTGAAAATCTGGGATGTAAAGAATAGAGCATTGCTTAATGCTTTTCTCAGGGAGCTCTCAAGACTTCTTCAAAACTATCTTTCAAGCATATATTCATTAATAGAACATAACAGAGAATTCTGCAAAGATCTGAATTGTGCTGAACTTAACAAAGCATATTCCGAGGAGAAAGAGACATTGCTAAGTAATGATTGTGTGAATTTTATTAGGGATTTGAGAACATTCTCCCAGCATATCGGCTTACCTCTTCTTAGCGGCCAAATTTCTTTTAGCAAATCAGAGTTTAAGCAGAGAATATTGTTGCAAAAGGAAGAGTTGTTCAAATGGAAAAAATGGAAAAGAGCTTCTGAGAAATATATTAATTCCCATGAAGAAATCGATTTGAAACTGGTTTTGAATGAATATCAATCTCTAATCAACAATTTTTACAAATGGTTTTACAAAAAAGTAACAGAACTATATGCCGAACAGCTTAAAGAACTTACCGAAGTAGAGTCGGAATTAGCAAGGCTAAACAGGTGATGATATTTTAAAACCCACTAGAACATCTTTAAAATCAAACTAAGACTTTCAAAGCTGCTTTTTCATATATTGCCTTTAGTATTGTTTCCTTGAGGAGTGCAGTGTTTAACTGAAGTATTTTTAAGCGCTCCGCTTTGGAAAATGTTCCTATTATATGATAATAGGAAATAGGCTTGTGATCGCGTCGTACCAATGCCCTGACATGTTTCTGCAGAGAGCAGTCGAAAAACGCCTGCCAGTCAAACACCAGCTATGCACGAACTATATATAAGGGGGCTATAGTCTTCTCCAAGCAGCTAGTTCTGCCTATTTATACTTTAAATAAGGGGGCTATAGATTTTTCCACGCGCTAAAGCACACATGAAAAACAAGGAAGAGAAAAAGAAAGGGGTTGTTTAGATTTTTTTGGTTTTAACCGCGTTTTCCAAAGCCACAACGCCTGGCAGTTTCTTGCCCATCAAGAACTCGATTAACGCTCCGCCAGCAGTGCTCACGTAAGAGATTTTGCTGGATAAGCCGAATTCCTGCAGCGCCGAGATGGTGTGCCCTCCACCAGCAAGCGAAAAGGCTTTAGACTTGCCAATTTCCTCGAAGACTTTTCGTGTGCCAACAGCGAATTCCTTGTTTTCGTAAACGCCCATTGGTCCGCTGAACACGATGGATTTTGCTGAAGCTATGAGTTTGCTGTAGCTCGCGATGGTTTTGGCTCCGATGTCGAAGATGGAGTGTTCCGTGGGCAACTTGTCAATTGTGATTTCTTTTCGCTTGCCGTTCACGTCTATGCTGACATCTTCTGGAACCATGATTTTCTTGGGGTATTTCTGCATCAACTCTTTTATGCCTGGCACCAGTTTCATTAGCTCTTTTTTCTCCAAGAAAGCCATGTTCCCCTTGCCCAAGTCGTATCCTTTCGCGACGAGAAAAACCTGCGAAACCACACCGCCAGTCAGCACATAATCCGCTATGTTATTGCTCAGGACGTATTTTGAGATTTCAAGGGAATCATCCGCTTTCGCTCCACCCATAATGTACACACACGGTTTCTCCGGCTTCTCCAACGCCTTGCTAAGGGATTTCAGTTCGCGCTCCATAATGCGACCCGCAGCGCTTGGCAACACAGCAGTGAAGCCAATCATTGACACATGCCCTCGATGGGCTGCAGCGAAAGCATCGTTAACAAACAAGTCCGCCAGTGGCGCAAGGTTCTGGACAAGCTCGGT
>DATDQZ010000148.1:0-10227 GCA_035292005.1 Bathyarchaeia archaeon | reverse complement strand
GTGAAATAAGAAAACAAAGAAGATTGAAAAATGACTTATAAGCGAAGTAATCGAAAAACTCGAAAGATTCATCGTAGGCACTCTAAAAAAAGGTGAATAGATTTGAGACAAAACAAAAGAGTGGTTAGAGAGCGAAGATAGAAGCTAGAGCTTGTTATTTCTTGATAAACTCCTTGTATTTGCCGAAATCTTGTTTCCAATAGCGCGCGCGCTTTGTTATAGGGTGTCTTTCCGTTGCTGCACGTCTGCCGCCATAACAATGCCTTGAGGACATAGAATCGTGAATGTGCTTGTCAAATCATTCGCATTCTCCTTGTTGCTATTTCAGTCAATTCTCTTAGACCAGCTATAACTTTTCCACAAATGCGAGCGTATACTCGATTCCGATAACCCCTATATACGTACCCTATTATGGTATGATTATATCCTCTACTCTTCTTTCATATCTCTGAAAACACAGTGTATGCTGAATCCAGTATACTGCCCCTGAACCCGCCTTTCAGAGGTCATAGATGCCGTAGTTTTGGTTGGGTTGGATTAAACTTAACTTTTTTATAGTTCTCAGCCTAGCCACAGCAATATTTCATGTAATGAGCTTTTTTAGTATTAAATTAAGTGTGTAAACCTTTAAGCTTCGGTAAAGTGATATTACCAGTGGGGCATAATATGAACAAAAAAAGAAGTAAGGGTGGAAGGCCGCGCGTTCATGTTTACACTCCGGTAAATCGATTTTTTTGGCAATGGAAAAAATTTGAAGCCCAACATCACAATATACGAGAGAAATACAATTTTTACCACATGATTGCTTTCAGCCTCTCCAATGTGGTGATGAGAGACCTTGAGGTAACCGGAACCTTAAAAGACGTTTACGCTTGCGAGGGAAAGTCGCCTGTACTCAAATATGTGGATCACGGTGAAGGTTTCCGTGACGAAATAACAGGCAAATTTGACCCTGGTGAAAGTCTTTCTTTTGATTTGAACCATAACCCGCCTAGAATACGGGTTTTGTTAACTGACAAACGGCGGAAAGACGTGCCCTTGAGATGCCCAGAATGCGAAGTGGAGGCAGACGGTAATAAACTGTTCATTAGAGAAGAAGAATCAAATCAGCCAACGAAAACGAGCCTCGTAAAAAGGCTTTGTTGCCCTTCTGGGCATATCGATTGGAGCGTCAATGAAGTCGAAAATTACCTGCATGAAAATGGCTACATTAAATAGGTTTTGGGAATAGTATACTAGTGAAATAACGGTTTTTTGCGTATTATTTGGGACCTGTGGTTAACAGCTTAGAATATATGCTGAATCAGCTTTTTTAGTTTAATCTCGTATCCAAAGCGGTAATACTACGTTTTTTAAGAGGGGTTGAACATTTGATGAAATCACTGAGAAGTGGCTCAGATGAGATAGCTTTTGTTGAAGGAGCGGGTCCCCCCATTTTTTATTAAAATAGGCGTTAGAATAATAAATTGGTTTTACAAAGAAAATTAATAGTTTATTCATGTTTGGGGATTCTAGAGAAATCCATGAAAAAACCTTGGAGCAAATCTTTAAGAAGTGGGTTTGGATTGAGTCTTAGTTTCAAAGGGCGTATACTCGATTCCGATACTACCTATATACCTGCCCTAATATGGTATTGATATTATCCTACCCCTTCCTTCATAACTCTGATAAAACACTGTGTTCTGAATCGTGTACACTGCCTCTTTTCAGTAGTGCCCTCTGAGTTCCATACGTCACGTTTTTTTGGTTGGTTGGTTGGATTAAATTTTAATCCCAAACCCAAACCCACGAAGACAAAGAGATAAAAATAAATCCCAGATGTTCGATAATAATTAATTGCAGGGAGATACAGGCTGTCCAGTTATCGTAAATCGAGAAGAAAAGACTGGTTGAAAACACTCATTTACATTGCAGTATATTTGACGGTTCTCGGGTTTACAAGTATCTACCTGCTTCTCTCATACTGGTATGTCTGGATGGCGTTGGCAGCGGGTGGTTTGGTTATCCTCGTCTCCTGGCACGCCAAAGCTACCGTTTACCATTGCCCACGATGCGGCTACGAGTTCGAAATATCTATATTAACCGATTTTCTTAGTCCCCACGGAGTAGACAGGAAGGGTGGTTGGAAGTACTTAAAATGTCCAAATTGTTCCAATCGATCAAGAATGGAGATACTCGTCAAGACAAAAGGCAAAAAGTAATTCAATCTCAATGATTCCACAAGAAAAATGAGTTCTATAACCACCGATTGCCAACAATCGACTGTATGTGGATTAAAAGCGCGCGCACGTGTGTGTGGGGATTAAATTTTAGTCCCAGAAAGAGGTCATAGTGACGATCAGGTGCGCTTACTGCAAGCAGGTTTATGATGAGTCTTTGGATAGGTGCCCGAACTGTGGCGCGGGGCACTAGACGCGGCTGGTTATTTCTGCGTCTGCGCTGACTGGGTATAGGTTTGTGATTTTGACTTTCACGTGGTCTCCGAGTTTAACGTTGGCTACGAAGACCGGGAAGCCTTTGACGCTGGCTATGCCTTCCCCGTTCGGGCTCATCTGGCTGATGTCCACTTCGTATTCTTTGCCTACGGTGACTGGGCAGTCTCCTCTGCCGCGTTTGTTCTTGGCGTTTCTTGGGCTTCTCTTTCTAGGACTGATCGGACGTTCTCTCCACTGTTTTCCACGTTAATGGCTATTGTTAACGTCTCCCGCAGCTTAAGCATTACGCGCAAAATTCGGTTGTGATATTCAACGAGGTTGAGCAGATGCCAAAAAGCGCAAACTTACCGTTGGTTGGTTGGATTAAAATTTAATTCACGATTACAACTAGAATCTGTTGTTGCTGATCGCGCGTTCTCACGGAAGACTTGCCTAACAGAGTGCACATCCTTTTTAAAACCGAAACCCACCGTTATATTACCATCAATTCGGGTTCGGTAGCATACAATGCAAACCATCCTGTCAATCCTCAAAAAACACGCGAATACGCTAATGAAGCTGTTGCCGTTGCTGGCTTTCGCAGTCCCATTCCTCTGGCTGTACTCTCTGCATCCAAACTCGTTTGAAATGATGTGGAAAGGCAGAACCTTCCAACTATTCTTCATATGGCTAATAGCCTTAGAATTAATCCTCGGCTGGGAAAACCTCCAAAACAGCAAAATCACCAAACTATTTTCAGCCAGAACCCTCGCCTTCATCACCGCGCTGGCGCTTCCCACAATCTACGTGATCATCTCCAACTATTCTGGGCTAAACATTGCCATTGCGGATTCAGCCCGACAAAGCGGCGTTCAATGGTGGGATTACATGCCCCTCTCAACCGAATACCTCGTCTTCACCGCTCTCTTCTGCCTAATAGTCTTGCTGCCCTTCGGAACCAAGGGACTGAAGGACTTCTCAGTTCCCGCCCTCTTCATAGGAATCATCGGAACAATATACACCATAGACAACCTCTATCCTTACGGGCAATTCACCCCATTCCAGCTTCTCGTCCCAACAACCGCCACGCTTGCAGCAGCAACCCTCAACCTGATGGGCTACAGCACTACCCTAACAACCCAAACAGACCCCCTCCAAGGCACCCTACCGCTTTTAACCGCAGTGGACCCAAGCAACCCCGCGAGAAGCGCCCAATTCGCAATAGCCTGGCCCTGCGCAGGCATCGAAAGCCTCCTCATCTTCACCGTAGTAACCCTGCTGTTTCTGAAAAGAATGCCCATATCCTGGAAAGCAAAAATAGGCTATTTCGCCATAGGCGCCGCAGTCACCTACTTCATCAACATCCTAAGAATAGTAAGCATTTTCATGATCGGAATGAACGGAGAAGATTGGCAAGTGTTTCATAACTTTTACGGACCATTGTATTCGGTCGCATGGATAATATCCTACCCATTGATAATTCTCGGAAGCCAAAGCCTCTGGCACAAAATCACACACAAAAAGAAAGGCTAAGAAACCTCAACCACTTCAGCTAAGCCTTGCTTAACCAAAATCTTAGCGTTTTCAACAGGCAAAGACGCTACATCCTCAACCATAAAAGGCCCATAACTTTTCATATCCGCCCCGATTACAGCTGGAATAGCCTTAACAAACCGCAAGGCAACCCTTTTATGCGCCTTCTCCACATCAACCTTGAAGACCTGCCCCTGCAGAAGACCCTTTGCAAACCTTTGGTACGCTTCCGTGAAAGGCAGAAAACCCGCACACATTTTCGCTTCTTCAACCGCCAACAAATCCGAAGGCACCTTTTGACTCTCACTAAACATTTTGACCAATTTCTCATACCGCGCCCAAATCAACTCTTGAAGCATGTGTTTGACGTTTTGCAGCTCGTGCTCAAGGAGACTGGCTTTCACTGTTTTTCTGTCGAGCATCCTGCTTTCTTCCTTAATTCTTCTCACGTAATCCGCGATTCTTGCGTAAAAGTCAGGTGGTAGATGCCCAAGCGCGGCGCTTTCAATCTCCCGTTGCCACGCAATGTACAGCTCATCGTACATTCTACGTCACCACCTCGGCTCTACCCTTACAGATGAGCAGCACAGCCGCAGCCGTTGGCAACTCAACCATTTGACTTTTATAAGGTCCAAACACGTTTCCACCCAATCTAAATTCTGGTACGCCAGAGACAAACACTTTCACCTTGCCCTCTTTAAAAGCTACTGCCTCCTTGGACGGGTCGAAGTCCTCTAAGCGTTTAACTGGAAACTCGACTTTTTTCAAGCCCGTTTTGCCATGCAAGGTCCCAGCTAATCTGATTAAGCGGTGTATATCAGTAGTGACGACCGTGTCGACTTTTGCAGATTCAAGATTCTTCACGTGCTCAGCTATTTTTGTCCATGTCTCGACGCTTACGCCTTTGACGCTGTCCCATCTGCCTCCTTCAAAGCAACGTTTCAGAATTGCCTCTTTGTTTTGCAGCACGGCAGCGTAATTCTTGATTCCGACGTTTCTCAAGTCTTCCTTTGTGGCGTTGAGGATGAAGTTTTGCATTCCCAGCTTTATGCGCTTGTTCCAGCCGAAATCATGCAAGCTAAAAACACGGGAACCTCGCCCTTTAGACTTTTCTTTTGCTTCTTCATCCAACATGGCTAAACCTAGTCCAGAAACGTAATCTACGATTTCCTTGCGAGCCATGGAGTCCAGCGTCTTAACAGCCTCATTTTCAACGTGAACGTGGTACCCGCGATGGCCTGAAAAAAACACGTGTATTTCTTTATTGGAAAACCCAAAATCTTCTTCTAGCATATCGATGAGCTTTGCAGTTTCTTCTTTGGCGGAGTTTAAGCAGAGTTCACAGGGCCAAGTTTTAGTGTCGAATTTTTGGCCATCACAGATTGGACAGGTTTCAGGCGTGATGCCTTTGCCGCTGAAACCGCACTTGTTGCAGGTCCATTCGTCGTGAATTTTGTTACAGGACGTGGGAATGTGATCGGCGTCTATATCGAAGACCAAGTCAGCGCCAAGCCAGCCCTTCTTGTCCATCTCGGATTCTGGGTTTTCGTAGTAAGCGCAGGAGTGATAAACATCCGAGGGAACAGTTTTGCTGAGAAACAACTTGACATCGCTGATGCTGGCGAAACCCTTGTGCCGCATCATGATTCGTTCTTTAAAGAGAAAAGCAAATTCCCTTTGACCAATCAAGGCGGGGAGAGGAATCTCTGTGGAGGGATTATTGTAAAATTCAGAGAATTTTTCGTAAACGAAATCTTGGGAGAACACCGTCGCCTCCTCCGCCTGCCATACCGATAGATGATTTTACTTCCGCAAATTTAACCGTTAAGCTTGCCTAATACTTTATACAATTGTAATGCCATTAGAGCCTCAACAATTTTCTCAGAAGCGGAGACCTGCATTTTAAAGGCTAATCCTGTTTTGCCCGCGTGCCACTGTTTTAAGAACATAGGATATGTAACTCTGAATCTCTGCCAACGTGAGTTTTGACTTTCCACGTTTTCTGTTGACAAACATTATAGGGACTTCTTTAACGCCAAAACCTCTCGAAAGAGCCTGCTTCACGGTTTCGATCTGAATTTCGTAGGTTTGGCTGTGCAAACTGCCAATAGCTTCTTTCAGGAACTGTGTGGAATAACAACGGAAGCCGCTAGTGCAATCATTGAGTCTCAAGCCCACTACGGATTTGGCTACGATGTTTGCAGTTCGACTAATTATTTTTCTGGTAAACGGCCAGCCAGCTGTTTTGCCGCCTCTGCAGTATCGGCTTCCTATGACAATGCCGCACCCACTTTGCATATTTGATAATAACTGCAGCATGGCTTTCGGGTTATGTGAATAATCGGCGTCCATCGTCACGATGAATCGCGGCGAGTTTTTCAAAGCCAAAAAGATTTTGAAACCTTCTGTTATCGCGGTTCCAAACCCACTTTTTTTGGGTCTAACACAGAGGAGAATGTTGTCGTACTTTTTCTGCAGACCTTTTACGATTTCGGCGGTTCTATCGGGACTAGAATCATCTATGACCAATATTGAAGTGTTGATGGGGAGATTTTCAATTTCAGCAATCAATTTTTCTATGTTTTCCGCTTCGCGGTAGGTGGGGAGAATCACGCCGACTTCTGAACTGACCCTTAAATCCCCAGTTAAACGAGCAGACATTAAAGCCACTAATGCATAAGCAGTTCGAATCAACTAATAAACTTTTTATAAAATAGGACGACTGCGGACTCGTTTCTGATTGAACTTTACGGGTTTATCGCTTCTGTTGCCTTTTATAATAAGCTAGGGGATGGCGGATTCTTCGACATAAACCATCACTATTCGTGCAAACACCATGAGTCTGCAGAGTTGCGCATTGGGGCGGAGTATACCGTGTTCTGGAACCTCTTTCCCCCGCGATGTGTTCAACTTGGTAGCGAGTGAGCCGTTCGTTATAATCTGAAAAACCCTTGAACAGTTCGTTCACTTTTTCCGAAGGCATTCCAATATTGACAAGAAAAGAAGTCAAAGTAAATCGGCCCACATGCGAAAGATGGCCACTTGAAGACGCTGCCTCATACAGGGCTTTAATGCAGGGTGGAAAAGCCTCTTGCACCACAACCTTTGGAAATCCCTCCATCTCCGCTGAGCCTAATCTTTCTACAGCCAATTTCTTTATTCTTTCAGCTATGGCGATTATTTGAGGGGGATATTTTGGCAGCTTTGCCAATTCGAGCCTTTTTTCTATATGCCGCCGAATCTCTTCCTGTAATAATCTTGCAACATCATTTTTGTTTAAGTAAACGTTTCCATATATCAAAACGCGGTTTACGAGCTTCCACTTTTTCTCACGTAAATGTGCAGTATTCCTCAGGTAATCAGCGAAATGGAGGACAAACTCAGAAGGAAATTTGCAACTCTGCTTGGATGGTAGCGTCAGTTTCCAGCCGAAATTTTCGGCCACTCTAAAAATTTTTTCTTTAGGTTCACCAGCCAAGTCTTCACCTGCTTGCTTAGCTTCCGCCAAAGCGTATCGTTTTCTGATGAAAGAGTTTTCAGTCGCTGTCACAAGCAAAAGTGCCACTGGGTACGATGAGATTTCAAGGTCTACTTTTTTTGGGTTTCTGGTAATCTTAGCAGATGTGATGGCTTCGCTCACTCTTTCTTCGGCGCGCTTAAGAATTTGATCCATCCCAATACTTGTCAGATCTTCGATTTGTAAATCTAGGGGTCTTATGTATTCGGCGGTTTCTTTCAGAAAGGGGTATTTTGCCAAGTCGTTTTTGGTGAATCCCAGCGGTTCTAGTTGCATGTTCGTTTTCACGTTATTCGGTTTCGATTCTTGGCGCGAGGAAGAAAGTTAGTTTTCCCTCTTTTGTCTGTTGAAAGTCTATTCTCACGGGCATGTCTGTTGAAAATTCAAGCGTGGCGATGTCGGATGTGGCTGATGCGGCTTTTATTATTTCTGATAAATAGCTTAGGCTGAAGGTTGCCTTTGAATTTTCTTTTGCCTCCAAATCCAGCAGGGCATCGCTTCCTTTTTGGAGCGTTATTGTCGCGCCCATCAAGTCGCCTGAAGCGTTTAAGACCAGTTTCTCCGCGTCTGCCTCTATTCGGACATGGTCGCTTACGAGTTGAGCGTCTTCTATTGCTTGACTCAACCCTTGCGTTGTGGTTTTGGCTTTTACGTTGAAGGTTATTTTTGGAGTGGGCACTTCTTCTTCTGATGCTTCAAGCGTTGGCATGGTGAAGTTGCGGCTGTATTTCCCTGTTATGTTGATTTGCAAGCGTGCCGTTTTCTCGTCGAGGGACACCTCTACTGCCTCGTCTTTGCCAGCCCTTTTAAGCAGTTTTAGTAGTTCGCTTATGTTTATGCACATTTTTGTGGGTTCTGCGCACACGTATTCTTCGAAGATTGTTTTGGGCCATTCGAAATCAATCATGGCAACGCGGGATGGGTCCATTGCCCGCAGTTTTAAGCCTTCGGGTTCGATTTTGAAGGTAGCCTCGTCCACGAGAATGGAGATGGCGGTAGCCATGTCTCTTAAGAGTTTAGCGTCAGCTACTTTAAGCTTAAACATACCCGTTTTCCTCTCTGTAAATGCATATGCAGTGTGGTTATAAAGATTTGCGCACTTAAACGTAATGCCCATAAAAAGTGTTCCTAACACTTGTTTCCAGTGCCACGTTATTTCTGCGCTATTTTGGGGGCGAGTTCACTTTTTGGACAGGAGGTCTGTCTCGAGTTTGTAATTCGATGGTACGACGTTTGCAGAAAGTGTTACTTTTATGGTCATGAAGCGCCATGACTTGGGGTTTACAGAGAAGGATTTGGTTTCGAAAACTCCTGGTTTGACTTCCGTGCACTTAACGACTTTTTGATTTATCGTAATAAGAACAATCCACTCACCGCTTTTTATCTTTACATGTCTATCTGAGTGAATTGTAAAATGCACGGTTATTGACATTGTCGATTTGGCAATGTTTCTGAATTTGTATTCAGCTTCGTAGGAGTAGCCTACAGTCAGTTTTCTTGGAAATTCCTTTACCACATGGCAATCTACCATAGGGTCAAACTGCGAGGTTGCTTTGCGTCCCAGCGCCAATTGAGCGCTAAATGTAATCACTAATATCAAAACAAGAATTGCGACCCAGCCTTTCTTCTTAATGCCTCTTTGAAGCTTAAACATTATGTGATGAGCCACCAATGTTGCTATTTTATAAAAAATGGGGGTATTTAGAGATTCTGAATTACTGTTCCTTTTTACGCTCCTTGACCGGTTACGTCAACGGATAGCTGATAAGCGCCGACTGGAGCTGAACCATATATCGTTACCCAAAGGTAGTGTGTTAAAGTAACGCCTGCGCCAATTGTTGAGTATGTTCCATCCCAATCAATCCAGTAGCCGGCACGATCCGTGAACGATCCACCTTCTACTCCGCCACTATAACCAGCGGGCACGCGCCCAAGAAGATAGAACTCCTCGAAGCCGCCGCCGAAATCAATCCATTCTCCCGCATTGTTGTCGTAAGTCTTCCAGCGGACGAAAATATCTTCTTTGTCAAAGCCTGCTTGTCCAACGCATTTCAAATAAGCTTTAACGTCGTAAGGAATAGCTGCTGTGTTTATACACCGAATAACAAGCGGGTATTCTGTATCTAAATCCAGCGTTGTTGGCAAACCTGTAATTATTGAGTACTGTACCGCTGTTGCTCCAACCTGCACTGTGACGCTCCAGGTATGACTCCACATCGTATATGTTGCTGCAGAAACCAGACCCACCATTAAGAATATCGCTGCCAGTCCAAGAATAATTTTCTTGCGTTGCATACTTGCCTCCTCCCTCTCATTCACATTCCCCTCAGGGGCTCATCACGGGGTTGTCCCGCTCTAACTCACTCTTTTATTAACGTGCCTGCTGAGCAAAGGCACGAGTCAAGACTGATCTTTAGACGCATAGTCGACTATGCCTGACTAAACCCTAGATTATGACTAGGATTCGCTTTTAAAACTTGTGAGAGATTCTTCTGTATCATTATTTACAAAGTTTAGAATCAGATTTCGCAGAAACCTCAGAATAATCGACTGACCAACACTAAGAGTAACCGCATCATAGATGCAAAGCGTCCTTATTTGGTTACAAATCTGAAAGTTTAGCTGTATTCTCTGAATGTGTAGTTGCATTTTGTGCAACGCAAAAACTGAGTTGAAGATTCATCAGCGCCTCTTGTCTGCACTTGCCAGACATAAGCCACGTTATTTCCGCATTTTGGACATTCAATTCTAACGGTTGGCAGC
>DATDQZ010000147.1:0-6172 GCA_035292005.1 Bathyarchaeia archaeon | reverse complement strand
TTCTAATAGGCTCCAAATATACGGCGCTAGTGATGTTGGCTTTCTCCAGCGTCTCTGAGGAGGCTATCCCCTCCCTTATATATACATTGAACTTTAGTTTATCAACTTCTGGTGATCACGTGGGTATGACTTGTTGTTTTTTGCTGCAGAAAGAGCGGTGGATCACTGTGGTTCGACGCCTAGACTCCGCCGAGCGCCTTCCAGCCCTACGCTCTTACCCGCGCCCCCTTGAGCGCTGAACGTCCAGACTTAGGTTGCTCTCTCCCGAGCCTAGCCAGGTTCGCCTGGTGAACCTTGAAGGCGGCTTCCCTACGGAAACCGCTCACTGACCGCCAGCCCCAAGGGACGGATAGTCACTGGTTCGGAAAGGAAGGTCTCAGCGGCCTTTGACGCCTCAGCCTCAGCTGTCAGCCCGTCGTGTAGAGGGTTTACGGTACAAGGGACCCCTAGCCCCCCGCCTAAGACCCACCGCCAAGTATTGAAGGGTTATACAAAACTATAAAACTTTGCTTTAGGCAGTGGTGTTTAGTGGTGCGACGCGGAGAGTGCCTTTTTTGCCTACTCTCATTTGTCTTTCGTTTCTGAATGCTGATATTCTTGCGTTTTCGATTTGGATGGTGTCGCCTTTTGCTATTGAGTTTATTTGGTCGTTCCAGAGGCATAGTTTGATTTTTCCTGTGTTGTCTGAGACCATGGCGTTGGCTACGCTTGCGTAGTTTCCGAATCTTGTTACGACGAATGTTGGTTTTGAGACTTCTACGACTTTGGCTTTTAGGTTTACTTTTTTCATTCCGACTCGTAAGTCTTTGATTTGAAATGACTGTGGTGCTCTGCATTTTCTGATTGAGTGTCTATCGGTTAAGTAGGCGTCTTTTATTTCTTTGATTGGGTTGTTCTGTTTTAGTAAGAATTCTTCAGGAATTTGAAATTGCGCGACAACTTTTGAGCCTTGCGTTATGAGGAGGATTACTCTGTTGTTTTTTTTGCCTCGGCATTCTATGGAAAGGTTTCCACAATGCGATTTTCGGTTTTTCACAGCTGAAATCAACGCGTTGAAAAACTTGTCCACGTCAACTTCGTACTTTATCGTGAGAAGTGCCAAGTATTCGCTTGGGTAAAGTTTGCTGCGCATTGTGTGTTTCTACCTTGTATATTGGTCTTTGGTGAGGTTTTCTTTCTTTAGGCGGCGTCAGATTGTTTTGTGTTTGCGTTTTCTAAGGCAGGCTGCAAAATGACTTCGAACTTCATTTTTCGTCAAGAATCACGTTGCAAACCGCGTCTTTCAGCCTTTTTACACTTTAACCTCACTGAAACATGTAGGTCGAAGCTATTATGGTTAATGGTTTATGGATTGCTCCAGTTCCATCTAGAAAAGAGAAACACGAATAACGGTGTTCTCTAGCGCGCTTTTTGTAGCCTGTATTGTGTAGGTAGCCTATGGAAATTCAGACCTCTATCCCTCTATCATTTTCCCAATAGAAGAACTAGCGCGTGGAAAAAACTATAGCCCCCTTATATATAGTTCCTTTATATAGTCTGGAGAGAAGCAGCAGCGCATTCAGTTTAATGCCGCTTTGACTAGCTGCTCAAAAAAGACTATAGCCCCCTTATATAAACTATAAATAGGAAATTGAGACCAAACTCTAGATGATTAGCTCCGAATTTGCGTCTCCAAATCGTAAGCATGTTTTTCTGAGAATTTAGGCAATTTAGAAAAGCCTTCTTAACCAATTTCTAAAAGGATTTACTGAGAACTTCATAAGGGCTTTCTGAAACTATTTGGATAACCTTTTCCGATAGGATTCTAAAGCATTCTGAAAAGAGATTGATTTTCACAGCATTTTTTTAGAAGTGCCTTACGGAAAATAAAATTCTAAGAGTGAGGTATACTCTATCCGTATTTTTTTGGAAAATTGTAAATACAATTGATATCTATTATGCAATAGGTGGCTCACAAAAAAGTGACAGAACACTTGGAAGAAATCTTCCGTTTTCTTCAAAGAGACAATTTAGATTGTGATATGGCTTTTAGAAATCAACCTTTCGACATTCCTTTTGATTTGAAACCAGAAGACTTTATGGCCTTCGCCAAAGAGGATTTAAAAGAGAATATGGAAAGGTCTTTAGTTAATGCTCTCTCTAATATTAAGCGAGCTTTAGATTGTAGAATAGCATCTTTATTGTGCTTTTTTGGTGTTTATAATGAATCAAGAAATGAAAATTGGAGCTTTCCAAAGAGCACAGATTTTCTCCTAAAGACGGGAGTGATAGCCCCGAACATATTGAAGAAAGTAAATAAGAAAAGAAATGAATTAGAACATGAATTCAAGAAACCTACACGCGAAGAAGTAGTAGATTTTTTAGATGTAGCATCATTATTCCTTGGTTTTACATCACAATTTCTTCATAGGCAATACTTGGACTTCGATATTTATCCAGCTGAGGTCAATTATCCAGAAAATTACGACCCGTACCCTCACCTTTCAATAAAATTAAACTCCAAAGAGGGAATTGCTAAATTGATATTTTTCAAAGACCCAGAATGTAAGGAAGAATTAGAAGTATCAGTTAAAGATGAGGAGAATTATGTCAAAATCCTAAGAGCTGTAGTGAAGCGTATAGTAAACAGATAAATTTATTAAATTTTCACTATTCTGATTAGCTGTTTCGGTTCAGCTATTATGTTTTTAGCTACTCTATCTTTTAGATTTTAACGGCGTATGATAGGATTAAAATAAAGATGTAGAATGTCATAACAAAACTGATTTCCGTTCATTTTACTGCAAAAGAATACATTCCCAAAATTTGACCATATTGCCAAAAGCCATAAATCACTGGTTTCAGCAACCCTTAAGAAACAAAAATGTGTAGAATATTCAGGTGATAATATTGGGCTATGATGACAACATTTTTTGGGGCATGGTTCATTCTAAGAAGAGAGTTGGGGAACTAGAGGCAGAGAACGAGCGACTAAGAGTTGAAAACAAAAAACTGAAGGCAGAAATTGAAGAATTGAAGAAAAGAATTTCGGAACTAGAGCACAAAACTTGAAAACGCGCCTTTTTTATAATCCAAATAGCCAAACTTTTACTATGAACGTAGCTATGGCAAAGGCAGTTATTGAAAATTCAAACCCAGAGATGGTTATGTTCAATGCAATTCTCTTCAGTAAGTCGCCACTAAAGGCTTCGACAAGATAACCAGCAACAAGTGAACAGACTGAGCCAATAAACGCACCAACTAACCATTGAATAATGGTGTTTGTTAATGCCAAGGGAATATTCAAGAACGCACCGAGGACGGCAACTAAGACAATCGCATAAAGTATTAGCATTAGCTTATCTGAGTCTTTTTTACGCATTTTCGTGGTCTTTCACTAATCGCCTTATAAACTGAGCCTAAACTCTCCTTAAGATTTTGACCAAAAATCCCAAACCCAGAGCAGAACAAATTGTTATCGCTATAGCTATTCCTATGCTCCAGTATAACTCTTCAACTGCATAATCAACAGTGGTCTCTGTCATATCTTTAAGGGCATTCTGGTCTCCTTGTGACAGACGTGAAGCTCCTTGCATCATGTTCGAGGCATACGACATGTAGCCTACTAAACTGAAAATACTGACCAATGTTATTATTAGAGCACCTATTCCTTTTCCTGAAGCCATGAAAATATGCTTATCAAGAGGCATTCTTTTAAACTTATTGACTTTTTTGTAACATCCAATGCTTTTATCGTTACAAATGGGACAATCTACCACACCTATTTCTGAGCAGAATAATTAGATAAAAACCCATACATAAGGCATTATGGCTTACGCTATTCTAACGGTCTAAAGGCAAAAATTTTGTCTTGCTTTTCTAACCTATTCAGATTATCATTCATATATTCACATGCTCTGGATGTTTAATATTGTTGACATCTGTTGTCTTGGCATAGTTCTGTATCGACTTAAAATAGCACCGCACTTGAGTCATCGCAAATAACCTAACAGTATCTCCGAATAGAAAACTTTGTATTTTGGATTCATAATTTTTAATACAGTCGTTCATCAAGGCAGTAGCAAGAATGAAGGATTGATTCTATGAAAAACAAGACAACACTTGGAACTTTACTCACGGTCATAATCTTACTGGGCTTAATGGCGCCGCTCGTTTCAGCCGAGACACTCATCAAAACAGACTTCGAACAGGAAAGCTTTGCAAAAACAGTCGACTACTTCGATTATGCCCGCGCGTACGCCACGCTCAACGGCATCCCAACCCCTGATGGATTCGACAACTGGCACGCTAACATGTACATGACTTACGTGAACAGCAGCGGCTTAAAACTGCTCTACGCTGGACTCGAAAACATAACAACGGACGGGTCAGCATACCTGAGGATACCCATGCAATCGTTCATTATGCACTACAAGACCAACAACCGCACCCGCGACGTCATAATGGCTTCCACGTTCCTGATGCTTCTGGCTTTTAACGAAACCACTGCTTCGCTTTACCCAGATTCACCCGACAGGAACGATGTGCTCTACGCGTCTTTCAGTTTAGGCTTCGACTTAAGCGCCTTAGGCGCCATGCTTCCTGCTCTCAACAGCAAAACAGAAATTATTCCACTAACGCACTCAGATGATAAGCTTCAATGGTCATGGGGCATGAAATACACCAACCTAACCGCGCTCTGGTGGAGAACATGGGTAGACCCCGACAACCCACACTTTGACAACAGTTGGCCTCTCGCCTTAACAGCCTACGACGAACTAACCTTCACATACACGCTAACGATTTCTCCAAGCACAGGCACCGCAACGCTACAAGAAAATCACATAATCGGAAGAATGCGCCACCTCTTCGTCGGCTTAATCCCCCTATTGTGGACGTACTATAACAGCACAGGCAACTATGGAATGCTCGGCAGGAAAATCAGCAACGAAACCATCTACGACTACATTCAGAACAACAACCTCAAAATGAGCATCGTAAACTTCCAAACATCCATCATGGCTGACCACGAAACCTACAGCGCAACACCAACAGGACAAAACGTTACAGACGAAGAAGCCCCAGTTACTGACACCTCAATAGACACGTACGCAGATGACGGCGAAAAAATCTTCAACGCCGACTTCGGCACCAAAAAACCCTACAAACTCTACAATTACACAGCTGACCCAACCGAAACCACGTTCAACACTTACGATTCAACAGCCCGCACTGCCCAGCTAAGCGGCTTCGCAGGCAACGCCGGCCTATTCGCATACCACATTGGATTAATGAAGTTCCTGCCCCTCGTCGTGGTGCACATGTACCCAGCGCTTTTCGCTAAAGCCAAAGAAACAATCGCAAACATGAGCAGAGCCAATTACTTCTACCTAATCGCCTATCCAGAATACAGCGGGTTCAGGGTTGAACATGACCCCACGTTCACCGCCTACATAGCCGCGGCGCCTTCTGCCCAGCCAACAAGCGGCGGAATTGACGGAGTAATCATCGTAGCCGCAATCATAGCCGTCGTAGTCATATGCGTCGCAGTAATCGTACTGAGGCGAAAACCGAAGCAACAGCCTCCACCGCCATCATAGCTTAATCCCTTCAACCTTTTTTTGGTAATGCGCTTGTTCTTTAAGATTTCATTGGCTGTTCTGTGGCTGCTTTAAGCTTACGCGCGGTCTCTTCGATTTCCTCAAGCATCTTGCCTATTTTACCCTGATTTTTATGGACAATGTTCACAAAGGCACTTCCCACTATGACGCCGTCGGCTCCATTTTCGATTATGCATCTCGCATGCTCGGGCTTTGAAACTCCAAACCCAACCGCCAACGGCACTCGCCCTCTCGTGTACGGAAGCACCCTTTTAATCAGCTGAATCGTTGAAGCTTCCAAGGTCGCTTTCTCTCCCGTCACACCAAAATGAGAAACAAGATAAAGAAAGCCCGAAGTGCACTCGACGATTTTACATAGCCTCTCAGCGGAAGTGGATGGCGCCGCAAGGAAAATCGTGTCTATCCCACAAGTTTCCGCTGCCTTTTTGTAATCCTCCGCCTCCTCCACTGGAAGGTCAGGAACCACTAGACCGTCAACCATACAGTTTTTCGCTAACCTAAAAAACTTCTCAAGCCCCATCCTGAACACTGGATTATAATACGTTAAAATCACAACGGGTACGCCGTGTTTT
>DATDQZ010000146.1:0-4468 GCA_035292005.1 Bathyarchaeia archaeon | reverse complement strand
TTGGTAAGCATCATGCCTTTGATTGTTCTGCACACTTCTCGGGCGTGTTTATGGGATACTCTAATTTCTCGACCGCTTGCTTTCGCTGTCTTTTCAGGGTCCAGTTCTTCAGCTATTATGGAGTATCCCCATTTTGGCACTACTTTTCTCTCCGAGTTTGCAATTCAACAGCGTAATGGCGATTTATATGGCTTTCCGTATCACTACTAGTTTTTAAAACAAGTGAGCTGGGTTAATTCCCTTTTTTTGGGGACGAATTCGAGCGGTGAGGTGTACAGTTTGTGGAGTGTGGTTGTGCTTTTATAGTTTTTCCAAAATCACGGTGGCTTTGCAGATTTGTTGCGGTTAGTTGCGGACTGTTGTGCGATTTTTCGTCTATCTCCCCTCTATATATAGGCAGAACTAGCTACTATACTCTCAATTTTAAAGAAGGGAACATAGGGAGAACTGGGTGTTCAGTTGTGAATGGCGTGGATTGAATTCTTTATCGTGGAAGAAAGGTGAGACTTTCAATTCTTTGGAATCATGATATATGGAGGGCAAAACATGTGTAAGGGCAACAGTAATATTCTAAGTGGGGGATAGTATTTTGTCGCTGGTTCAAATGCCCGTAGACGCGAGTCATCTCAAGCAGAGGATAACTGAAGTTTCAGATGCTAAGGCAGAGTTGAAGAGGTTGACTTTTGAGCCCTACGCTGAGCTAAGCTTGGATGAGAAATATGCAGTTAGGTACCACGTCATAGTTCTCGCGGAGGCTTTGGGAAGCATGTGTCTGCATATAGCTAGAGAAGACCTTAAACAAGAGCCCTTATCGTACTCGGAGTGTTTTAGGCTTCTGGATGAAGAAGGCATATGTGACTGCGCCAAAGATTTAACCGCCATAGTGCGGCTTAGGAACTTGCTGACTCACCGTTACTGGGCAATAGATGACGAGCAGGTCTACAATTCAGTTAAGAATAATTTCAAAAGTGTTGACAAGTTCGTAGAGAGGGTGAAAGAAAAATATGCAGTCGACTTATGACAGGATTCAATACTTTAAGATTGGACGAAAACAAAAAGCCAGCATAATCGCCAAACTCAGGGCGTTGCTTGCCAAGGACGAAAGAGTGAAGCTTGTCATACTCTTTGGCAGCTTAACGCGGCAGGGCAGCGTAAGAGACATAGATGTCGCCATTTGCGCAGAACCAGAACTCGCTTTCAAAGACTTTTTGGACTTAAACGTGCAGATAGAACTGGAACTTGGAATACCTGTAGACTTGGTGGAAATAGCAAAAGTTCCCGCCTCTCTCAAAGAGAACATACTCAGAAACGGTACCCTAATAAAAGGAACAAAAACGCAACAACGCCAATTACCAAACGAAACGTAATGATGCACCAGTTGTTTACCAAGTGTACCAAAGCAGTTGGCAAATCTCTTTGATTGTGTGCGATGTGTTTATGTTCCACTTTTAATGTTACCTATTGCAGTTGAAACGCGAGATTGAGCTAATATGAAGGAAAAGAACGGTTATATTACCATGCTGCATGGCGCTGGCGGCACCGTCATGCACGACTTGGTTAAAAACCACATCGTGAAGCATTTTGGAGGTTCAAGCAACGCTGAGGTTCCGCTTGAGGCTTTAGATGACGCGGCTGTTGTGAATGGTGTGGTTTTTAAAAGTGATTCTCACGCGGTTAAACCCATATTTTTTCCAGGCGGAGACATCGGACGCCTGGCTATTTCTGGAACAGTCAACGACATCGCGGTTTTAGGCGCTGAACCATACGCTTTAGCATGCGGCTTCATTTTGGAAGAGGGCTTAGCGCTTTCTGACTTCGAGAGAATCTTAGCCAGTATGCAACGGACATGCGCTGAGGCAGGCGTGGGCATAGTCACAGGCGACACGAAGGTTGTGGAAAAAGGCAGCCTAGGCGGCTGCGTCATAAACGTGTCGGGAATCGGCAGAAGAACAGCAGCGCTAGAAAACAACCTGAAAGTTGTCAGGCGGTACAAAAGCGATTTTGCGACGCGCTGGGTTCTTGACTCTAACTTGAGCGTTGGTGACAAGATAATACTGTCTGGAACCATAGGCGACCACGGCTTGGCAGTGCTCTCAGCCCAGCAAGGGCTAACGTTCGGAAGCGAAATAAAGTCAGACGTTAAACCCCTAAACCGCATGATTCAACGCATGCTCGGCGAAGTTGGCGGAGTAGTAGCCATGAAAGACCCCACCAGAGGCGGCTTAGCCGACGCCCTGAACGAGTTCAGCGAAAAATCGAAAGTGGGTATATTAATTCAAGAGGACAAAGTTCCAATTAGGAATGATGTGCGGGCTGCGTGTGAAATGTTAGGCTTGGACCCGCTGGAAATTGGAAACGAAGGAAAAATAATCATAGGCACAGTAGCAGCGAAGGCGGAACAAGTTCTGAAGTTCTTGAAAGAAATGAACGAGGGCAAAAACGCAGAGATTATCGGCGAAGCAACAAAGGAATTCAACGGTGTGGCTATGCAGACAGCTGTTGGAGGCAAGCGGATAATCGCCAGACCTGTAGGCGACCCAGTTCCAAGAATCTGCTAGCTGCTAACTGTTTTTGCCCAGACTCTGCAGGTACCTTCCATGCTGACCATGCAAGCGCCCACGGGATTCTGCGGAGTGCAAGCATTCATAAATAACGGGCATTCACTAGGCTTGATCTTGCCGATAACCACCAAGTGGCATCTGCAACCTGGCTGCAAGTCTATTCCTTCTTCAACTTTAACGTTATATTTCAGTTCGGCATTATAAGCGGCGTATTGTTTCTTGAGCGTAAGCTTAGAAGAGGGAATAGTGCCTAGCCCTCGCCACTTGCCATCTTTAACATCAAAAACCTCTTGAATGAGCCTCTGCGCTTTGGCATTGCCTTCCCAGCGCACAGCACGGGTGTACTCATTTTCTAGTCTGGGCTTATTCTCGCTTAATTGTCTGATTATCATGTAAACGGCGAAAAGCACATCCAGCGGTTCAAAGCCAGCCACGACTGTTGGCATACCATACTTTCGCGGGAAAACCTCGTAAGGTCTAAGCCCTATTATGGTGCTGACGTGGCCTGGCGCGATGAACCCGTTTAGGTTAAGGTCTTCCATGTTCGCGAGCAATTCCATGGCAGGCGGAATCAAACGATGCGAGACCAAAAAGCTCAGGTTTCTAGGCGGTTTCTGCGAGATTTCAACGGCTGTGGAAGGCGCCGTCGTTTCAAAACCCACCGCGAAAAAGACGAACTCTTTGTTCGCTTCGTTTTCAGCCATTTTGACAGCATCACTTACGCTATAAACGATTCGGATGTCGGCGCCTTTGGCTTTGGCGTCCAAAAGCGACATGCGCGAGCCTGGAACGCGGAGAACATCGCCAAAACACGTAATCGACATTCCCTTCATTGCTAATTCAACGGCTTCATCGACTTCTGAAGCAGGCACTATGCAAACGGGACAGCCTGGTCCAGCGATTACCTCAACGTTTGAAGGCAAAAGACTACGCAAGCCATAATGCGTGATGGTCCACTCGTGGGTGCCGCAGATGTGGCAGATTTTGACGATTTCATCCTTCGGCGCTATTTCTCGAATTTTCTGCGCTATGCTCTTTGCTAGTTCCGGGTCCCTGAACCTGAGTTTTTCAGTCATTCCATGTCCGCTCGCCTTATTCTTTTTCAGCCGCGAGAATCTCATTCCATAAGCTTATGGTTTCTAAAGCGTCTTTCTCGTCTACTATTTGAATTGCGTAGCCCGCGTGCACCAAAACATAATCGCCCACTTTGGCCTCTACAAGCGTCACATTAACCTCTCTGAGAACGCCTTCTCCGAAGTCCACTTGGGCTTTGTCGCCGTTGACGCGCGTGACGCGCGCTGGAATCGCCAAACACATACCGTATCGATGTAAACCGAGGAATAAACAGCGATAAAATGGTTATGGTCTAAAATTGCCAGAATCCACCTACAACAGCTTGACCAAAAGAAATCCCGCCGTCACCCGCAGGAACCGCCTCATGAACCAGAAAACGCAAACCAGCAGCCTCAACCGTCTCCCGCATAAGCGATGCCAGTATCTCGTTGCAGGCGGCGCCGCCCGAAAAACCGACAGTTTTGACGCTGTTTTCCCGCGCCTTTTCTATGGCTAGCGAAGCCAAGCCTTTGGCTAAGTAGGCGTGCGCGGAATAAGCCAAGTCCGCCTTTGCCGCTTTGTCGCGGTTTTCAAAGATAGCAGAAAGCAGCTGCGTCGTGTCTAACGTGTCTCTGTTTATTATGGGCTTCATTTTCAGCGTGTCTTTGCCTTTCATGGCGGCGGATTCGAGTTTCATGGCTGGTTCGCCCTCGTAAGTGCGCTCGTGGCATAAGCCTAGCACGGCGGCAACTGCGTCTAAGACTCTGCCGCAACTGGTGGTTTCAGTTATGTTGTTGGCTTTTTTGAGTTGTTGAAGCATCAGTTTCGCTTCGGTTTCGCCGTGAGGCAAATGC
>DATDQZ010000145.1:0-18685 GCA_035292005.1 Bathyarchaeia archaeon | reverse complement strand
GCTGAACTTTAAAGCTGAACTTTTTAGGCAAACGGGCGGAGTGCACGCCGCCGCAATCTACAGGGCTGACGGTTCGCTGGTTGCCTTGGCTGAAGACGTTGGACGACACAACGCCGTGGACAAAGTAATCGGAATGGCAGCTCTAAACCAAACAGATTTTGGTGAGTGTTTTCTGGCTTCGAGTGGACGGTTATCAGGCGACATTGTCTTTAAGGCGGCGAAGGTTGGCTTGCCCATCGTTGCCTCTTTGGCTGCCGCTTTGGATTCTGGCATTGCCATGGCTGAGCTTGCGAATCTGACTTTGGCTGGATTCGTGCGAGGCAAACGCATGAACATCTATGGCTACCCAGAAAGAATCATTTTTTGAATCTCTTTTAGGCAACTATTAAAAAAAGGAAGGGCAATAAGGGATTCCCTTTACATGTATATGTTTAGCAGTTTTCTCTTGAGCAGTATGTATATGACGACAGCGGTGATGGCGAATTCAGGGATAAGGTATATTCCGTTGTAGACTGCTGAGGCAATTATGCCGTCGATTGACGCTGTTGTGAAGAATATTATGCCAGCCGCAAAAGAGCAGAAGAACCTTCCAGCAATGCCTACTGCAACGCCGAGTATGGGAATTTTTTTGAAGGCACCTGCCAAACCCAAAGCGGCGAAAGCCAACGGGTAGTCCAACAAACCTTGCGCTGGATGTATTATGTAGGCTCCTGGAAGGAACGCATGAATCAGTCCATACACGAAGCCTGCGAAAACTCCGTATTTGATGCCTCTTCGCAACGCAAACCATAGCAGCGGCACTAAGCCAGCGATTGTGACGGAACCTCCTTGGGGCATCTCGTAAATGGGTGGCAAGACATCTTTCAGCACTATTGTTAACGCGATGAAAATTGTTGCTTCTGCAAGAATCCGTACTCTTAATGCACTTATATTTGCTTCTGTCACGTTTTTTCCCTCCGCCAGTATTATCTGGTTCAGGTTCTAAGGGTCGACAGCGATTCAGCCGTCCTCTCAGCCGGGTCACCTTTTCCCAGCTCCCCGAAACCTTGAAACGGATAATGTTGTTTAGTTGTATATTAATTTTCCTAAAGCCTATAATGTAATGGAGAATGTCAAATCACGCAGGTCAGGGGCTATGTGGTAGCAAAGATTATAAATTGCCTAACCTATGTTGTTTAGGGAAACTCTCGATGAAGGTCTTCATTTCTTATACTAGTAGCGGAGCCAAACATGCCGAAAAAATCCAAGAAGACTTAAAGGAACAAAACATTGGGCTTTGGATTGACAAAGGCTGTTTAGTTCCTGGGCAACTTTGGCTAAAAGAGATCGACAAGTCATTGTATCAAGTCGATTATGTTTTGGCAATTATAACTGAAGATTACGTCGATTCAATAGGTGGGGTAGAAGCATATGCCAAGATGTCAGAAGGTTTCAACAAGAAAGATATGCGTTTTCTCCCTCTTTTCTTCATGGATCCGAAAAAGGTGCCATCCGTAATAATACCTGCCATTCAGGGGTTCACTTTTCATGAAAGTTACGATAAAGGGTTGCATGATTTAATTAGATTCTTGAAAGAAGAACAACAAGAAGACGCAGGAGAGCTTCTCACAAGAGTAGAAAGCACTGAGTCGAAAAACCCGTTCCGACGAGTTAGAGCTGAATATTTTCATGATGACTACCATTTGTTGGGCATGGCTTTCGCCGAACCTGAAAAGGAAAAGTATGAAATGCTTCAGGAGTCTAAGCCTGTAATTATTTACGGAGGAAGAGGCTCAGGCAAAACTATGATTCTCAAATCTCTGATACCTGACGTTTTGTCTACTCGTCTTGATGTTAAGACCTTTAGAGAAGCAAAGAAAAAAGGCGTGAATTTTCTAAGCGTGTATTTCAAACTCAAGAAAGGTTCACTTCTGATGTATGATTACCATCCTATACTTGAAATGGGTTTCTTGAAAACTGGACTATCTGCGAATTATGAATTGTATAAGAACCTCATGGACAAACTAAAGCGAAAAGAAGTAGAAGATGAACCTGTTCTGACCGCAGGATTAAACGCAGCATGGACAATAAGTCTTAATGAGCTAAATCTAAAGATTCTTAAGACAACCATACAAACCCTGCAGAGACTTCAAAAAAAGAGTTTTGTTGAAATCAGCAGAAAGACTGAGGAGGACGTAATAGGTCTTATAGTAACCAATTTGACTGAGCAAAACGCTAATGTTAGAACTTTTGATGATCTCGAAAAATATGTTAACAAAGAGTTGCACAAAATCGAACTTTACTTGCAGAATCTAGCTATTCCTTTTGCATCACCTGTAGCTGATTGGTGTCAAACAGGTTTGGAATTTCTGGACGGCATCTTTGAAATCTTGGCAAACAACATATCAGACTTCAAGGATATTCATTTCTTCATGCTTTTCGATGAATTTGAGAATCTCCGACCTTTTCAGCAAATCATAATAAATGAATGGATTAAGACTGCTAGCAACTTTACAGTTAAGCTATCAGCCAAATTTGAAGGTATGTATACGAATAGGACCCATCAAGGACAACCCCTGCAAGCCGGGCAAGACTATTTCACTTTTACACTTGATTACGACTTGTTCGACGATACAAAATATGAACTGTATCAAAATCTGTTGATTCAGATCAGCGAAAAACTTCTAACAATCGAAAACTACGCTATAAAGGACATTCGAAAATTGCTAGAAGAATCAAAGGAGAGAGAGCTTCCTCAAGAAATCGTCGATAATGAAATTAAGAATATACGAATAGCTGCAGGTCTAGAATTTTCAGAGAAAGAGCTCTCAGAATACAGAAACAAGTTGGAGACTGCTGCTATTTTCCGATTGTTGCGGAAAAGACAAAAAATCGAAGGGCGAAAGGGCAAGAAAAAGATGTATGATGGGTTTGTAACTTATACATACCTGTCTTCTGGCATAATTAGGATTTTTCTAAATCTCGTTGGAATGGCTCTTTATAAAGCAGAAAATGATGGCATAAACGTTAAAGAAGGAAAAAGCATTCCAACTCAACATCAAACTTGGGCTGCATATGTTGTTTCCAAGGCGTGGCTAGAAAAAATTCCAATAAACTTGGAAGAGTATGGAGAAACGATGTACCAATTCATAGTTGATATAGGTGAAATATTCAGGGAAAGACTACTTTATCACCCAACTGAGCCCGAGACTCTTACCGTAAGTGTCAAAGACCCATATGCTTTAGAGCATACAGGTCTTTTGAAAATGCTTCTTTGTTATTCTGTACAGGAGTCACTACTTTATCCTAGAATGAAAACCAGTTCAATGAAACCCAAACAATCTTTCTGCGACGCGGCAAAAGAATATTGCTTGAATAGGATATACACACCTATTCTTGAAATAAGCTACAGGCCACGATGGCCTAGAGGAGGCGAGTTTGCCACTTCAGAACTGAGCGATCTTCTTAACCCTGAGAAGAGAGCAAAAATAAAAAAGCTGCTACGGCGAAGGCAACATGGTAAAACTAAGGCTCTTGGAACTAAGAGATTGGGTTATTTTAATGGAGAGGTCGACCGAGATGCTGAAGATGACTGAACCACTGGAATGCCAAACAATAACTACGATAGCCCAAGGTGAACCTGATGATGTTTTTATATGTTGTGGGAGCCCAGAAGAAAGATGTAAGGGTGTCACACAAAAGTTAGCTCCAGATTATCACTCCAGAATAGTCCTTCTCTTAAGATACACAAATCATGATAGCGAAAAACGTGAAAAGAATATACAGGAAATGAAAGAGCGGTTGGAGACTGTTGGAAAAATCCGCGAAATCATTATCGACGAAGAGAAACCCATACCTGTTGTCAGAGAAATCATTCGAGAAATTGAGAAATACACCGAAAATCATCAAAAACCTAAAATAAGTATAGATATCAGTACAATGATTAAGTGGCATCTTTTAATTCTTCTAAGAGCTCTCGACTTTGTGAAAAAAAATGGGATTCTGAGATTCTTGTACACTGAACCTCAGGATTATATCACTGATCTCTTTCAACCACTTTCTTTTGGAATACACAGTATCTTTCCAATTCCCACCTATTCTGGCAACTTTGATTTCTCAAAAAACTCGCTTTTGGTGCTTATTCTGGGCTATGAAGGTGATAGGGCATTAGCGCTATATGAAGAGATGGACCCAACAGAATGCCTCTTACTGGTTGGGAAACCAGCTTATCATAAAGAATGGGAAGGAAGAACAGAAAAGATGAATAAGGAAATCATAAACACTGTTGGGGCCTCCAAAATACGGTACATTCATTCCCGTAATCCTCTCGCAGTCTCTCAGCAACTGCGCGAATTACTTTCGAGTCCGACTAATTTGCAGTACAACCAAATCATCTCTCCCCTCGGAACAAAACCCCAAACTTTGGGACTATATTTGTATCTTTCTACAAATCCGTCCAATACCGTGCTAATTTATGGTTCACCAGCAAGACACAACGAATTATTCTACTCAAAAGGGATTGGTCGATCTTGGGTTCTTGCTTACCTTTAAGAAATGGTTTGAGGGAATTAAACCCTCAAGAAATCAATTTCAAAGAAATCTATCAACAAAAGTCTATCTGCTTAGCTCACAGCATACATCCATATACAGCAAAAATGATTCCACATATTTCGCGATACTTGATAGAACGGTATAGTAAGAAAGGTGAATTAGTGCTCGATCCATTCTGTGGATCAGGTACGACATTGCTAGAAGCGTCCCTTCTGAAGAGGCGTGCAGTGGGTATTGACCTTAATCCATTGGCGAGTCTAATATCCAAAGTTAAAACTACGCCTCTGAACGAAAATGAACTTGAACTGGCAATCAATCTCCTGTTAACCCAATTGAAAGGTCATGGTCCAAAAGCATTAGTTTCTTTCCCTAACATTGATTACTGGTTTTGTGAGAAAGCACGGGATGAGCTTTGCAGAATACGATTCTGTATTGACGCTTCGAAAGGAGAGGTTAGTGATGACATCCACGATTTTGTTCTTACCACTTTTTCATCAATAATTAGGAAGTCCTCATACGCCGATCCTCGAATGGCAAAGACATACCGATCCAAAAGAGTGTTGGCAAAAGTCAAGAATGGGTGGGTTTCCCAACCAATCCAGTATTTCGAAGAGGCATTAAAAAAAAACTCAGATAGAATCAAAGCAACTTTCAAAGGTACTACCAACAATCATAAAGTTCTCACTTTCAGTGGAGATGCACGAGAATCATCAACGATACTTGAACGTAACAAGGTTGGTGATGTAGATCTGATTATAACATCACCTCCTTACATCAACGCCCAAGACTATTTTAGAAGCTACAAACTCGAACTTTGGTGGCTAGGCTTGCTAACTCCTGAAGAAGTCAGGGTCCTCAAGAGAAAAGCAATTGGTAGCGAAAATGTCTCTGGTTTTGACTCTCGAAACATGCCAAAAAGTGACTGTGAACTCTTAGACTCGGTCATTGAAGAAATTTGGAATAAGAGCAATCCAATGAGCAAGAAGAAGGCTTACATCATATGGAAGTACTTTGAAGCCATGAAATCTGTTTTCGAAACGTTTCACAAAGCATTAAAAACGAAGGGCGTCTTCTGTCTTGTGACTGGAAATAACACAATTTGTGAAGTTCAGATTCCTACTTGTAACGTATTGACCAAAATAGCCAATGACTGTGGGTTTGTAACTTTAGAGAATTATCATGATGAGATCAAAAATAGATCTTTGTTTCCTGATAGGAATCACAAAGGCGGCATTATCAAAGAAGAATGGATCACGGTATTTCGGAAGCGCTAATGCAGTCGTGGTCATGACGGGGCATCCTCTTCCGCGCTTCATCAACGATTCTGCCTTTATATAAGGGGGCTATAGTCTTTTTCGAGCACTAGTTCAGACGCTGTCAACCTCTAGTTGAATCTATTTATAGAGAGGGTATAGTTTTTTCCACGCAATAGTCTGCGCTAGCCTAACCGCTACGCAACCAAACACAAGTTTCCTCGCTCAGGTTTCGGCACTTTTGGGAAGCACTCTTTGGAAATGGACAAGTGTAAAAACCCTACATCAAAGCTTTGGAAACGGACAAAATTGATTTTCGGGTGAGAAATTATGACTAGCCTGAAATATAAAAAAATCCAAGTTCAGAGCGCATTTTGAGGAAATGGGCGACTGCAGAGTTACAATTCTAGAAAGCGTCAGATATGCTGATAAGAAGATAAATTGGGGTTTGGGATGGGAAAGCGAAAGATTAAAAAGGTGAGGAATTTCACTATCCATTATGAAAAGGATATTTGCTCATCCTTTCTTTAGATCCGTCTACAAAAAAGTTACGCATCCTTTCTTTAAATTTATATTCAAAAAAGCTATTTTCTACTTAATCGTGGCATTTATTGCGTTAACCTTCATATTTCTCATTCCGCGACTTATGCCAGGCAATCCTATCGACCAAATGATACCTCCTGGCACAACGGATGTGGGAAGGCTAAGACTTAGAGCCGAGTTGTCGGCATACTTCGGGCTTAACAAAACACTACCGGAGCAATACATTGATTTCTGGTCACACCTTCTGAAAGGGAATTTAGGACTAGGGATGATGCGCCAGTACAACTTCATGCCCGTTGCGAAGGTTGTCATGGAGAAGTTGCCCTATACCATAGCCCTCGTGGTTCCTGTGCTTTTTATCGGTTTCTTCATAGGTAACTGGATTGGGGCCAGAGCTGCGTACACGAAGGGCAAGCTAAGCGAGGCTGGTTACTTCACTTCAATTTTCGTCAGCCAAATGCCGTTTTACTGGTTTGCGATGGTTCTCTTATTCCTTTTGGCGGTGAATTTCAAGATTTTCCCCACACATGGGACGTTCAGTCCGCGATTTATACCCGGTCTGGACCTTACGTCTTTCCTAGATGCGGGGCGTCATTACGTTTTACCTTTCTTAACATTACTTATTATAACTACAGGAGGATGGGCTTCGGGCATGAGGTCGATGACTCTTTATGAATTGGACTCGGGTTACATCCTCTATGGCAGACAGCTGGGCTTCAGAAATAAGAAGTTGCTATCTTACGCCAAAAGGAACGCGATCCTGCCCCAATTCACCGGTCTGAACATAAATCTCAATAATCTCATTGGAATGACAATGATTATCGAAATGGTCTTTCAATGGAATGGTCTCGGTTTACTGGCGCTCCAAGCTGTACAGGCCCGCGACTATTTTATGATTTTAGGCACTTTCCTAGTCACGATGGTTGTCGTAATCATCGGGAACTTTCTGGTTGATATCGCATACGCATTTTTGGATCCGCGAATTCGAACTGGTCGAGGAGGATAAAAATGTTTGATCTACTCGTGAGAAGTCGAAAATTCATAATTGGTACAGCCGTCGTGCTGACTATTGTCTTCTTTGGGATAATAGGTTCCATGTTAACTCGTGATCCGTTGCAGACTAATGCTTACCACGCTGCTGAGCCGCCGAGCAGTGAATTTATTCTTGGTACGGGTGATTTGGGGGAGGATTTATTCGCTCAGCTTTGTGCGGGTACCCGTAACTCCTTGTTGATCGGTGCACTCGCCGGAGGTTTCGCCACGCTGGTCGCCGTTTTAGTGGGGGGCATTGGTCCATACAAAGGGGGACTGATGGATGAAATCTCAAATGCTTTCACCAGCGTTGTCATGGTTTTCCCTATGTTGCCTCTGTTGATACTCCTCTCAGCCATAATCGGTGGTGGTAGAGCCTCCATGTTTTTGGTGGCTGCACTGATAGGCTTAACGACTTGGCCTTGGGCAGCCAGATGTATAAGGTCCCAAGTACTAACCCTGAAGGAAAGGGGATTTATAGATGTTGCTCGCATGTCGGGCATGAAAGATAGAAAGATAGTGATAACAGAGATTATGCCGAACATGCTGGCTTACATCATAGTTGTTTTTGTAGTGTCGCTCAGTATAGCCGTCTTGACGGAGGCGGGGCTGAGCATGATAGGTCTGGGTCCCGACCCCAGTTCAAACGTTACTTTGGGGACAATGCTTGATTTCATTGGGGCAGGCAGTACACAGGTAGCACTACCTTGGACCATGTGGTGGGCCTTTATCCCGCCTGGCCTTATATTGACCATATTCTTAGTAGCAGTTTTCATTATGCACTCTGGCATGGATGAAGTTTTCAATCCTAGGTTACGGAGTGTGTGATTCTGGATGGCCGAGCACCTCCTCGAAATTGAAGACCTCAAAGGCTACTACCGGGGGATATTTGGTGTCGTTCGCGCCGTCGACGGAGTCTCGTTCACGGTTGACAACGGAGAGGTGGTGGGCCTTGCTGGTGAATCTGGATGCGGAAAATCAACCCTTGCACAACTCTGTTCAGGCTCCCCTAACCCTCTCTTACACTACGAGTCGGGCAAAATTCTCGTAGATGGCTCTGACATATACAAAATTGACCCTGAAGTACTTAGAACGCAAGTTAAATGCAAACGCATGTCATACATTCCCCAAGCGTCAATGGACTCTTTAAATCCCGTCAAAAGAATAAGAGACTTCATCATGGATGTCGTGAGGGAGCGCACCGGCAAAAAGCCCTCAAAACAGGAAGTTCTCAAAATGGCAGGCGATCATCTTGAGAAATTGGGGTTGGACAGGTCGGTTCTTGACCGATATGCGCATGAACTCAGCGGAGGCATGAAGCAAAGAGTTGTTATAGGGATATCAACTCTTTGGAATCCGAAACTTCTTATAATCGATGAACCGACTTCTGCCCTCGACGTGACTACACAAAGGCTGGTGATAAAAACGCTTGTAAACCTAAAGAAGGCGGGAATAATCGAAAGCATGCTATTCATTTCCCACGATATCACTGTTCTGGGGGAACTCTGCGACAGATGTGGGGTAATGTACGGCGGGAAAATAGTTGAAGTCGGAAGTATGAACGGCATACTGGAGAACTCCCTCCACCCTTACACCCAGGCGCTCATATCTTCAGTTGTTTCTTACAATCCAAGAAGAATGGGGAAGGGAGGGCTAAAAAGCATACCAGGGAATCCTCCGGACCTGAGAGATCCTCCCCCTGGCTGTAGATTTCACCCAAGATGCCCGTTCGTAATGGATATATGCAAAACCAACGAGCCCCCACTCAAAGAGCCTTCACTCAAAACTGCAGAAAACAGGGGCCAGGTCGCTTGCTGGCTTTGGTACAGGTGAGCAAATGGAAAAAATTTTGCGGTGTGAAAATTTGACCAAGATATACACTTCGGGTCTAATAAGGACGAAGTGTTGCATAGCAGTAAAAAACGTGACGTTCGACATGGAAAAGGGAGAGATAGTCACCTTAGCGGGTGAAAGCGGCAGCGGGAAAACCACTGTGGCCAAGATGATCTTGAGGCTGATCAAACCAACCTCCGGCAACGTCATTTTCGACGGCGAAGATGCATTTTCATACGACAGGCGGGAGTATTACAGGAGGATACAGGCAATTGTTCAAGATCCCTACTCGGCGTACAATCCATTCTACAAGGTCGACCGTGTACTGGAGGAGATATTCAATCTCTACAAAAACGGTCCCTCTCCTGATAAAAGAAAAGAAATCATCCATTCCACACTAACGAGAATTGGAATAAACCCCGAAGAAATACTGGGGAGATACCCCCACCAGCTGAGTGGAGGTCAACTGCAGCGGTTCCTCATCGCGAGACCCCTCTTGATTAATTCGGAGCTAGTAGTGGCGGATGAAGCAACGAGCATGCTAGATGCATCCACTCGAGCCAGTATCTTGAATCTCCTTCTGTATTTGAAAGAGAAGGAAAAAATCTCAGTGTTGTTCATAACACACGATATAGCCCAAGCCCAGTACATCTCTGACAGAGTCCTCATTATGCAGAATGGTGAAGTAGTCGAACAAGGGACTGCCGATGAAGTTTTCCTCCATCCGAGCCACCCATATACAAGAGAACTGTTCGATAGCGTGCCCCAACTCCACAAAAAATGGGAATTTTAAGACGAAAATTTTCCACAGCCCCATTGGTTACAGGAACACGCTCAAGGGAAGAGTAAACCATTATTCTGGATTATCTGTTTGTACCAGTAGAAACTCTTCTTTGGAGCGCGCTCTCGGGTTTCATAATTCGTGTGGACGAGCCCAAAACGTTTACTATAACCTTCGGCCCATTCGAAGTTGTCAGTGATTGTCCATATAAAGTATCCCTTGAGTTTGACCCCTTCTTTGATAGCTCGATATGCCGCGAGCATGTGGTCCCGAAGAAAGGCTATGCGGTCGTCGTCTTGGACTCCGCCGTTTCTTTTCACGTTGTCTTCGAAGGCAGCCCCGTTTTCTGTGACGTAGAGCACTGGATCGTCATACTCCTTTCGCAAGCGCGTTAGTATCTCGTATAATCCGTTGGGATAGATCTCCCAGCCCATTTCTGTTACGGGCGTTTTCTTCTGAACCACCTTAGCCCGCATTAAAGGGTCTGATGGATCGTAAGCTGCGAGCGAGCGCCTATAATAGTTTACGCCCAGAAAATCCAAGGGTTGTTTGATCAAATCCATATCTTCTCTTTTAGGCTCCAACCCAGCTTCCTTCGCCAAAGGAGGATACTCTCCTTTCAAGAGGGGATCGATGAACCAGCGATTCCGGAACTCATCGAGCTTGCTGGCTGCCTCCTGATCCTTCTCATCATCGCTGATCGGATGCACGACATTAAGGTCTACAATTGTACCTATCTGGAAATCTTGGCTAACTTTCCGTAAAGTTTGAATAGTTTTTCCCTGAGTAAGCAGTAAGTGGTGCGAGACTTTTAGGGCTGATTCTAGATTTTTAATGCCTGGCGCATGCATTCCAGTAAAATGTCCCAACCACGCCACACATTGAGGTTCGTTAAAGATCATCCATCGCTTGACTCTGTCGCCTAACTCGCGGGCCATGAGCTCAGCGTAATTTGCAAAATACTGAATGATATTCGGATTGGCCCATCCGCCTTCATCCTGCAGCGCTTGGGGCAGATCCCAATGATACAGACAAATCCAAGGTTCGATTCCCGCTTCTAAGAGTTCGTCCACGAGGCGATTGTAGAATTCGAGACCAACTCTGTTGATATCACCCTTTCCTTTGGGGAGCACGCGAGGCCAAGATATTGAGAACCAATAGGCTTGTACGCCCAGCTCTCTCATCAAGGCCACGTCTTTCTTATATAGATGATAATGATCGCAGGCTATATCCCCGGTATCACCATTCTTAATGTTTCCAGGGGTATGAGAAAAACGATCCCAGATAGATTCACCCTTCCCATCCTCATTCCAAGCACCTTCGATCTGATAGGAGGAACTCGCAACACCCCAAAGAAAACCATCTGGGAAGGTGATCTTTTCTGTGGGCGTGCGCATAGATTTCGTTCTATCCTCTATTGGTTTGTCACATTGGCTTTAACTTTTTGGTTCCTGTTTAAACTTTGGTTGTCTAATTCTTGCTTAAATCCTGATTTGTTTTTGCTATGAGTATTTTTGGCGCATCCAAAAACATCATGCCCAAACGAACTCGCGTTTTCCAAGTATTTCATCTATTGCTTTCATTTGACTCGGTTTAAGAGGCCCATACTCTAAAGCCTTGGCATTTTCCTCCACTTGTTTTGCCGTCTTAAAACCAGGGATTGGAAGCGTCACCGGAGATCTGGCCCAAATCCAACCGAGGGCTCCTTGTATCAGGGTTCTTCCGTCTTCTGTTAATATTTCTTTTATTCGATCTAATTTTTTAGTAAATTCTGGCACTGCTTTTCCATCTTTGAAGTAGACCAGCCAGTCTGGAGAGGCAGTTCGGACATCATTTTCAGGTAATCGAGGTGTTTGTGGTGTGTACTTCCCTGAAAGCAATCCCATCGCTAAAGGCGCTTTATTTATGTTTAATAGTTGCTTCTTTTCACAAAGACTGACGATTTCGGGGGTATCTCTGAAAACATTCAATTCGCTCAAAACTGCTACATAATGCTTACGATCAGAATACGCAGTCGCGCGGCTAGTTGAATCTGTGCTCCATCCGTAGCCTCTAATTGCACCTTCGCTGACCAAGTCTTCCAATGTGTCCATGGTTTCAGCTGCTTTGTCAATTGGGTATCCCCAAAGATGAAGAAGATAAATGTCTATGTAGTCAGTTTTTAATCGCTTAAGTGAGGCATCAACTGCTTCGTGAATATATTTCGCGGAGGCATCCTCACCAATTTGACGCTTTGTTTTTGGGTCAAAGACATTTCCGAATTTTGTTATAATTATTACTTCATCACGATAGTCTTCTAAGGCCCTTCCCACAAGTTCCTCGCTAAGACCACAACCATAAACGTCTGCAGTGTCAAAAACTCTCACACCGAGTTCAAATGCTCTGTTCAGCGCTCTTATAGATTCTTCATTACTGGTATTGCCCCATCCGCGAGCTTCTCCATCAATCCATGCGAAGGGACCGCCGATAGACCAAGTGCCCATTCCTAATGCGCTTGTTTCAACATTTAATTTTGGGATTTTCCGTTTGTATAAATTAACCATTCTTACTCACATCTTTCCTATTTTCATTTCTTCTTTAAAAAATCTTTCTTTTTTGGTTCCGAAACTTGAGGTAAAAATTTTTGGATTTGGTGATCTTGCTGAGGGATAGCCCTTCGACGAGGGGCCGTTCTCCAAAATCTATGGCTTAGTTATTTAAATCAGCAATCAAGAAGAGCCTGCCATGCAAATCCTTAAATAAAGATAGACATAATAACTATGATTTACAGTCTAAAATAAGAGGAGAGATAGAAATGAAGAAGTGTTTACGAACGATGACGTCTCCATTACTCATTGGCGTGCTGTTGATTGCATCTTTAATGGCAGTTTTCGCAAATTCCGTTGCTCCAGTGTCAGCGCAACTAGTACCGAGAAATGAAACTGTGATGATGGGTGGTTACGAAGGAAAACCAACTGCGCTAAGACCATGGGATATCGATGGAAGTGCTGGTATAGCCTTCTTCTTCATGTACGAGCCATTGTTCGGGGTTAACATTGCAAAAGGATCTGCGCCAGATCAGCTCATAAAGATTCTTGGTGAGAGCATTGAGTGGATCGATGACCTGACTATAGAGGTAAAAATCCGCCCCGAAGCCAATTGGACCGATGGCCAACCGATAACATCCGAAGATGTCGAGTACAGTTACGGGGTTTATGCGCTAGCAAATGACACTAAGGGATGGGTGGCACAGGCTGCGCTACCCCTGAGGGAGAGAATAGACGAATGGGAGAATGTGGATGATAAAACATTCAGGATACACCTACTTGCCGAATACCCGAACAGTGCCGCAGCTTGGACGCACATAACCCGAGCGTACCCGATATTGCCAAAGCACGTGTGGGAGCAGATCGAGGATGAATACGGGGCAGACATGCGGACTTTCACCAACGATTGGCTAGACCCTCTCATGCCTGAGGCGTGGAAAGTTGCGTCGGGAATGTTCCTGCCGACATGGCATGATGATTTACATACGCTAATGACAAGAAACGATGACTGGTGGGGCGAAAGTGTCTTCGACAAGCTACCTGCAGTAAAGTACATTTGGCACACAGACTATCAATATTCCAACGCGGCTGCAGCCTTAGACTTTATAAACGATGAGGCTGACTGGTCCGGCAACTTCATTGCAGGCATAGCCTCCATAATGTCAGCCATGCCAACTGCACACACCTACGACCCGAACCCGCCGTACTACGCAGAGACAGCAATAAAGCTGCTGGTTCCGAACCAACGCAAGTACCCGTTAGGTGAAGGCTGGCTCCACAGGGCGATGGCCATGGCGCTGGACTACGAAGCAATTAGTTTGGTTAGCAGCGGCTATCTGAAGCACCCCTATCCCTACCCCTCGCACTTGCTACCTTCAGACGACGCAGTTGCCAAAGCACTGGTGAAGCCGGAGCTTGAAGAACAATACGCCATAGAAAACGACGTGGATGGTGCGATTGCGATACTAGAGGAACACTGCATCAAAGTAGATGACACGTGGTACACGAAGGATGGCCCGAGTGCTGAGTGGATTGCGCTATACGGTGCTGATGCTTTGCCAATCACAGACGCTCTGCCTGACGAGGCTGGCATAAACGTACCGCTCGGCCCGTGGAGCATCATGGACCAAACGGGATGGTCAGATGTACTCGCAATAGACGCGCTAGCAGTCAGCATGATACAGGAAATCGGCATAACGATGACGCAAAAAGTCGTGGACTGGGGAACTAACGATGCAGATGCGCATGCGTTCAACTACGACTTCATGCACTTTGTCATGCACGCTGCCACAGGCAGCATGTACGATCGCTACTACCAGATGTTCGTTGGAACCGACTACTACTGGAACCACTACGGCGACTACAGGAACCCAGAGCTCACGGAGCTCATAAGACAACTCGACATCACAGCCGGAACGGCGCAACAGGCTGTCGCTGACGATATCCTGACAATCATAGGAGAAGAAATGCCAATCATTCCATTCGGAGGACACCCCAACTGGTATCAGTGCAATACGAAGTACTGGCTTGGCTTCTCAAACAAGGAAACCAACCAGATTCTTCCAGCAGGCCCATTCGGTGGCACCGCAACGAGCGCACTTCTGCAGACAGTTGTCTTAGGCCTCACAGCGAACCCAGACGCCCCAGGTGCATCTCCAACTCCAACCGCAACTCCAACAGCCACTCCAACAGTGGGCATACCACCGGAATACACCTACGCAGCCGTCGCAATAGTAGTCATAGTAGTCGTAGTCGTACTCGGATACGCGCTGATGAAAAGACGCAAATAAACAATCAACCTCCCTTTTCTTTTTTTCTCGGTTCTACTACCCGATGCCTTATGTTTAATGGAAAAACGTCAAGATTCAGTCAGCCCACATGTGCATCGGCGAGGCTTACTTAATCGGATTACTTTTCAGCCTTTTTCATTATTTAAGTAATCGTTTGGTGACCCGTTTACCCCATTGTAATCTTCACTGTATGTTTTTTTCCATCTGCGAAAGAGGGCAATAGGCTGGTCTTCAATTTCTTGCCGTCTACAGTCACATCCTTGATTCCTTTAGACACATGGCTTGGATTTTCGACTTTTATTTCGTAAATGGCGTTCCTAAAATGACGGGTTACCATGAAGTTGTCCCAACCCGTGGGTATGCATGGGTCTATCAGCAGCCCGTGATACTGCGGTCTTATGCCCAGAATCCAGTTAGTGGCCACTTTCATCATCCACGCCGCGGTTCCCGTAAGCCATGACTGCCGAGCTGCACCGAAGTTAGGGTGGACTCTACCAGCGATTGTTTGGGCATACACGTACGGCTCAGCTTGATGAATTTCCGCTATCCTGTTTTTGGTCGGAGGGGCAAGTTTCTTGTAGTATTCGTGGGCTTGGTCTCCCCGCCCGAGCATGCACTCAGCCAAAATTGCCCAAGCATTAGCATGACTCCAGATAGAAGCATTTTCCTTCAATCCAGGTGCGAAGCTAGTCAGTGCTCCTATCTCAGGATGATACCTTGAGTAGGCTGGAGCGAGAAGCATTATCCCATAATCAGTGTCCAAGTGTTTTCTCGCCGAGTTCATGCATTGTATTCCCCTCTCTTTCGGGGCGATTTGGCTGATGACAGCCCACGATTGAGCGTTAATGTATATCTTTCCCTCATTGCGCTTTGAACTTCCCACGGGATTTCCTGAGTCGTCATACGCGCGGATATACCAATCTCCATCCCATGCCGTCTCGTTCACGTGGGTTTTGGTTTTATCAGCTATGGCCGCAAACTTTTTGGCGTCTTTCTCTCGTTTGTACTCTTTGCAGAGTTCTGTCAATTCTAGGAGGACTTTGTGAAACAGCATGGCTGTCCACACGCTCTCAGCTGCGTTGTTGGGACCAGGCAAGCTTTGAGGATCATTCCAGTCAGCCGTTCCTAAGAGGGGCATGCCGTGCTTGCCCATATTGTTGAGCGTGAAGTCAATTGACCTTTTCAGGTGCTCGTATAGGCTTGCGTTTGAGCCTTCAACGAAGTTGACGCTTTCGTCTAGAATACTCATGTCGCCTGTTTCCTTGATGTACTCGCAAGTCGAAAGGATCAGCCACAGATGGTCGTCACTAAAGAATTTCATTTGCTCTTTTGCGTAGGGTGGCCAGCCTCCTTCACCGGTGAGGGGATAGTAAAGGTGGTAGACGTGGCCATTTTCAAACTGGTTCTTGGCGAGTTCTAAAATGCGTTGGCGCACTTTTTTTTGTGAGGCGTGAACTACGCCGAGAGTATCTTGGTTGCTATCTCGGAAGCCCATTCCTCTTCCTATGCCTGTTTCGTAGAAGGACACGTACCTGGACCAGTCGAAGGTGGTTTTGCATTGGTACTGGTTCCAAACGTTGATCATGGTGTTGAACTCTTTGTCTGGAGTGTTCACGTTAAGATTGCTGAGGTAGCTGTTCCAGTGTTCCTTTAGCCTTTGAAACTCTGCGTCCACGTTGGACTTTTTCTTATATTTCTGAATGTACTTTTTCGCGTCAGATTTCTTGTCCACCACGCCTAAGATGAAGATAATCGTCTCTGCTTCTCCCGGACCGAGTTTCACGAAGTTGCTGGTTGCCGCAATCGGGTTGCCTCCTTGAGCTTCAGAGTTAAAGCATTGGCCTTTTTCTACGGCTAGGGGATTGGATTCGCCGCGGTACGCCCCGATGAACTTCTCTCTGTTACAGTCGTACCCAGTGACCGTGCCGCTTGAGGCGAAGAAGGCGTAGCCGGTGCTTACGTCGAAGAAGCTGTAGAAAATGGCGTCATCCTCGTATTTGGCTACGCCTAAGCCTTGGCTGCATTGGAGGTCGGTCAGGTCGTTGAAGGCTTGCCAGAGGCAGAATTCGGCGTATGAGAATACGCTTAATTCCTTTTCTTGGGAAGAAGCGTTTTTTAGAGTCAGCATCCAAATCTCCAAGTTCTCGTTCATAGGCACAAAGTACGTGACTTCCGCCTCAATGTCCGAGTGCGAGGAAGATATTTTCGTGTACCCCAACCCGTGTCTGCATTCGTATGCGCTTAGTTTTTCGAGGACGGGTTGCCACGTTGGAGACCAGTATTTCCCTGTCTTGTTGTCTCTGATGTAGAGATATCTTCCCGGCCTGTCTGTTGGCAGGTTATTGTACCTGTATCGGAGAATCCTCCTGTACAGTGGGTCTTTGTGGAAGCTGTGTCCTCCGGCTGTGTTAGAGATTATGGCGCAGTACTCGTTGTTGCTTAGATAGTTGATCCACGGCGTAGGCGTATCAGGTCTAACAATCACATATTCCTTATTATCCTGTGAAAAATATCCGTACTCCATATTTACACCTTTTTGGCGTATAGTATAACGCCCAAGTGTTTTTATGCTTTTTTAGGGGTGGAGAAGAGTAAATTAGGAACCTTGTTTTACCAGCATCACTCAGGGAAATGAAGAGTCTGTAGCCGCAAATAGCGCAGAGAAAGAATGCAGAGCTCTGGACTTGCGGCTTCAACAGTGCCGCAACAGGTGGTTCAACCTATACTTCAGTCTTTATATAAGGGAGGGGATAGTCTCCAGAGAGCGCTAGTGTTGCTTAACTCTTCATCGAACCAATCAATAGTTCAACCTATTTATAGAGGGGGTATAAGTTCCCAGAGAGCGCAAGATAACTTCTATCGGTTGTTACTTATCTGCTGAAACACGCTTCAACGAGATCGTCTATACGTGCAGTTGCCACGCACTGAACAGTATCCGCACCACCATAGTAAATCTTAACCTCCCCATCCTCCTCAAGAATGGCACCACTCGTAAACACAACATTATCAGTCAACCCAACACGCTCATACGGCTCTCTCGGCGAAAGAATAGGCGCTTTAGCTCTTGCCACAACTTTAGACGGGTCATTCAAATCCAACAGCATCGCGCCAAGATGATAAACGTATTGATACCCTGCCATCACGTGCACACCATGCCAAATCTCAAGCCAACCCTTCTTGGTTTTGATGGGAACCGCACCGGCACCAATTTTCTGCCAGTACCAATGCCCGTGCGCTCCACGTTTGAACACGCACTTCGACTTGCCCCAGAAAACCAAATCAGGCGAATAACTGATCCATATGTCGCCACGGTCACCGGGCAAAATTGGTCTATCCAGCCGAGCGTAAAGTCCACCGATCTTTTCAGGAAACAGTACTCCGTTTCGGTTGTCAGGTTCTGATATGAAACCACACGAGTCAAATTTTTCAAAATCTTTCGTTTTAAGCATCCCGATTCTGACGCCGTATGAACTGTGTGCGGCGAAACAAATGTAATAGACACCGTCGATTTCCGTGATACGTGGGTCGTAAATCATCTCTTCAGTATATTTTTTGAATTCTTCGTCTTTGGGGAGGTTGATGGGTTTTTTACGAACCTTGAAATGGTATCCGTCCTCACTAATAGCCGGTATAAAGTAATTTGATATGTCGATGCTTTCAACTCTGCACAACATTAAATATTTTCCATCAAATTTGACCACTCCTGAATTGTAAATGCCCGAACAAGCGAAGGGCATATCGTCTGCTGTCAAAATTGGATTTTTTTCGTAACGTTTTACGATTTCTTTTTTGGGATAAAGCATGCTTTCACCTTTTGCGTTGAAATTGTGACTTATGATACCCCGCTTTGCTTAAAAATATTTTCTGAGTATTTTTGTGAATTTCTCGTCTGCTAAA
>DATDQZ010000144.1:0-13232 GCA_035292005.1 Bathyarchaeia archaeon | reverse complement strand
AACTTCCGCCTCGAAAAATTCGTCGTGTCAAATGAAATAGCCTACATAAAAGATTTGGGCGTAGAAATAAAAACAGGCGTAGAATTTGGAAACCACATCACATTTGAAAGCTTACACGAAAAAGGTTATCAAGCATTCTTCATAGCCGCTGGAACCCAAAAAGGTATGAAACTCAACGTTCCCGGTGAAGAAGCTAATGGCGTCATCAACGCCGTTGATTTTTTGAGAGACATCGCCCTTGAAAAACACGTTGATGTCGGAGAAAAGGTTGCCGTGGTCGGCGGCGGAAACAGCGCAATAGACGCCGCAAGAACCGCCAAGCGTCTCGGAGCAAAAGAAGTATTAGTCCTATATAGACGGTCTCGCGAAGAAATGCCCGCTTTACCCGGCGAGATTACAGAAGCCGAAAAAGACGGCGTCACCTTCCATTTCCTAGTCGCTCCAAAACAGATAATCACAGAAAACGGCAAAGTCAAAGCTGTAGAATGCATTCGAATGCGCCTAGGCGAGCCAGATGAAAGTGGCAGAAGAAAACCCATTCCCATAAGCTTCTCTGAACACCAATACACAGTTGACACGGTAATACCTGCCATAGGGCAAGTCGCGGAAACATCATCCATACCAAAAGAACTCTTAGACAAAGAAGCGAAAATCTCCCTTATCCAAATAGACCCATTAACCCTAGAAACTAAATTGCCCGGCGTGTTTGCGGGCGGCGACATAGCCACCGGACCAGCAAGCATAATCGAAGCCGTGGGTCAAGGGAAAAGAGCCGCGGTTTCCATTCACCTTTACTTGACTGGGCAAGACTTGCGTTTTGGAAGGGACGAAAACGTTGAAGAGACAACGTGGGTGAAGAACTGGGAACGCATCAACAGGAAGGAACAAAGGTACAAATCGCCAACGGAAAAGCCTAGGTTAAGCTTCGAAGAGGCAGCGGATTATCTTAAGAACATCGAGAGACACGCAAAGTTTGAAGCTTGGCGCTGTTTAGGCTGTGGTCCGTGCGCTGAGTGTCTTGGCGACACCGAGTTATGCGTAGCTGACAAGCCTGTGACCAATGAAAGCCTATGCAGCGGCTGCAACACATGCATCTCAATCTGTCCCTTTGGAGCACGGAGCATAAACGAAAAAGGAGTGGCTCAGGCTGATGAGAAACTCTGCAAGGGCTGCGGAGTATGCGCGGCTTTTTGTCCTGAAAAGGCAATTACCATGAAACGTTTGACGAATGAACAGATCGTGAACTGTGCGCTAGCCAACCTTGAAGGATGATATTATGAATCGCCGAAAACCTAGGGTTGCTTGTTTCGTCTGCAACTGGGCGGTTGACGAGGAAGAACTTGCCGTCGCTAAACTAAAGAAGATTTTTCCAAACACAAGTGTTGTATCTGTGGCTTGCATCGGGGGAATAGATCCAGTTGTGCCGCTTGAAATATTTTTGAAAGGCGTAGATGGCGTCTTGATTGTTGGTTGTGCTCCGCCTGATTGTCACTTCATCAAAGGCAATGTTTGCGCGGAACACGTAGTCAATGTGTTGAAGAAGCTTATCGCTCTGTCACTTCTGGAACCTGAACGCTTGGCGCTCCGCTGGGTTTCACCAATAGAGGAAACAAGATTCTCTAAGATTCTTGAAGATTTCACAGAGAAATTAGAGACGTTGGGGCCCTCACCGCTGTCAAGAGAGAAGTATGATGCAAACATTCTCGAGAATCTCTCAGCAGCCAAAAATGCCTTAGAAGACTTCCTCATGAGAGCTGCGATTGGAAAAGAATTGGAACTGGCAAGTGGGGTAAATGCCTATAATGAGAAAATTCCGCAAGAAGAATTGAACGCGTTATTAGATAGAGTCATCGAGACAGAATTTATACGCCACAAAATATTGCTTTCAGCAACGAGAAAGCCATTTTCAGTCAAAGAAATGGCAAGTGCTCTCAACATGAAGCCTGCCTCTGTGCTTCGCCACATTCTGAATATGCGGAGAAAAGGCATGATTGCTTTGGACCATTATGAAGGAACCACTCCCCTCTATAAGGCGTTGGAGGTACGATGATGGGTGAGCAGAAAATCGGAGCAGTTCTTGTTGTAGGTGGAGGAGTAGCGGGCGTACAAGCAGCGCTTGACATCGCAAGTTCTGGTTTCAGAGTATACCTCATTGATCAATCGTCAAGCATAGGCGGGGTGATGGCTCAGCTTGACAAGACTTTTCCAACCAATGACTGTTCCATGTGTATTCTAGCGCCGAAACTTGTTGAGGTAGGAAGACACCCCAATGTTGTGTTGATAACAAACGCAGAAATAGCAGGCTTGACTGGTGACCTTGGAAACTTTGAGGTAAAAATCACAAAAAAGAGTCGCTACATAAACGAAGAGAAATGCAATGGATGTGGGTTGTGTGCTCAGAAATGCCTGATTGAGGCAATAGACACATACAATAAAGGGCTAGGGGACAGAAGTGCCATCTACATTGACTACCCGCAAGCAGTTCCTCTGAAATACATAATTGATAGAGAAAAATGCATCGGTTGCGGCATTTGCCAGGGAATCTGCAAGGCGGGCGCAGTTGAGTACGAGCAAAAAGCAAGTGAAGTAACCCTGAAGGTAGGGTCCATAATACTCGCTCTTGGCTTCGAGATTTTTGATGCGAAGATCAAAACTGAATATGGGTACGGACGTTTCCCAAATGTCCTTACTAGTATAGAATTCGAGAGAATGCTGAATGCCTCGGGTCCTTATGGCGGGGTCGTTCTGAGACCTTCAGACGGCGAAATTCCGAGGAAGATTGCCTTCATCCAGTGTGTTGGATCTCGTGATGCGAAGCTCGGAAACAACTATTGTTCTGCTGCTTGTTGCATGTATAGTATCAAAGAAGCAGTAGTTGCTAGGGAGCATGTTCCAACTGAGTTGAGCAGTAAGATATTCTACATGGACATTAGAGCTTACGGAAAGGAGTTTGACACCTACTACAATCGAGCACAAGACGAGTATGGCGTAGAGTTTGTAAGGTCAAGAGTTGCCAGCGTTGAAGAAGACCCCTTGACAAACAATGTTTTTGTGCACTACGTGGAAGACGAAGAACCGAAAACCGAAGAATTCGGCATGGTTGTGCTATCCGTCGGTATGTGTCCTCCCGCCAACGTTGAAAAGCTTGCAGAAGTCTTAGGGATAAAGCTCAACAAATACGATTTTTGTCAAACAGAAGCTTTCTCGCCTGTGGAAACCTCAAAATCAGGCATCTTCGTATGCGGCGCCTTCAGTGCTCCTAAAGATATTCCCGAAAGCGTTGCCCAAGCCAGCGGCGCAGCGGCCAAAGCCATGGGGCTGATTGCATCGGAAAGGGGTAAACTCGTAACAATTAAAGAATATCCGAAAGAGCGAGACGTAAGTGAAGAAGAACCACGCATCGGCGTGTTTGTTTGCCACTGTGGAATCAACATAGGCGGCACAGTGAACGTCCCGGAAGTTGCAGAATACGCCAAGAAACTGCCGAGCGTGGTCTATGCGGAAAGCAATCTTTACACATGCTCTGCGGACACCCAAGTCAAAATTCGACAGAAAATAGAGGAGTTGGGGCTCAACCGAGTGGTTGTCGCAGCTTGCACGCCGCGAACTCATGAGCCACTTTTCAGAGCCACTTGCCAAGAAGCTGGTTTGAATCCGTACTTATTCGAGATGGCGAATATCCGCGATCAGTGCAGCTGGGTGCACATGCATGAACCCAAAGAAGCCACGGAAAAAGCCAAAGACCTTGTCCGCTCAGTAGTTGCAAAAGCCAAGCTGCTACAACCGCTGCAAAAACCAGAGATAACCGTTACGCCCATAGGTCTAATAATAGGCGGAGGCGTCTCTGGAATGACCGCGGCACTGGAATTGGCAAAACAAGGCTTCGAGGTGCATCTTGTAGAAAGAGAAAAGGAGCTAGGCGGGCACTTGCGGAGTATTCTCTATCTGCTCGAAGACGGTGAAGATCCAAGGGAGAAACTGAAAAGCCTCGTTCAAGCTGTTTTAGGCAATGGCAAGATACACGTTTACTTCGAGTCAGAAGTAACCGACATCAGCGGTTTCGTGGGCAATTTCAAAGGCAAAATCAAAGGACCTTTCGGTGAAAAACAGATTGAACACGGCATTGTCATCGTGGCAACGGGCGCAACCGAGTATAAACCCACTGAGTACCTTTACGGGCAAAATTCACGAGTGCTAACTCAGCATGAATTGGAAGAAAAACTCGCCAACGGACAATTCAACGCCAAAACCGTCGTCATGGTTCAATGCGTGGGAGCAAGAAACAAAGAAAATCCAAACTGCGCAAGAATATGCTGTGGACAAGCCATAAAAAACGCCCTAAAAATTAAGGAAACAAGCCCCGAAACCGACGTTTATGTCCTATTCAAAGACATGCGCGCTTACGGTTTCAAAGAGGACCACTACCGCGAAGCCTCAACCAAAGGCGTCCTCTTCATAAACTACGAGGATGAAAGAAAACCCCAGGTCGCAAATGAAAACGGAAAACTAATGTTGACTTTCTGGGAACCCATAATAAAGCAAGAAGTCCAACTGGAACCAGACTTCGTAGTTTTAAGCGCTGCAACCATCCCTAACCCCGACAACAAACACATAGCAGAACTGCTTAAAGTGCCCTTAAACAAAGATGGTTTCTTCTTGGAAGCACACATGAAACTTAGACCAGTGGACTTTGCAACAGAAGGCATTTTTCTCTGCGGTATGGCGCACTCGCCAAAATACATCGACGAGTGTATTGCCCAAGCATGCGCCGCCGCTTCAAGAGCGACAACTATACTTTCAAAATCCACGCTTGAGATGGAAGGGATTATCGCAAACGTTACCGAAGATTTATGTAGTGGATGTAGGATTTGTGAACATTTATGTGCGTATGGTGCCATCGAGATGCTGCCTAAGGGTGAAAAGCTCACATCGCACGTGATCGAAGCCTTATGCAAAGGCTGCGGAGTCTGCGGCACAGCCTGTCCAACAAAAGCCATCAAGATGGGACACTTTACGACAGAAGAAATCCTCGCTCAAATTCAAGCCGCGTTGGTGGAGGTAAAAGCATGAGCGAAAAAAGCGGGTTCGAACCTAAAATAATTGGGTTCCTCTGCAACTGGTGCAGCTACGCAGGCGCAGACTTGGCAGGAGTAAGCAGAATCCAGTATCCACCAAACATAAGAATCATCCGCGTCATGTGCAGTGGCAGGATAGACCCAGTTTTCGTTCTTGAAGCCTTCAAAGACGGCGCCGATGGAGTGCTCGTCGCGGGGTGCCACCTGCCGTCAGACTGCCACTACATCAGCGGCAACTTCAAAGCTTCAAGGAGAGTAAATCTCTTAAAGAAAGTAATCGAAGAATTTGGGATTGAGCCTGAACGTTTACGGTTAGAGTGGATTTCAGCCAGCGAAGGCGACAAGTTTGCCGCTGTCGTCCGAGACATGGTTGGACAAATAAAAAAGCTCGGGCCCAACCCATTAAAAATTAAGGGGGTTATTGCCCAATGACAGAAACAATCAAAGAACCAATAAAAGCCTCAGAAATCGATCCAAAATTTAAGTATGAAATTTCCAAGATGCACGGCGGCGAAAAACTGCTGCGGTGCTTCCAGTGCGGAACATGCACGTCCGACTGCCCAGTGGCCAGATTCAGCGAAACCTACAGGCCAAGACAAATAATCCGCATGACACAACTCGGCCTCAAGGAGCGAGTGCTAAACAGCGACGCCTTATGGTTATGTGCCGCGTGCTTCACTTGCACAGACCGTTGTCCGCAAGACGTTGAAGTTGCCAGCGTCATTCGCGTGCTGAGAAACTTGGCCGCTGAAAAAGGAATGGTGCCCTTAGTGTTCAAAGAACAAGCTTGCAGCATACTTGAGTCAGGTTACGCTTACAAGATTCCAGAGTTAAGGTTGAAAAAACGAGAAACCCAAGGACTGCCGCCACTGCCTAAGGGAAACGCGGAAAGCATACGCAAGTCTCTCAGCGGAGTAAAATTCCTGAAAGCCATCGAAAAGAAAGGTGAGCAGAGTGGGCAATAAGTATCTAATGTTCCTCGGATGCGCCATTCCCTACCGTGTATCAGCCTACGAAACATCTGCCCGTAAAGTTCTTCAGAAATTAGGCGTTGAACTTGCTGAGATGCCCGAGTTCAACTGTTGTGGTCTGCCGTTAGATCCAGTTAGCCACGAAATGATGCTAATTCTCGCGGCGAGGAACTTGGCTTTGGCTGAGCAGCAAGGCTTGAATATTATAACCTTGTGTCCAGGCTGTGCTGGCACGTTAAAGAAGGTTAACAAGATGTTGAAGGAAGACAAAGCATTAAGAGAGCAAATTAACGGTCACTTGAAAGAGTCTGGATTGGAGTTCAAGGGAACCGTGGAAACAAAGCATTTGATACAAGTACTAATGGAAGACGTGGGTTTAGAAAAGATAAAGAACGCCGTTGTCAAACCGCTCACTATGCTTAAGGTTGCGGAACACAACGGTTGCCACATACTAAGGCCCAAAGAATACATAGGATTCGACGACCCCGAAGACCCTCAAACCTTAAAAACTCTCATCGAAGCCACAGGCGCCACATGTCTGGATTACATGGATGAAACAGAATGCTGCGGCGCGCCCAGCGTCGGCGTAAGCGACAAAATCGCGTTGCAACTCGCCAGAGACAAGCTGAGCCACGTCAAAATGGTTGACGCCCAAGCTTTAATAACAATTTGCCCTTTCTGCCACATAATGTATGACACAAATGAACTGCGCATAGAGAAAATGTTCAACGAAGCCTACGGCATTCCAGTCTTGCATTATCCACAGTTGCTCGGTTTAGCCATGGGCATGACGCCTGAAGAACTCGCCTTCAACGAGCACAGGGTTGACACTTCAAAAATAATAAAGCAAGTTACAGAAAGTGCACAGTAAAAATGGATAAGAACAAGCTGAAAATAGCCTTTTACTGGGCTGCAAGTTGCGGCGGCTGCGAAATAGCCGTTTTAGACATCAACGAGAAAATTCTCGACGTAGTGCAAATCGCAGACATCGTGTTCTGGCCCGTAGCCATGGACGTCAAATACAAGGACGTTGAAAACATGCCAGACGGGCATATCGACATTTGCTTCTTTAACGGCTCCGTCCGAAATTCAGAGCAAGAGCACATGGCTAAGCTTCTGAGGCAAAAGTCCAAGGTGCTTGTTGCTTTCGGGTCGTGCGCTCATGAAGGATGCATACCTGGTTTGGCAAATCTGCACGACAGCAAAGAGGTCTTAGAGCAAGTTTATTTGAAAGATAAGTCAAATGTCAATCCAAACGGAGTCATCCCCCAACCCAAGACCGAAGCGAAAGAAGGTGTCTTGAAGATTCCAGAATTCTATGACACGGTTAGAACCTTAGCGCAGACGGTTGATGTGGACTATTACTTGCCTGGCTGTCCGCCGCCTGTCAAACTTATAGCCAATGCTGTGGACGCCATAGCGAAGAACGAGTTGCCGCCAAAGGGTTCGGTGCTTGCGCCGCTAAAATCCGTGTGTGACGAATGCCCAAGGAAAAAGGAGAACAAGAAGATCACCACGATATACCGCGTTCACGAGAAGGTTCCTGAACCTGAAAGATGCTTGCTTGAGCAGGGCATCATCTGTATGGGTGTAGCCACTCGCAGCGGTTGCGGCGCTCAGTGCTTGACGGTTGACATGCCTTGCACAGGATGCGGTGGACCTTGCCCAAATGTGCCCGAGCAAGGCGCGGCCATGATAAGCGCTTTAGCCTCCATACTGGGGTTAGAAGAGGAGAAGGACCAATACTCTGAGGAAGACGTTGAAAAGTTGATGGGTCAAATAAAAGACCCAATCGGCACGTTCTACATGTACTCTTTACCAGCGTCAATCCTTAGAAGAAAGGTGATGAAGCAGTGAAAGAGGTAATCATAGACCCCATCACGCGGCTTGAAGGCCACGGCAACGTTTCCATATTCCTCAACGATGCAGGCGAAGTGGAAAACGCTTATTTGAAAGTCCCAGAGCTTAGAGGTTTTGAGAAATTCTGCGTCGGAAGACGCGCCGAACTCATGCCCATTTTAACGACAAGGATATGCGGAGTCTGCCCAGTCGCTCACCATTTCGCTTCTGTGAAAGCCTTAGACGCGGCTTTCAACGTTGAACCGCCATCAGCCGCGAAGAAACTCAGGGAACTAATGTACGCTGGATACCTAATCTACGATCACATTTTGAACTTCTACTATTTGGGCGGACCAGACTTCATAGTTGGTCCCGATGCACCTCCAGAAAAACGCAACATCTTAGGCGTCATCGAAAAAGCAGGCATGGACGTAGCCAAAGAGGTCATTAAGCACAGAGCTTATGGGCAGAAGATAACGGAGATTCTCGGCGGCAAAGCCACGCACCCAGTGTGCGGATTGCCAGGCGGCATATCCAAGCCCCTAAGCGAAGAGAACAGGAAAGAGATCGAAAGGATGGCTGCTTCTTCAATGGAATTCGCCAAGTTCACCTTGAAACTCTTCCATGACATTGTTCTGGGAAACAGCAGTTACGTGGACATGATTAAGAGCGACGCTTACACCATGAAGACCTATTACATGGGCATGGTGGACGACGACAACAAGGTCAACTTTTACGACGGAAAAATCAGAGTAGTCAATCCCAGCGGCAACGAACTCTCAAAGTTCGAAGCGAAAGATTACCTCGCGCATATTGGCGAACACGTGGAAGAATGGACCTACTCTAAGTTCCCGTTTCTGAAGCAGGTTGGCTGGAAAGGCCAAGTTCCCGGCTCTGACAGCGGGGTCTACCGAGTGGGTCCGCTTGGAAGATTGAACGCTTCTGACGGCATGGCTACGCCACTAGCGCAGGCAGAGTACGAAACTATGTACCAAACTTTAGGCGGCAAACCAGTGCACGGCACTTTGGCTTTCCACTGGGCACGACTGATCGAGCTGCTTTATGCTGTTGAAAGAGCCATGGAACTCGTTAAAGACCCTGAAATCACGAGTACGAACGTGCGTAACAAGCCCGGTGAGCCCGGCGAAGGCGTGGGTGTGGTTGAGGCTGCGCGGGGAACGCTGTATCATCACTATGTGCTGGACAAGGACGCGCTTGTCAAAGATGTGAATATGATTGTGGCTACGACCAACAATTACCCCGCTATCTGCATGTCCATCCGCGACGCGGCGAAAGGTCTAATTCACGGCGGCAAGGTTGACCAAGGCTTGCTTAACAGGGTGGAGATGGCTTTCAGGGCTTATGACCCATGCTTTGGATGCGCAACGCACTACGCGGTTGGGCAAATGCCGTTAACAGTGAACATCTACAACAGCCAAAAGAAACTCGTGAAGACTCTGCAACGGTAAACCTTTTTCTTTCATCCGTTTCTTACTCTTTGTTTTAGTGGCGTTTCCAATTGACTAAAAGAAAGTATGACCTTCAAAAGGCATTGAAAGAGTGGCTTGCCAATGCAGAAAGAGTTGTCGTAGCGGGAATTGGCAATCCCATACGCACGGACGACTTCGTGGGCGTCAAAATCGTTCAAAACCTTAAAAGCAAAGTTTCAGAGAGGGTTTACCTAATCGAATGCGAAACGGTTCCAGAAAGTTTTCTCCAGCCAATTGTGGAGTTTAATCCAACCCATGTGCTCTTGATAGACGCCGCAATTCTAGGACTAAAGCCAGGAGAAACCCGCCTTATAGACCCCGAACGGATAGCGGATTTCCCAGCAATTTCCACGCACATGTTGCCTCTGCGCGTATTCTGCGAATATCTCGCGGCGACTACAAAGGCAAAAATCGCTTTACTGCTGATTGAACCTAAGAACGTGGAGTTCGGCGAAGGCTTAACTCCAGAAGTTCAGATAACTGCTGAAAACATCACGAAAATACTACTAAAAGTGTTTTCCTGAAAAATGACTAAATAAAAGGTGTGAAAAATTTCCCGAGATGCTTATTTTTTTGCTTCTTGGAAGAGTTTCTTTACTGCGCCGATTCTTGCTTTCTGCGCCAGCACATCGCTTGTCACTAGCGTTAAGGCTTCTTCTGGGCACCACTTCACGCATTGCGGCTCGCCCTTGTCTTTGCACAGGTCACACACGAAAACGACTTTGCTCTCTGGATGCAGCATTATCGCGCCATAATCGCAGGCTTCGATGCACCACCCGCAGCCGTTACACTTGTCCTTGTCCACCATTATAGCGCCTGTCTCCTCAGACTGCGTCAACGCGTCGCGTGGGCATGCAACAATGCACGGCGGGTCTTCACAGAGCCTGCAAGTGACTGACATGTTGGCTAGTTGGTTTATGCGCACCACGCGTATGCGTGATTTCAGCGGGTTGAAGGCTTTGTCCTTCGTCCATGAGCAAGCGTATTCGCAGACTTGGCAGCCTACGCATTTGTCTGGGTCGGCTGAAACGAATTTTCTTTCATGAATCTTCACCATTTTTGCTTAAGCCTCCTGTTTCTCTTCGGTTATGCTCAGTAAGTCGTCCATGCCGAGTTCTTTGAGTTTCTCGGTTGTGGGAACGCCTTCGAGTGTCCATCCGCGAGAGTCGTAGTAATCATCCAAAAGCAAATCCAGCTCTTCTTGGCTGACAAAGGCGCCTTTCACGGGTCCCTCATCGGGTATCGGCATGTTCATGACCTTCCACGGCAAAGTGTCGTCTTTTCTGCTTAAGCCTTCCCTGATGTTGATTAGTCTGGCAACCGTGTTTATTCTTTCGCCTGATTTCTTCAATTCTTCAGGCGTCATCTCGTACCCTGTCACTAAACTGTAAAGCTTAGCCATATCTGGCAATTCCTTATAATATGTGCCTCTTGAGAATTTACAGACTATGAACGAGTCGATTAGCGCGTAGACGTCTTCCATGTCTCTGACCAGTTTTCCTCTGCCCTTTTCTGCCTTTAAGCGGTCAACTTTGCCTTTAACGTCGAAAGCGTAAGCGCCATGCCTATTGTGGTCCGCTCCGCGGAAGGAAACGGCAAAACCTAAAGCCGCAGTTTTGAGACATCGCAAGTCGTAACCTGTGACTTCCACACCTTTGATGTGCTGAGCCAGTTTCTCGGCTCCTCTGCCTATTTTCTCTCCAGCAATCTTCACTCCTTCAGCGAGTATGTCGCCTATGCCTTCGCGCTTGCCCATTTTCTCAAGAAGCTGGATGAGCGCTTCCGAATTGCCGAAACGCGCGTCTATTCCGCCAAGGTCAGCCTGCGACAAGATTCCGCGCTCGTAGCAGTCCATGGCAAAACCCGCGATAACACCTGCGCTTATGGCGTCCATCCCGTAATAGTTGCATAGTTCCATGCCTTTTATTATGGTGTCCAGCCTGTCTATGCCACAGTAGGGACCCATCGCCCATAATGTTTCATATTCCATCCTTGTCATGGTGCCCTTGTAGGGGCCTTCTGGCACCACAACCATGTGCTCGCAGCGCATGGCGCAAGAGCTGCAGCCTATGATTTTTGCTACATACTGTTCGTTGAGGACTTCTCCGCTTACTTTGTCTGCGCCTTCAAAGTGGGCATTGTTATAGTTGCGTGTGGGCATGCAATATAACGAGTTGTGGACTAGAATGTTTTCCGGAGTGCCTAAAGTCCTGTACTTTTGTGTGGCAGGTCCTTTCATCCTCTCGTGGAATTCTTTGACGTACTCCATGAATTCGTCTGGCTTGGCTACGACTATGTCGCGTGTTCCTCGGACGGCGATGGCTTTGAGATTTTTAGACCCCATTACGGCGCCTAATCCTGTTCTTCCGCAAGCTCTTGTTTTCTCGTTTATTATGCACGCTATTCTGGATAGTTTTTCTCCAGCTAAGCCTATGGCTGCCACGCGTATGTAGTAGTCTCCAAGCTCTTCTTTTATTGTATCTTCGGTTTCTGCTGGCGATTTACCCATCAGATGAGAAGCGTCTAAAATCTGAACTGAATCGTCGTCTATCCATACGTAGACAGGTTTTTCTGCTTTGCCTTTGAAGATAACAGCGTCGTATCCTGCTCTTTTCATCTCTGCTCCAAAGGAACCGTGAGCTTTGGCTTCGCCGACACCGTAGCTCTCTGGAGATTTCGCAACGAAAGCGTGTCCGTTTCCTGCTGTCGGCCACATCGTTCCTGCTATTGGGCCGATGGTTAAGATGAGCGCGTTTTCTGGGCTGAAGGGGTCAACGCCTGGTTGTGAATTGTCCAGCCAAAGTCTCATGCCTAAGCCTATGCCGCCTATGTATTTTTTGGCGTAGTCCTCGTTCAATGGTTCAACGCGAGTTTTACCTGTGTCTAAATCCACGTAAAGAATTCTACCAGCGTAACCGTACAAACTTCTTCCTCCATATTTGGCTGAAGTAATTAGGCTGGTGAAAAGTATATTAACTTAATGGGTTCTTGCGTCGAAAATTGACGTTCAAACTCCCAACTTGATTTTGCTTGAACTAGACAAAAAACAGCGTCTCAAACGTTTTCAGTGGTTAGTGAAACTGGTTTTGACGAAGAAACAGATATATAACGTGTTTTACACTTGTGATATTTGACGCGCTGGGAGATTCACGTTTTGAAAGTAACGGTTGAGTACTTGGGCCACATCAAAAGAATAATAGGCGTTGAACAAGCGGAGAAAATAGAGCTTAAAGATGATGCTTTAGTGGCTGACCTGCTGGTTTTGCTCGCTGAAAAGCATGGCGAAAACTTCAGAAAGTCCATTTACGAGCCTAGCGGTCTCGATTTGAAATCTAACTTCATTTTGACTGTGAATGGTTTATTACTCAACCAGTTGAACGGAATCAAAACCAAGCTCAAAGATGGAGACCGCGTAGTTTTAATGCCCATCGTCAGCGGCGGATAAAAAACAGCAAAAACGTTAAACCACAAAACAATAAAATTCTATCTATCGGTGAGAAACAGTGAAAAAAACGGAAGCTCTCAAACAAATTGCCTTCCACAAAAAGGGATTCGACGGCTTCCTAATTTTCAACTGGGCTAATCTGCTCTATTTTGCTGGTTTTCCCGGTGCAGCCTCACTGTTAATCCCAAGGGATGGCGAAAGCACAATTTACGTTTATGGCGTCAACTATGAGCAGGCAAAGGCTGAGGGAAGGGGTTTTGGAGTCGCGTTGGTGAAGCGTGATGAAAACCTGATGGCGAAAATTGCAGAAAAAGTCAAGGACTACAAAATCAAGAAGCTCGCCGTGGACGCTTTAAGCATCGAAGGCTGGCGCGCCTTAGCCAAAGAAACCAGAGGCGAAACCAAGCTCAAG
>DATDQZ010000143.1:0-6337 GCA_035292005.1 Bathyarchaeia archaeon | reverse complement strand
ACATTAAGGAAGTTTAAAACTTGGAATAGATAGGCATTTAGGTTTGAAAACAATATTTAGAGGAAACGGTTGATGAGAAGAATGGCTTTGGTGCAGATTCACGAAATCTTGGACGGATGCTGCGAAGGCAAGAAGGTTGCCGTAAGAGGCTGGGTTTACCGTAAAAGAGAAAGCAAGGAAACAATCTTCTTATTAGTGCGGGACTCGACGGGTTTTATCCAGTGCACCATCAAAAAGGGCAGTCCCGCATGGAGCGAAGCAGAACGCTTAACGATTGAATCCTCCTTAACGCTTGAGGGCACAGCTAAACCTGACAAGCGTGCTCCCGGCGGTCACGAAATAGCTGTCGATGCAGTTTCGGTTATTGGCTTGGCTGAACTTTTCCCCATATCCAAGGACAAGAGCGAAGATTTCTTACGTGATGTTCGTCACCTTTGGTTGCGGAGCCGCCGAATGAATATGGTGATGAAAATTCGGGCTGACGTTTTAGAGTTCACTCGTGAATTCTTTAATAGCCACGGCTTCACTGAGGTTTCTCCGCCCATGTTCATTTCTGCCGCCGTTGAGGGAGGCTCAACTCTTTTCGGCTTGAAGTATTTTGACCAGAACCTCTACTTGACTCAGAGTTCTCAGCTTTATCTTGAAATACTGATTTACTCTCTGGAGAAGGTTTATTGCATTGCACCGTCTTTTCGAGCTGAGAAAAGCCGAACGATTAGGCACTTGACAGAGTACTGGCACATCGAAGGCGAATGGCCTTTCGCCGACATGCATGACTTAATGCGTTTTGAAGAGGAACTCTTAACCTACATTTGTCAAAGAACCGCTGACAAGTGCAAGCGAGAGCTCGAGGAATTAGGCGCAGACATTGCCAAATTAGCTTCGGTTAAGACGCCTTTTGAAAAAATAACCTACACCGAGGCGATTAAGCGACTTAACGCTAAAGGCGCTAAGCTGAAGTGGGGAGTCGACCTTGGTTATGAAGATGAGAAAGTGTTAGCTGCCGAGTTCGGCAAACCTTTCTTCGTGTATGATTACCCGACCGCGATTAAAGCGTTTTACTGCAAAACTTACCGTGATCGCCCTGAAATCGCCATGTCCACGGACATGCTGGTTCCACGAATAGGCGAGATATCCACGGGCGGCGCAAGAGAGGACGATAAGGAAGTGCTAATCAAGAGAATCAGAGAAATGGGCATGAAAGAAGAGGATTACGATTGGTATTTGGACCTTCGACGCTATGGCACTGTGCCGCATGTTGGTTTCGGCTTGGGTTTGGAGAGGCTTTTAACTTGGATGCTTGATTTGGAGAACATTATTGACTCTATTCCGTTCCCGAGAACAACGAGGAGATTCTACCCATAGAAAAAACGCATAAAACTCTCTTGGCTGATTACGCGTAACCTGTGAAGTACTCGCGATTAAGCTGTGTCTCGGGTAAGCCCAGTTTTTCGATGAGTTTTTCCATCGTCTCTACCATTGCGGGAGGACCGCACGTGTAGAATACTGTTTCCATGTAGTCTGGTATCTCTTTTTTTACCAATTCTGCGTCTATTATTCCAGTGGCGCCTTTCCATCCGCTGCTGGCTTCGTCGAGTATGAACACCACTTTTAGATTCTCGTTTTGTTCCTGCATTGTTTCCAGTTCCTTTCTGAAGGCAATGTCGCTCTCGCTGCGGTTGCCGTAGAGTAGCGTAATCTTCGTTTTGAGGCGCTTGTCTGTGCAGTATTTGCATATGCTCCTGAGAGGGGTTATCCCGATGCCTCCTCCCAGCAAACCTATCCTTTCGTGTTCGCCCTCGAAGGTGAACTTACCATACGGCGCATCTATTCTTGCCCAGCCGCCTTCTTTAAGCGCTTTTAGGGCGGTTGAGAATTCACTCTCCGACAGTTTCTTAGTAAACTCTATGTGCTCTTTCTCTGTTGGGCTGCTTGAAAAGCTGAAGTGCTTGCTCAATTCTTTTCCGCCTTCAGCCTTTATCGTGACGAACAGGAACTGTCCAGGCTTGTAGCTCAGAGTTTCTGGTCTTGGAAATCTGAAGCTTCTCACGTTGTAGGTGCGCGGTATAATTTCCTTTACATAGGTTTCAAACTTCATGGCACAACAACCTCAAGTATTATACGTGTTCCTATAAATCTTGTAGCTAGCGTACTATGTAACGGCGTTGACTCCTTCCACGATTTTATCTATCCTTTTTAGGTTGTTTATTATCACGTTCATTCGATACGAGCTCTTCAGCGTCTTCGCGATTTGAGTTATCAAATAGCTTGGTCGGCTGACGTGCCGGAAAAAGGCGTCATGTGTTATTTGCCTGATTTCGTCGCAAGGCACCGCTGCTGGAGATATCGTGCAAACGCCGACGGCTGTTTCCCAATGTTCGTCAACTTTCAAAAGTCCTTTCTCCTCGAACTCGTTCCAGATGTCGTTTCCGGGGTGAGCGCCTAACATGTTAAACTGCGGGAGATCTATGGGAACCCTTTTTGCGAATTCTATTGTGTTGCGAATCTCGTCTCTGGTCTCGTCTGGAGCGCCTAAAATAAAGGATCCAACAATCACGTCTACTCCTGCTTTTTTGGCTGTTCTCACAGCAGTTTCAGCCTGTTCCGGCGTGATGGTTTTGTTGTAGTAGTTCAGGATTCTTTGGTTGGCGCTTTCGATGCCGAAGTACAGAATTTTGAGGCCTGCCTTCACCATTTCCCGGAGCATTTCGTAGGAGCAGTTGTCCACTCTTCCTTCGCAGATCCATTGCATGTCTAGTTTTTCTTTTCTTATGCCTCTGCAGATTTCGATTACTCTTTTCGGGTTTAAGGTGAAGCTGTCGTCCACAAAGATGAGTTGCTTGTAGCCTTCGTTTGCGAGAAACTGCAGTTCTTCAAGCGTGTTTCGTGCTGACCTTGGCCTCCACACGTTGTGCGCTATCCGTGTGCAACTGCAGAATCTGCAAGAGTAAACGCAGCCGCGGCTGGTGACTATGCTTGTAAATTTTTTTGGCGCCACGTTTGCTCCAGCCATGAGGCAGTGATAATCAACATCGATCAGTTTGCGGTTTGGAAAGGGCAGGGCGTCCAAGTCCTTGATCAAAGGCTGGTCGGGAGTAGCGACTATTTCTTCTTCATTTCTGAAGTTTATGCCCCGAACTTTCTTTAATGGCTCTCCATTTTTTAGGCAGTTTGCGAGTTCGACAATTGTTTTTTCGCCTTCTCCCCGCGCGATGATATCAACGAATGGGTATTTCCTAAGAATTCGTTCTGGGTTGAATGTGGCGTAATGGTTGCCGAAAACTATGGTTAAATTTGGGTTTTTCTCCTTCACTCTGCGGCTGATAAGTGCCGCGGTGCGACCTGAACTTGCAAGTGTTGAGAAGCCTAGAACATCGGGGTCTTCTTTCTCCACCCATTTCATGGTTTCTCCTACCGTTAAGCCTAGCCCAGGCTGGTCCAACACTGAAACTTCAACGCCTATTTCTTCGAGAACCGCAGCTAGGTACAGTATGCTCAGGGGTGGAAATGCGGCGATGGATTTTCTTCCTTCCCGCTCATCAATGCCTTCATTCGGACTTGCGCTGATAAAAGAGAACTTCATGATTTGTCTTAGTTTTCTCTATTCATGTACTACCGCACATAAGGCTTTAGGTAACAACCAAAGCATCTCGCTGCCCTACACAATAGAACCTTCACTTCACGCAGGATTTCAACCTATATATAAGGGGCTATAGTCTGCAGAGAGCGCTCCAGTTCTCCACGAAACCTGAACGCCAGCCTGAGCTAAAAATAGGAGAAAAACGAAACAAGGATTATTTTGACAGTTGTTTTCGCAGCTCTTCGTATGTCGCTTTAATGTCTTCCACCGAAGCTTCGTCCTCCAGCGTGGAAACGTCGCCTAAAGGCGCTCCGATCAGCACTGCTTTGAGGAGTCTGCGCATGATTTTCCCGCTGCGTGTCTTCGGCAGTTTGTTAACCATCACAACCGCGTCTGGCGTGGCTATTGGGCCTATCGTTGTCCTAATGTGCTTTACGAGCTCTGCGCGCAGTTCTTCTGACGGTGAAAAGCCGCTTCTGAGCACTACGAACGCTACTGGCACTTCGCCTTTCACTGCGTCTTCCTTACCCATTACTGCTGCTTCTGAAACCGCTGGATGCGAAACTAGAGCGCTTTCAAGCTCAACCGTGCCTATGCGGTGTCCTGCCACTTTGAGAACTTCGTCTGCTCTGCCGAGAAGCCACAGGTAACCTTCTGGATCCTTCACTGCGTAGTCGCCCGTGTAATAGGTGTTGGGCCATCTTCCGAAGTAGGTTTGCTTGAATCTTTCTGGATTTTTCCACAGCGTTTGCAGCATTCCTGGCCACGGGGTTTTCAATACGAGGAATCCTTTGTTTCCTGCTTTTGCGGGTTGCCCCTTTTCATCGTAGACTTCTGTTTCAACGCTTGGCAATGGGAAAGTTGCGGAGCCTGGCTTAAGTGGGACAAGCTCTATTCCAGGTAGCGGCGAGATCATGTATCCGCCTGTTTCTGTCTGCCACCAAGTGTCGATCACTGCCAGTTTTTCTTTTCCTATTACGCGGTAGTACCATTTCCATGCTTCGGGGTTTATTGGTTCGCCGACTGTTCCTAAAAGTCTCAGGGTGCTGAGGTCGTGTTTGTTTACCCATTCTTCTCCGAACTTCATGAACATGCGTATGGCAGTTGGCGTAGTGTAAAGTATTGTTACGCCGTGTTTTTCGATGATGTTCCACCATCGGTCTTGTGCTGGGTAATCGGGTGTTCCCTCAAAAAGCAGCGAGGTTATTCCTAAGGCTAGTGGCGCGTAAACGTTATAGGTGTGTCCAGTGATCCAGCCGATGTCTGCGGTGCACCACCAGATATCCTCTTCGTTCGGGTTGAAACCCCACTTCAGGGTCCAATATGCCCAAACGAGGTATCCTCCTATGCCGTGTTGAACGCCTTTTGGTTTGCCTGTTGTGCCTGAAGTGTAGAGGATGAACAGCGGGTCTGTTGCTTGCGTGTGTTCTGGCTCAACGTAAGCGTTCGCGCCTGCTTTGGCGAGAGCTTCGTGGAACCAGACATCGCGTCCTTCTTTCATTTGGATTTCTTGGCCTGTTCTTTTTACAACTATTACTTTTTCCACGGTTGGTGTGTTCTGCAATGCGCGGTCTGCGTTGTCTTTTATTGCGACTATTTTTCCGCGTCTGTATGAACCGTCTACAGTTACGAGAATTTTTGCTCCGCTGTCGTTGATGCGGTCTGCGAGTGCTTCGGCGCTGAAGCCTGAGAAGACGACTGTGTGGATTCCGCCAACGCGTGCGGTTGCCAGCAGAGTTATTGGTAGTTCAGGAATGACGGGTAAGTAAACTGCTACTCTGTCGCCTTTTTTGAGGCCGAATTCTTTGAGGACTTTTGCAAGTTTGTTTACTTCTTTGTAAAGTTGATAGTAGCTGTAGGTTTTGATTTCGCCGAGTTCGCCTTCCCAAATGTATGCCAGCATGTTCTTTTTCTGGGTTTTAATGTGTCTGTCTAGGGCGTTGTAGGTTATGTTGAGGATTCCGCCTTGGAACCATTTGTAGAATGGCGGGTTTGAGTCGTCTAGTACTTTGTCCCATTTTTTGTACCAGTCGATGGCTTTTGCTTTTTCAGCCCAGAATTCGTTGGGGTTTTTTATTGATTTTTCCCATTCTTGCTTGAGTTTTTCTCCAGAAGATATTTTCGCGTTACTTGGATAGATTTTTTCGTTGAACGGTAAGCTAGTTTCAGGCATTCTCGTTATTCCTTCTATCGGTTAATTTGTTGGGGGAGATTAAATTCAGAGAATATAAAAGTTTTGTACGTTTTCTAAGAAGAAATAAGAGAGAATTGGGGTGTTTTTAGTTTATGAGACAGAATGATAGCACGGTTTTCTGGTGAGCGGTACGCAGCTGTTTGCCATTAACGATTGCGTGTTCTCTAGTGCGTGGAAAAAACTATAGCCCCCTTATTTATAGTTCCTTTATATAGTTCTGAAAGAAGCGTTGCGGATAGACCCTCTATAGGTTTCTGCATCGATTGGCTATTAGGCTCCAAATATGCTGGTTGATGGGCGATTAATCTTTGGCTTTGATTGCGCTGCTCAAGAAAGAAGTGGATTAGTACGAGCTAAAGTTACTTAATTAAGCTTTTTCAATGGTTAATTTACCATTTTCTATTTTTACCAAAAGTTCCTCGTCAACTTTGAAAGGAAAATCTTTGTCTTTAACAACAAAAGAAGACAAATAAATAAAGAATTTGTCATATTTTTTGCCTTTCGTTACTGTCGGTTTATTGATAAATTTGGCTCTTCCAACTTTCATTTTTTCTTTGTCCCCT
>DATDQZ010000142.1:0-3384 GCA_035292005.1 Bathyarchaeia archaeon | reverse complement strand
GTGCCGTCAAAACCGACTTTCACGTGTGCCCCATCACAGAACGGCTTATTTTTAGACTGCCCACAACGGCAAAGTGCACATTTTTCTTGTAACGGATACTTTGTCTCTACACGCCATTCAAAAGAAGTACCTTCGGAATCGCAAATTATCGTCTGCTTTAATATGGGAACCCCCGCGGAAACGAGATAAGGACCATTCTTGCTTACCTGAATCTTGCAATCGTCTAACGGAGCTTTACTTCCAAGCGCTTTCTTGTTTTTCATGCGACCGCACCTTTTCTTTTGTTATTCTCTGCTGCTAATAAATGCTAAATGGGTTATCTACTTTTCAGTTTCGCCCCAAACTTCCATGACAAAACTTGTAAGAGCACAACGCCAACCTCTCTTCTCCACAACCACAGCTTCACGCCAAATTTCAGCCTTTATATAAGGGGCTATAGTCTTTTCCGAGCACTAGAGAACACAAAAGCATACCGCTGTAAAGCCAAAATCCCAAAAGGTATTAATAAGCGAATGTGCCATTCGATTGGCATTGGTTGGAGGTAAACGAAACTCAAACCCAAACAGAACACCCGAACAATAGAAGAGATTAACGAGAAGATAAGAAAGGGCGATGCCCAAGTTTTAACCGCTGAAGAAATGAAGCGCTTGGTGGAAAGCAGCGGCGTCGAAGTTGCTTTTAAAAAAGTTGACGTGGTTACAACAGGTACTTTTGGAGCAATGTGTTCTTCAGGCGCCGTTATCAATCTTGGGCATTCTGACCCACCCATAAAAATTGAAAAAGCATGGATCAATGACGTCCCAATTTGTCATCCTGGCGCTGCCGTTGACTTGTACATTGGCGCTACTGCTATGTCGGAAACGCAGCCTTTTGAGTATGGTGGAGGACACGTGATTGAAGATCTTGTGCGCGGGAAAGAAGTTGAGCTCAGAGCCACAGCGTACGGAACCGACTGCTACCCACGAACTCAGCTCAAAACGACCCTAACAAAGGATGATCTGAACCAGTTCTATCTGCTTAACTTCCGCAACTGCTATCAGCGTTATGCTTGTGCAGTGAACAGCCGTGACGAGACCATCTACACGTACATGGGGAAGCTTCTGCCGCGAATGCGGAACGCCACGTTTTCAGGCGCTGGCGAACTGAACCCGTTAATGAATGATCCAGACTACGAGACGATAGGCATCGGAACGCGCATTTTCCTCGGCGGAACGCAAGGCTACGTTATCGGCGAAGGAACCCAGCATGACCCCCAAAACCTTAATGGAACATTGATGGTTCGGGGAAACGCCAAAAAGATGAATCCCGATTTCCTTCAAGGCGCATCTTTCACGCGGTATGGCACTACGTTGTACGTGGGAATAGGCATACCAATACCGATTTTGAATGAGGGCTTAGCGAAGAAGACAGCTATACAGGATGAGGAGATTTTCACTAACATTGTTGATTATGGTGTACCTCGCAGAGACCGACCAAAACTGGGAAAAGTGAGCTATGCGGAATTGAAGTCAGGAGCAATAATCGTAGGTGACAAGCGAGTCAGAGTTAGCTCGCTTTCAAGCTTAAAAACGGCAAGGAAAATCGCTGCAACCCTCAAGTCTTGGATTAAGAACGGCTCGTTTTATTTGACAGCACCAGTTGAACGTCTGCCGCTTGACAGCGTCTTCAAACCCATGAAACAGACAGAGGAAACGCCTTTTGTAGCCAGCATAATGCATTCGGCGACTACGTGTAAAGAGAACGAGGAGATAAGGACTATCGCGGAGCGTATAGTAACTCAGTCAGTCAATCACATTGTCGTGGTTGATGACGCTGGCAGGCTCAGCGGAATTGTTACTTCATGGGACATTACGCGGGCTATGGCTGAAGGCAGAAAGGCGCTTGCTGATGTAGTTACTCGGCGTGTGGTGACAGCTAAACCTGACGAACCGTTGGAGATAGCTTCCAGGCGAATGGCGCAGCATAATATTTCTGCTTTGCCCGTGATTGACGCTGAACAGAAAGTTCTGGGAATAGTCACTTCTGAAGATGTGGCTAAGCTTTTGGGAAGGTGAAAGGTGTGGTGAGGATTCTTCTCAGGTTTTCGGAGGACATAGTTGAGCAGCCGATTACTTCGCAGATAATTCTTAAGCTGAAAGTGCCTATCAACATTATAGCGGCGCATGTGAATTCTAAAGGCGGCGAAGTTTTAGTTGACGTTCCTGACGCAGCGCTGGAGAAAATAGTCAAAGCTTACCGTGCGAAAGGCGTCACTGTAAGCGTGCCGAAGCTCATCGAGGTTGACAGCGAGAAATGCTTTAGTTGCGGTGCTTGTGTAGCGCTTTGTCCTGTGGAAGCTATTACCTTGGCTGAGGATAACTCTGTAGTTTTCAATAAGGAAAAATGCGTTGGCAGCACTTGCAGTGCTTGTGTTGAAGCGTGTCCAGCGCGAGCCATAAAGTCGGTTAAGCAGAGCAATGCGGAACTTGCACTAGAAGGGTAATCAGCAAAAGATGACGGCGAAGCTGTTTAAGGATGTTTTCCAGCACAAAGAGACACGGTGCACCATAATCGCCGACAAGGAACAAGCCATCAGGACAGCCATAGAATCCATAAAGCGCAACAGAAAAGAACTCGAAGACTACGTGAAAAGCAATCCCAAGTTTCTTTACACGCTTACGCCTGTTGCTGTGCCTGCGAAGCCTTTGGTGGCGCGGTTGATGGCTGAGGCTGCAGAAAAAGCGAATGTTGGTCCTATGGCGGCTGTGGCTGGAGTTTTGGCTGACTTAGCCGTGAAAGATATGCTTGCTGATGGTTGCAGTGTGGCGGTTGTGGAGGATGGTGGCGAAGTTTCTGCTGTGTCAGATAGGCCTGTTGATGTGGCGCTTGCTGCTGGAGATGCACCGCTTTCGAAGAGGTTTGGTTTTAGGCTGACGGATTTTCCAGCGGGTGTTGCCACGAGTTCAGGGGTTTTCAGTCATGCTTTAAGCTTTGGTGATGCTGAGGCTGCTACGGTTTTCTGCAGAAACGCAGGCTTAGCGGATGCTGTGGCTACGGCTGTGGGCAATGTGGTGAAGGGCGAAGATTATCAAGGCGCTGTTCAACGTGGCATAGAGAAAGCCATGTCTATTCAGGGTGTTGAAGGCGTGCTCATAATGTATAGAGGGTTTACTGGGACAGCAGGCAAGATTCCGCAAATAATCAAAATTGACTCTTCAAAAGTTTAAACAAAATGTGCCGTTAGGCTGCTTTGTTGCGAAAGGTTGCGTTCTCCAGCGTTTCTGCAGATTGCAATGCGTAGGTAGCCTATGGAAAATCAGACCTCAATCCCTCTAACGTTTTCTCAACTTGGAATATGGCAGGTCGCAGAACTAGTGCGTGGAAAAAACTATAGCCCCCTTATAT
>DATDQZ010000141.1:0-14422 GCA_035292005.1 Bathyarchaeia archaeon | reverse complement strand
TAAAAACATACAGTAATAAAATAATTTTGATTTTGTCTTTCTATGGACTCCTTGGAATGTTTGTGAAGTGAGAAAGAATTTTTCTGTGTCATGGTATGGAAAAGCAGAAATCCAAGTTTGTACTTGTTATTTATGGAGAAGAGTTTGTGAGTAAGCGTAGGATTTTTGACTCGCCAGAGTGTAGAAGCTGCATCTACAAAGGCAGCAGTTACTGTTGGGGTCAATGTCCATATAACGTCTGGAAAAGAGACAGGGATTATTAATGCTCCTTTGAATGTTTGTGAAGTGAAAAAAGAAAGCACAAAAAAAGAGGGAATGGATAGGTTGTGCTAGTCTTTCTTTTCTGTCTTGACTAGATACAGCACTTTGTTTCTTACTCTAATCTCTACGTTGAATTGTCTCTCTGGGGCTTTATTGAATTCCTTAAGTCTAAAATCAAAGGGGCTGTACAGCGACTTCACTGTTTTGTTGGGAACCTCTATCTTAAACAGCTTATCACTGCTAGCAACAACTGAAACAGCAATTCACCCTACATTTCAACCTATATATAAGGGGCTATAGTCTCTTCCGAGCACATCAGTTCTGGCGCCATTTCTCTTTTAAATTGCGAGGCGTTTTTACATTTTTTCAGGCGCCACTATTCCGATTAGGTTTAGAGCATTGTGGAGCACTATACGAATGTCATCAGTCAAAACTAGCCGTGCATCGCTGAGTTCTCGCGGTTCCGCCTTTATGACTGGCAACGCATTATAGAAAGTGTTAAACTTGTCCGCAAGCGCATTCGTATAGTCCGCGATCACGTTAGGTTTGAGGTATTCTGTGGCTTCGACGAAAGTGTCTGGAAAACTAGCTAAAGCCAAAACAAGCTCACGTTCCAGTGTTTCCTTCAAAAGCTCGAAAGCTGGCTTTTCTGGTTCCCTTGCGGCTTTGCGCAGGATGCTGCATGCCCTTGCGTGAGTGTACTGAACGTATGGTGCACTGTTGGTTTCGAAGTTCAGCACTCTGTCCCAAGTGAAAACAACAGGCTTAGAAGCATCAACATCAACAAGAGCGTAACGCACAGCGCCGACACCGACGAAGTTGGCGATTTTTCGCTTTTCTTCCTCAGCCAAATGAGGCGAACGCTTCGAAACCTCTTCGTATGCTCGTTCAACCGCTTCGTTGAGAACCTCGTCGAAAGTGATGTAGCGCCCTCGGCGACTGGACATTTTATAGCCCGGAAGTGTGACGAGGTTGTAAGCGAAATGAACGAAGTTGTCAGCGTATTTGCCGTAGCCCAAGGCATACAAGGCTATTTTCAGCTGCAACTGGGCCAACGACTGCTCCATACCAATAACGTTTATGACCCTTTCCGCACGGTTAAACTTCCACAAAGTGTAAGCAACATCACGCGTCGTGTACAGCGTCGTGCCATCAGCCCGCACAAGCGTCAACGGCGGAACCTCATAATCCTCTTTCAGACCCAATTTAGCTTTTAGATTTAAGACGTGTGTCACTTTTTCAGCGTCAAACTCCAAGACTCCGCCTTCAGTGTAAACGAACGGAGACATCTTCAATCTTTGGAGAACTTCGGCAACCTGAGTGCTCCACACAAAGTCGCTTTCCCAATCCCACGAATCATAAAATATTTCCACACGTTCTTGTGTTTCCCTGAAACCTTGAAGGCAAAGCTCACTTATTTCCCTTATAAGTTTTGTAGCCTTAGGTTCTCCGTCTTCGTAGGCGCGATTCAGCCTGTTGACTTCTTCCTCGGGATCCTTGTCTCTGCCTATTTTTGCCAAGAGCTTGTTGAAGGTTGATGGGAATTTCTCTTTGAGTTCTGCGGCAATAGACACCCAATCATCAATCTCCTTGTTAAGCTTTGCTATTTCGTCAAGGGATGAAACTGTCTTGGCGAGTTCAAGCGCTTTTTTTAGGCGGTTGATTTCTACCAAACAGCTTGTGATTGTGTAGATTTTACCCACGAAATGGTCTGCTTTCTCGTCAGGCTGCGGCTTGCCCAGCTTAGCGTAGCCATAGGCAACCACAGCGGATTGACGCCCCACATCATCAATGTAGTAGTGGCGAAAAACCGTGTGTCCTCTAGACTTGAGAATACGGGCTAAAGCGTCACCCAGCATTGGATTCCTCGCCTGCCCGACGTGGATGGGATGAAGCGGATTAACACTAGTGTGTTCAATGATTATTTTAAGAGGTTTCTCAGTCTTCAAAAACCCATACTCGGAACCCAGCTGCTTAACTGAGGCAAGGGTCAAAGCAGAAAACTTGGCGGAATCTACGTGAAAATTTATGTAGCCGCCACCAGCAGAAGCAACCTTTTCGACTAGAGAGAAAACTGATTTATTCATGGCTTTAACTAAATGTTCAGCTAAGTCGGTTGGCTTCTGGTTGAGCTTCTTTGCAAGTTCAAAGCACAGCGAGGAGGACAGTTGCCCAAACTCGGAGTTTGGCGGCTTGCTCAAAGGCAAAGTTTCAACTTTAATTTCTGGAAGAATCTTCCTCAGTGCATACGCTAACACGGTTTCGCATTCCTTGCGGAACTCGGCGAAAGGATTTTCGGAAACCATGGCGTTTTCTCCCAGTTCTCAAGTGCGCGCTAAACCTTTAAGAGGAGGTTGTATTTTAATTTGGAAAACGTCACTTATCTATGTATGGATGCAGCCGCCATGAATACGAAAATAGTTTTTTCAGAAAAATGTTTGGGTTACGGTGCTTGGCACATAGAAGGCCCCCAAAGAGTAAAAATGGCCCATGAAATCTTGAAAGAAAAGGGATACAAGTTTTTGGAGCCTACACCAGCGTCTGAAGAGGATTTGCTCAGGGTGCATGACGCTGAGTACATTTGGAACCTCAAGAAAGGCTTGGTTGAAGACGCTGACACGCCTGCGTACGACAGCATTTACGAGTACGCACGGCTTTCAGCTGGAGGCGCTTTGCTGGCAGCTAAAGTTAACGGTTTTTCGCTCATGAGGCCACCTGGGCATCACGCTGGAAGAAGCGGTGCAGCTTTAGGCGTGTACACACGGGGATTCTGCTATGTAAATAATATAGCTATAGCAGTGAAAACTCTCAACAAACCAGCCTTGATATTGGATGTTGATGGGCACCATGGAAACGGGACGCAGGAGATTTTTCAAGGCGACAAGAAAGTGGTTTATGTCTCGTTGCATCGTTATCCGCATTATCCTGGTACGGGCGGTTATTCTGAAGGGAATTGCCTGAATTTTCCGTTGCCTGCTGATTGCGGCGAAACGGCGTATTTGAAGACTCTTGACCAAGCCTTAGGTATGGTTGACAGTAATAGCTTCGAGGTTGTAGCTGTTTCAGTGGGCTTTGACACTTATCTTGGAGATTTGGCGTCTCTTGGTTTGACGGAAAATAGCTATAGGGAGATAGGCAGGAGGATCGCTGCATTGAAGAAGCCGACGTTTTTCGTTTTGGAAGGCGGCTACATGGGTGAAAAAAACGGGAAAGGCATGGACCAGCTTCTGAGAGGTTACGAAGAAAAACTCTAACGCTCTTTTGCTAATCATTTAGCAGCTTGCTTATTTTTGTTTTTTAGAACTTGCTTTCTTGTTTAGGGCTTCGAGTTTCTCTGTGACTTTCATGGCTCTTTTCTCTGCTTCTGCCAGCAGGGGTTTCCATTCTTTCTTTTTGACGATGTTTGTTAAGCGTTCGGTTTCTGCGGGAAGTTTTTCTAAGGCGTCGTTGAACCTTTTTTCAGCTGCTTCGTCAGTAGAGACGAGTTCCAAGGCTTCCTCTGGGCAGAATTCGATGCATTTGGGTTCTCCGTCGCAGAGGTCGCAGGCTATGGCTTTGCCCGTGTCAGAGTGAATGACGATTCCGCCATGCGGACAGGCTTGGACGCACCAGTCGCAGCCTTTGCATTGTTTTTCTTTAAGCATGAGTATGCCTGTTTTTTCGGATTGGACTATGGCTTTTTCTGGGCAGGCTTTCACGCATTGGGCGTCTTCGCAGAACCTGCAAGCAAGAGCAAAATTGAACAGTGGGGTCATGCGGATGACGCGGATTCTTGACTTCAATGGATTTCCGAGAGATTCGCCTTTTTCTAGTGCGCAAGCGTATTCGCAGATTCCGCAGCCTGTGCATTTGCTTGGGTCGACTGAGACGAATTTTCTTGATTCGAATTTTGCTGGTGGCATTGTTATATTCAGACCTTTTGGGGGTATCTAAATATTTCTGTATGTTCTTGAATTTTTAGCCGTTGTTTCTTTGAGGTTTGCGGTCTGTTGCGCTCTGCAAAACTATAGCCCCCTTATATATAGATTGAATTTCTGTGTAGAACCAATGTTTGACTGTTGCGAGTTTAGGGTTAACGTCTCTGAGGTGCCTACCCCCTTCCTTATATATAGGTTGAATTGTGGTGTGAATTCAAGTTGGGAGCGCCTCGTTGTCCAAAAAAGCAAAATTCGAGCGAATTTACTCTCGAAGATGGTGCGGGGGGTTAGGTTTAAACTTCGGTTTAAATTCTCGGAATTTTTATGAAATGGGCGACCTTCATTCATTCCTTTTCAGCCTTAGTTTGGCGAAGCTTAAAAGAGAGTTCGAAGCCCCCGGGTATTCCTCAAAAATTTGATTTAAAGGTCATTTTTTGCACGCTGACGTTTATTAGCTACAATCTAAATATAGGAGCGGAAACGCAGAGAGGATTCTCTAAGGAGAGATTTTACATGAACGCGGAAGAGGAATGGCATTCGCTAGAAACCCCTCAGGTATTAGAGAAACTCCAAACTAGCACACAAGGATTGGATGTAGCCGAGGCTACGAATAGACTGAAGCATTATGGGTTCAACGAGTTGACTATCACAGCAAAAGTTTCACCTTTGAGGATTCTTTTCAACCAGTTCAAAAATATCCTTATTCTGATTCTTCTCGGCGCAACCTTAGTTTCTTTAGCCACTGGCCATGGGATTGACGCTATGATTATTTCCGTTATAGTAATGGTTTCTGCTGTGCTTGGGTTTTTCCAAGAATACCGTGCGGAAAGAGCCTTGGAGGCATTGAAGAAAATGCTCAGCCCCACTGCTACGGTTGTGAGAGATGGAAAGGAAATTGTGATTCCTGCCAGAGAAATAGTGCCTGGTGACATCGTTGTATTAAGAGAAGGGGACAAAATCTCTGCTGACGCTCGGTTAATAGAGGTAATAAGTCTACAAGTGAATGAAGCGTCTTTAACTGGGGAGTCTATGCCAGTTTTTAAGGAAACTGGAAGAATTTCTAGTGCCATTTCTCTTCTTGATAGGAAAAACATTGTTTTTTCGGGTACGGGAGTGACTTACGGCAAGGGAAAAGCCGTCGTGACAGCGACTGGTATGGGCACTGAATTTGGAAAGATTGCGAAGCAAGTGACAGCAGTGGTTAAAGAAGAGACGCCATTAGAGAAAAGAATAAGAGGGTTAGGAAAATGGTTGGGCATTGCTGCCCTAACCATAAGCGTCATTGTAATAAGCGTTGGAGTTTTACGAGAATTTCTAATGAATGGAATCGTAGACACCCAATTTCTTCTAGGCATGTTTATGTTCGGAGTAGCTTTGGCTGTAGCCTCCGTTCCAGAGGCCCTAGCAGCCGTTGTCACTGGCAGCCTCGCAATCGGCATGTATAAAATGGCTAAGAGACACGCCCTCGTCAGAAAAATGCCCGCAGTAGAGACGCTAGGCAGCATAACCGTGATTTGCTCAGACAAAACAGGCACGTTAACGAAGGGCGAAATGACAGTGCGGAGAATCTACACTGGAAACGAAATTATAAATGTAACAGGAGTTGGATACGAGCCTAAGGGTGAATTTCATACAGAAGGCGACAACGACTTTTTCAAAAAGGAAGTTTTCTCACATGTTTTGCAAGCTTCAATTTTGTGTAATGATGCTGAATTATTTATTGACGGAGATAAATGGCGCGTTAAAGGTGACCCAACTGAAGGCGCACTTATTGTTGCTTCAGCAAAAGCGGATTTCCAAATAGACGATATACGAAAGCAGTATCCACGGATAAGTGAAGTTCCATTTAGCTCTGAAAGAAAGCGCATGACAACTGTTCACTCGACACCCGACGGAAGCAAAATCGTCTATTCAAAAGGAGCGCCAGAAATAATCTTGGAACGATGCACTCACATTTATGGAGCAGATAAAGTAGAGAAAATGACTAAGAAGAAGAAACAGGAGATTCAAAGGGTAAATGAAGAAATGGCTCGAGACGCGCTGCGAGTGCTCGGCATCGCTTACCAGAAACTCCAAACAGACGACGTGGCTCTTAACGAAGAAACTTTAGAGAAAGACTTAGTCTTCCTTGGCTTGCTGGGAATGATAGACCCACCAAGAGAAGAAGCAAAAGAAGCCATCAAAGTCTGCGAAAAAGTGGGCATAAGGCCAGTTATGATTACTGGAGACCATAAGCTAACGGCGCTTGCGATAGCCAAGGAGATGGGAATCTACAAAGAAGGAGACATGGTGCTCACTGGTGAAGATTTGGAAAGGATGATTGACGAAGAGTTTGAAGACATCGTTGAAAAGGTTACTGTGTATGCACGAGTTTCTCCGACGCATAAGTTGAAGATTGTTCAAGCATGGAAAAAGAAGGGGCAAGTGGTTGCCATGACAGGTGATGGCGTTAATGATGCTCCTGCGCTTAAGCACTCCGACATCGGAGTGGCAATGGGTGTGACGGGAACAGAGGTAACCAAAGAAGCTGCCGATATAGTGCTAGCGGACGACAATTTCGCAACAATAGTCAAAGCCATAGAACTTGGCAGATGGATTTACGATAACATAAAGAAATATCTCACATATCTTCTGCAAGCAAATCTCGTGGAGATAATTGTGCTTTCTATTGCGGTTCTAGCTGGATATCCATTGCCTCTTCTTCCCGTGCAAATTTTGTATATCAACTTAGCCACGGACGGCCTCCCAGCCATAGCTCTGGGCGTTAGCCCATCTGATCCAGATGTCATGAAAAGACCCCCCCGCCGTCCCACAGAAACAGTGTTCACCAAAGAAGTGAAGCTATTCCTTTTGCGGGCAGTATTAATAGAAGTTCCTCTTCTGCTATGGGTTTTCCTAAGCTCTTTACCACAAGGCGTGGAAATTGCCCAAACTAGATTGTTCTTAGTCTTAGTTTTCTTTGAATTGATTCTAGCGCTAAACTGTCGCTCATTAAGGTACTCACTCTTCGAAGTGAAACCGCATAAATTCCTCCTATTAACTGTGTTATGGGAAGCCATATTAATACTAGCGTTAATCAACATTCCTGCAGCGCAACAAGCATTGGGAATAGTTCCAATTGGCCTCTACGAAGTTGGACTTGTCTCTGGTCTATCCTTCATAACACTCGCCAGCATCGAGATTACAAAACGCCTTTCACGAGAACGAAAATCTAACAAGACTGAAAAAAGGTAGAAGTACAATGATTTCAAGTTCAAGAGCTAAAACTTAATTCCCAGATATTTTTTTCGAAAAGGACGGAGGATTATGTCGTAACACCGATTTTTTGAACCTATATTTGAACCTATTTTTGTAGCAAGGAATAATTATCGGTGACTCCCAAAAACCGAGAATTCAAACCTCGGCCAAAAGTTCAGTGCGGGAGGTGGGATTTGAACCCTAGCCCAAGTGGAGATGTCTCCCACATTCCCTTTTTTCTTTGTATTAAAAGAAGTACACTTGCTTTAGACTGCCGTCACTTGTATCTCTTTGACAAGGAGTTTACAAACTCTTCAGCGATTGTCTTGAGTATTCTGAGCCCATCTCTGAATGAATGAAGATTAGACTCGCCATTCCTACGTTCAAACTCCGTACTTGGAACCTCTTTAACCACTAGACCCAAATCCAAAGCTTTGAGGAAAATTTCAGTTTCAACTTCAAAATTTTCAGACTTCAAAAGAGGCACCAACCTTTCAATAGCTCGTCTGTTAAAGGCTGCAAAGCCATAACAAAGGTCGGTGTATTTCGCTGACCATAGGAAATTGACAACTGCTACCATGAGCATGTTGCCAATTCGCCGCAGTGAACTCATGTCATAAGAGGCCCCCGCCTTCATGAATCGAGACCCCTTCACAATATCAGCACCAGAATTCAAAGCTTCAACAAGACCATAAATTTCCTTCGGGTCCATCGACCCGTCTGCATCCATCATGACAATGGCATCAGCATCAAGATAACCGTTACCAAGACCTTGTCTGATAGCATTACCTTTACCTTTACCATTCTGCAAAATAACTTTAGCCCCGTTTCTCGCTGCAATCTTAGTTGTTTCATCCGTTGACATTCCATCAATGATCAGAATATTGTAATAACCCAGATTCTTCAAATCAAGGAGCACATCTTCGATGTTCTTCTCCTCATTGAGGGTAGGAATAACTACCCCTACAGCGAGAATTGAAAGTTCCTGAATTCTTGTGACTTGTGACCTGATTAGTTTGATTGGGCTTGTATTCTTCTCAAGGACTGCTACCGCTTCCAAAAACTTGAATTGTTCTTTCATCAATTTCGAAAGCTTCAACACCTATTCTCCCCAAGTATCATGGTATCGTAAGTTATACGAATGTAATATAACTCAGATTTCGGAAAGACCAACAAGTCATTAGTCGATATATTATGAAAGAGCGTACGCTTTGGCTTCGTTGTAATTGCTGGTTTGAGACAGAAGAGGACCTGGAAGTCCATCGAAGAGGCATCAAAACTCGTGGAAGCTGGATTCGACTACGTCTGCGACTACGAAGGCATCAAATTGTTCAGAAAACGCAAGCTGCAATAGGCAAAAACTCAAATTCATCTCCACGCGGGACCCCCCTCAATTTTGCTTATAAAGGTGCGGGGGGTGGGATTTGAACCCACGAACTCCTCAGTAGCAGGGTCCCAAATGCTTTTTCGACAAATTTTGTGGTTAGATCAGGATATCTGAAGAGTGTTTGGTCAATTCTTTTTATGCAAATACTCGTCTAACTGCTGCGAAAGGATGTTAGTTTTACTCATTGAGGCGCCATTTTTTTGAAACTATCGCCACTGCAGGGAGACCGTCTAAAACGTACCTTTGTGCTCTATGTGAGCCTTTGTGTATGAGAACTGGGCCCTTCATTCTGCGGCATTCGCAGATGATTTGTTCAGCTGTGAGTTGGTCTCCAACTTCTTTTCCTATCAACTTACTTTTCCCTCTTCCCACAGTTTTTTCAAAACTTTGACTGTGAAATCTATGTCAAGCCTGAGGTCGTTGGCGATGTCGAAAGTTTCAGCCTCCTTGTGCTCTTTCAAGTAGGCGAGAATCTGTGTTCTTGCTTCCTTCAGGCTGACGTTTTTTCTTATTTCAATGACTTTTAAGCCGCCAACTTCCTGAACATACTTTTCAGTTGCCTCTCTAATGAAAGCGCTTCTGGACTTTGCTCCCACTCGTTTTGCCGCTTCGTCAATTTTTTCGAGTTCGTGCTTAGGGAAGCGTATGGGGACGATCGTTTCTTTTTCTATGACTTTCTGCATAACTGCCAACTCTATACGAGTAATACATGTAATACAGATTTAAGCCTTACGCAATGAAGAAAAGGCTTCCTTTTAGATAGGTTAAGCTAAAGAGCATGCGAATTGAGCAGTTGACGTTCTTCGCAAATCTGGTGCGGGAGGTGGGATTTGAACCCACGAACCTCTACAGGATAGGCGCCTCAGGCCTACGCCTTTGACCATGCTTGGCAACCCCCGCACTTGGCAGTTCAACACTTATTGTGCCTTGTTTAGATGGGAGCTGTTACGTGGCAGATAATAGAAACAGGCAACACGTTAAAAGGCTTTACTTTGCTGCTCTCACGTAAAAACTTCTAGTCTGCACTTTCGCTCTGAAACAGACGACAGCACGTTTGCGAAGAGAAAAAAAGAAGCCTTCACGTGAATGAGAGATTATATTAACTTAGAAGTGGAGAACGGTAAGTATTTATGGCACTCCGCGTCGTTATAACGACGTTATAAAAGGGATTGGTGAACCCTCATGAAAGAAATATTCAACTCCGTTCTGGAAACAATAGGAAAAACACCTCTAATACGCTTGAACCGACTAACCGCAGGCTTGAAGTGCACAGTTGTGGCCAAACTCGAATCTCGAAACCCAGGAGGAAGCGTCAAAGACCGCATATGCCTAAGCATGATTGCAGAAGCCGAAAAACAGGGACTAATCAAACCAGACACCGTGATTATTGAACCCACCAGCGGCAACACGGGCATAGGCCTCGCCATGGTCGCTGCGGTAAGAGGCTACCGCCTCATCCTGACAATGCCAGAAACCATGACTATTGAACGCCGCAACCTACTAAAAGCATACGGCGCAGAACTCGTCCTCACTCCTGGACCAGAGGGCATGAGAGGTGCCATCAAAAAAGCCGAAGAACTTGCTGCAAACACGCCTAACTCTTTCGTTCCGCAACAATTCAAGAATTTAGCGAACCCAAAAATCCACAGAGAGACAACAGGCCCAGAAATATGGAACGCCACAGACGGCCAAGTTGACATATTAGTCGCAGGCGTGGGGACAGGCGGCACCATCACAGGCGTAGCGCAGTACATTAAACCACTCAAACCCAAATTCAAAGCCATAGCCGTAGAACCCGCTAACTCGCCAGTCTTAAGCGGCGGCAAATCAGGCCCTCACAAAATTCAAGGCATCGGCGCAGGCTTCATCCCAGAAGTCCTGAAACTCGACTTAGTGGACGAAGTCATCAAGGTCAAAGACGAAGACGCAATGCAAACCGCACGGTTACTCGCCAAAAAAGAAGGCTTACTCGTAGGAATCTCCGCTGGCGCAGCAGCTTACGCGGCAATAGAAGTGGCTAAAAGACCAGAAAACGAAGGCAAACTCTTGGTGGTTATTCTTCCCGACACTGGAGAACGATACCTCAGCACCCCGCTGTTTCAAGAAAACGCGGTAACCCCTAACTCCACATACATAACCCATTTATGAGAAATGATCATCTCTTATATCCAGCTCTTCTGCATTATGAAAGAGGAGAAATCAAATGAAACCCAAGTCAGACCGACCGCAACAAGAAAAGAAAGAGAGTCAAGATGCGGAAACGTACTGTTGGAATCCAGAGAAAATGCGCGACGCACTAATGAAAAGCCAAGAAAGCTTGGAAAACAACTGGAGTGAAACAGGCTTACCGTTGCTCGTTGATGAAATCACGAGAAACTATGAAACATTTGGAGGCATGAACCACCTTGAAGGAAGAGATCTCCCATCAAAAGAAGTTGTCATCGAGGTTCTTGAAGACTTACTAACGATGGTCTTCCCAGGGTATTTGGGAAAAACAGGAATCACTAAATCCAACATCAAGTACTTTCTCGGCAACACTTTGACCTCGGTCTATACTCGGCTTACAGGGGAAGTGGAGAAAAGCCTCAAGTATATTTGCCGAAAGATCAAGGAATGCCCAGAAGACATCTGCCAAAAAAGGGCGCAGGTAGTGGTCAAGGAGCTTCTGGAGAAAATCCCCGAGATAAGATCACTTCTCAGCGGAGATATAGAAGCAGCCTACAACGGAGACCCAGCGGCTGTCAGCACCGAAGAGGTAATCCTCAGCTACCCATGCGTGCTGGCAATAACAACTTACAGAATAGCCCATGAACTCTATCTCCGAGGAGTCCCGCTGATCCCCAGAATAATGAGCGAGCACATTCACTCTCAGACAGGAATCGACATTCACCCAGGAGCGAAGATAGGCAAGAACTTCTTCATCGACCACGGAACAGGAGTGGTTATCGGAGAAACCGCCGAGATAGGCGACAACGTGAAGATTTATCAGGGAGTCACTCTGGGCGCGTTAAGCTTTCCAAAGGATGAGAAGGGACACATAATCAGAGGAAGAAAAAGACACCCCACGGTTGGAAACAACGTGGTAATTTATTCAGGAGCCACACTTCTTGGCGCCGACGCCATAGTAGGAGATAATGTGGTTATAGGCGGAAACGTTTGGATAACCTCCCGCGTTGCTTCAGGCACAAAAATAACAATCGCTACTCCAGAACTCGAATACAAAAAAAAAGAAACAACCGCGAAAATAGTCTAAGCACTATCATTTATCTCAACAGTTTCAGGCGAACGGCACAGGTGCGATCTTCGCTTTACAACTAGAAAAGGTCGAAAATTAACATAAAAACAAAGAATTGTTAAGTGCCGGTTGTTTTTGTTCAGAGTAGGCGAAAGTTCTCTTTTACCGTTGTCAACACGACATGCGTGTTTGTACGCTCAATGTAGGGCAAAGCCAACAGACGCTTGGTAAATTGCCCGAGTTCCTCGCGACCCTTGAATTTTGCAATGATAACGGCGTCTGTCAACCCAGTTACATCGTAAACGCTGCACACGTTGGGGATTTTAGCTATCTCTTCTTCCATTTCAACAAGTCTACCTTTCGAAACCGTTATTTCCATGACAACTGTTAATTCGTACCCGAGCTTTTCGTGGTCCAAAATGACCGAGTAGCCTTTTATGATGCCGTCGCGTTCCATTTTCTTGGTTCTTGAAAGCACGGTGCCTACAGAAACGCCTACTTTTTTTGCTATCTGCCTGCTCGAGAATCGAGCGTCTTCCAAAAGCCCCTGCAATATCTTCATGTCAGTTTCATTCAATTCCATTACTAATTGCTCCTTGTACATTTTTCCAATCAAATCAACCTTTTCGGGACATGCTTCTAATAATCAAACGTTTATGTTTATAAAAGTTTAGTTTTAAGCGTTGGACATGGAATACTGAAGCTCTTAAAAGAGGGAAAATGCGAGGCAGACGACGAGCGCAGAAAGCTAAAGAACACATTTGTAATTGACAGCAACAAGATAGCAATGTTAAATTAGTAGAGCAAAAACCCAATTATCTGAGCCGCGGCGAAATGCAGATGAAGTATGATACTATACTGGTGCTGGATTTCGGGGGACAGTACTGTCACCTGATAGGGAGAAGAATCAGAGAACACGGCGTTTACTCCGAAATCGTCCCACATGACATAACACCAGACGACGTCAAAAGCCTGAACGAAAAATTCAACGTTAAAGGCTTGATTCTTTCAGGAGGTCCCGCGAGCGTCTACGAACCAAACGCTCCGAGACTTGACCCGCGAATCTTGGAAACAAACCTGCCAGTTTTAGGCTTATGTTATGGTCATCAACTCATTGCCCAAATAACCAATGGAAAAGTTGAACCCGCAGCCTGCAAAGAATACGGAATCGCTCACGTCGCGATTGACAAGCCTGTAGGCGTGTTAAAAGGCTTAGGCGAAAAAGAAAAGGTTTGGATGAGCCACGGCGACACAGTTTTTGCCATGCCGCTTGAATTTGAAGTTTTAGCGCACACTGAAAACTGTCCAGTCGCTGCTTTTAGGCATAAGGAAAAACCCATTTACGGTTTGCAGTGGCACCCGGAAGTTATCCACACGGAAAACGGCATGCGCATGCTCCGCAACTTCGTCTTTGACGTTTGCAAGTGCGAAGCCAACTGGCAAATGGAAGACCTAATAGAAAAGATGGTTAAAGAGATAAAAACAGAAGTTGGCGAAGGCAAAGCCATAATAGGCTTGAGCGGAGGCATAGACTCCAGTGTGGCAACCGCCATCGCGGCCCGAGCGCTAAACGACAGGCTAACAGCGGTTTTTGTTGATCATGGTTTTATGCGGGAAGGCGAACCCGAAGCTGTCAGAAACGCCTTTCAAAAATTCAGAATCAACCTCGTAATGGCAGATGCGCAAAAAAGGTTTATGGAAAAACTCAGAGGCGTAACTGATCCAGAAAAGAAACGGAAAATCATCGGAGAAGAATTCATACGAGTTTTCGAAGAGATAGCCGAAAACGCAGGCGCCGAGTACCTGATTCAGGGAACCATTTATCCGGACAGAATCGAGTCAGGCTTCAGAAAGCACTCAGACAAAATAAAAACACACCACAACGTCGCGGGACTACCAGCAAAAATCAAATTCAAAAAAATCTTGGAACCTCTCCGCGACCTGTACAAGGACGAAGTGAGAAAAGTCGCCAAAATGCTCGGCTTGCCCAACGAAATAGTCAATAGACAACCATTCCCGGGACCTGGACTTGCAGTCAGGATAATAGGCGAATTAACCGCGGAGAAAGTTAAGGTCGCAAAGAAAGCCGACAGAATAGTGAGGGAGGAAATCGAAAAGAGCGGTTTGGCAGAAAACTTGTGGCAGTACTTTGCCGTTTTAACTGACACCAAAGCCACAGGCGTCAAAGGTGACGCTAGAGCCTACGGCTACGTGGTCGCTGTGCGCGCTGCGGAAAGCCGTGAAGCCATGACCGCCAGCTTCGCCAAAATTCCCTACCAGATTCTGGAGAAAATCTCCACGAGGATAACCAACGAGGTACCAGAGGTTACGCGCGTTGTTTATGACGTAACGCACAAGCCGCCAGCAACCATAGAATGGGAATAA